>JAAESD010000420.1 GCA_024229695.1 bacterium
ATCGGTTCATATTCAAAAGGGATGCGCCAGAAAATCAAGATGGCTCAGGCATTGGCTCACAACCCCGACGTAATTCTATTGGATGAGCCGCTGAACGGTATGGATCCGGTTTCCCGTCGAGATATAGTGAGGCTTATTGAGCAACTTGGGCAGCAGGGAAAATGTGTAATTGTTTCCAGTCACATATTGCCTGAAATTGAAACAATGACTCGCTCCATAATTCTGATTCACAACGGCAAATTGCTGGCTGAAGGTGATGTTACTGAAATACGTGAAGCGATTGACGACCACCCGACAGTCGTAGCTATTGCCAGCCCACAAACTCGAAAACTTGCTTCAATTCTTGCGGCCAAAGAACTTGTTGCCGGCGTTGAAGTTGATCAAAATGATGTGATAATCAGGACTGATCATGCAGCTGCATTTTATAAAGATCTGCCTGAATGGTTGGTTGAAAGCGGGCTGGAAGTTACATCAATTCGTACTCTTGATGACAGTCTGCAAGCAGTTTTTGAATATCTGACCGGAGATCATTATGGCCACCAGTAATACTCCAAGCTTTTTTATGTCGGTGATGTGGGTTTCTATTTTCTCATTCAAGGAAATGGTTCGTCGCCGTCGATTGCTTGTTATGTCACTTGTAATGCTGATTCCTCCATTGATGGTCCTGCTTTGGCGGTTTTTCAATCCTGGTTTTACAGCTACGGCTTTGTTGGACAGCTTGATGTCTATTATCTATGTACATTTTATGGTTGCTATTGTGTCACTTGCGTTTGGTCTGTCTACAATTGGTGAAATTGTTGACGATGGGACAGTTGTATATTACTGGACCAGACCGATGCGCAGAGAGGCTATCTACCTGGGTAGGCTTTTCTCCGCACAAATAGTAAGCTCAGTGTTATTGGTTGTTTCTATTGTTCTCTGTTTTTTGATAATGACTATTGGCAACAGCTCAGTACTTTCCATGGAAATGGTGAAACTTTATGTTTCCGCCTGCGTAGTGTTGCTGGTTGGCTCAATGGCTTACACCGCAATATTTGCTGCTGTTGGCACGGTTCTAAAGAAACCGATGCTTCCAGCGCTGATTTTTGCGTTCTGGTGGGAATCAATAAGTAGCCATGCGCCTATGAAACTGCAGGAACTTACAGTAGCCTGCCATTTGCGAAATTTGCTGTCGGAACCTAGTGCTGAAAGCACTCAGGGTGGCATATCGTTTCTGGAGGGTTTATTGAGGCCTGCTGATCCACCATCTAACATTGAATCGTTTTTGGCGTTGTTGGCAGTAATTGCCTCTACAACAATTATTGGCGCAGTTTTAATGAATCGCAAAGAGATCTTCAAGTAGTGTCTGTTGATTTTAAGTCTGACTATAGTTAGTTTGCTTAATGTCAATGATATTCAAGATCAATAATAGACCCACATTTTGGGTTTTCTCTCGACAGTCAGTACTTTACTGACAAAACCAATGGAGGCTTTTAATGCCTGGATACCTCAGAGCAACCGTTACGGTTCTGCTCGGTTTGCTTATGTTGGCCGGTGCAGTATCCGCTGGTAACTACATGGATCTGCAAGATGAGATTCAAGAGTTTACCTTGGACAACGGGATTCACTTTATGGTGCTGGAGCGCCATGATGTTCCTGTTTTCTCATTCCGAACTTACGTAAATGTAGGTAGTGTAAATGAAGTTACTGGTATTACCGGTATCGCTCATATCCTTGAGCACATGGCTTTCAAAGGCACAGATTACATTGCTACAACTGGTTACAAAAAAGAACGCAAGGCTATGGAAGCTGAAGACAACGCTTTTTATGCTTTACGCGATGAACTGAACAAGGGCCATGATGCTGACCCTGCAGTTTTGGAACAACTCAGAGCTGATTTTGAAGCAGCTAAAGATGTTGCTCGTGAATTTGTTGTCAGCAACGAATTTGGCCAGCTTGTTGAGAACAATGGTGGAAACGGCATGAACGCCTCAACTGGCGCCGATGCTACCAACTACTTCTATAACATGCCAAGTAACAGACTTGAATTGTGGGCCTACCTTGAAGGTACTCGTATGAGCAAGCCTGTTTTCCGCGAGTTCTATACTGAAAAAGATGGTCCTGTTACTGAAGAGCGCAGAATGCGTACAGATAACAGTCCTTTCGGTATGTTGATGGAGCAATTCCTGAATATGGCATTCTCTGCTCATCCTTACCATCACTCAACAATCGGTTACATGTCTGATATTGAATCTATCTCAAGACAAGACTGTATAGATTTTTACGACAAATGGTATATCGGTAATAACTTTACTGTTGCTGTTGTTGGCGATGTTGAGCTGAAAGAAGTTAAAAGACTGGCCAAGAAGTATTTCTCGGATGTTCCTGGTCCAGGAAAATTGCCTGTAATTGAAACTGTTGAACCAGTTCAAAAAGGTGAGAAGCGTATTGTAGTAATGGATGATACTCAGCCAATTATTATGGCTGGTTATCACAAAGGCGGAATGAGTCACCCTGACGATGCCGTTTATGATGCTATTGCTGATATCGCAGGACAGGGCAGAACAAGTCGTCTTCATACCAAACTGGTTAAGGAAGACAAACTTTGTGTTGCAGCTGGTTGTTTCTCCGGATTCCCTGGAAACAAATATCCAAACCTGATGCTAGTTTATGCTATTCCTTCTAAAGATGTTTCAACTGCTGAAGTTGAAGCAGCTCTTTATGCAGAGTTTGATAAACTGGTTGCAGATGGAGTTACTGAAGAAGAACTTGCCGGTGTAAAGAAACGCACAAAAGCTAACTTCATTCGTTCTCTTGGTGGAAATCAGGGAATGGCTGGTCAGCTTTGCGCATACCAGGCTTTGACTGGTGACTGGCGCGATATGTTCAAGACTGTCGAAAAAATTGAAGCTGTGACAGTTGAAGATGTAAAACGCGTTGCTGCTGAAATATTTGTTACTTCAAATCGCACTGTTGCGATTGTAGAGACTGAAGAAGAGGAATAACCCGCAGGCGTGGAAACGCCGACGAAAGGATAAATCATGACCAAAGTCATGCAAAAAGTACTGTTACTACTGTTGGTAGTGGCTGTGACTTTAACCGTCGCGCAACCTGCTGATGCGGGTCGCAAAATGCCTTGGACCAAATTTAAATATCCTATGCTTGGTGAAATTGCCATGCCGGATTACACAAGAGTTGAATTGGATAACGGTATGGTTTTGTACCTTGCCGAAGACCATGAATTCCCAACAATCGGCTTGTCAGCCAAAATCATGGTTGGTTCAATTTATGAACCTGCAGAAAAAGTTGGCTTAGCTGGAATTACAGGTGAAGTTCTCCGTTCTGGTGGAACAAAAAGCTGGGATGGCGATGAAATTGACTTGATGCTGGAATCAATGGGCGCAAGTGTTGAAACCTGGATTGGTGGTAACACTGGTGGAGCATGGTTATCAGCTTTGACTGAAGATTCAGACATGGCTCTTAAGATTCTGGCTGAAATTATGACAGCTCCAAGATTTGCTGAAGACAAAATCGATTTGTCAATTACTCAGCATAAAGCAGGAATCTCACGTCGTAATGATGAGCCAAGTAGTATTGCTCGTCGTGAAATGACAAAGATCCTTCTTGGTGAAGATCACCCAATAGCCAGAGTTGAAGAGTACGATACAATTGGTTCAATCACTCGTGATGACCTAGTTAATTTTCACTCACAATACTTCCATCCAGACCGGATGCACTTGATTGTAGTTGGAGATTTTGACAGTGACACAATGGTTGCAAAAATCGAAGCTGCTTTTGCTGGTTGGGAAAAATCGACTACACCATTGCCAAATGACCCAATGATTCCAAACTTCCCACGCACAGTTAATATTGCTGCCAAGGAAGGTCTGACTCAGAGTCAGATACTTTTGGGACACAAAGGTATTAAAGCTGACCATCCAAAGTATGCTCATATTATTGTAGCTAACAAGATTCTTGGTGGAGGCTTCTCATCACGTCTGTTCAACGAAGTAAGATCCAAGCGCGGTCTGGCTTATTCAACATGGAGTAGCTCTGGAACAGGATTCCGTAATGCTGGAAACTTCATGGCTGGTGTTGGCACTAAGTGTGAAACAACTGAAGAAGCTATAACTGTTGTTCTTGGTGAAATTGAAAGAATGACAACTGAATTGGTTTCTCAGGAAGAACTTGACAGCGCCAAGGATGGTATCCTGAATTCAGAAGTTTTCAGTTTTGATACAAAACGTGAAGTCCTGGATCGTATGGTTACCTATGAAATGTATGGTTATCCTGATGACTTCCTGCAGGTATATCAGCAACAGGTTCGTGAAACAACTGTTGAAGATGTGTTAGCGGCAACTCAGGAGCTTTGGAAACCAGATAGATTGTCAATTCTGGCTGTTGGTGACCCGGAACTGTTTGATGGTGATCTGGGAACATTTGGAATGGTAAATGATATTGATATTACTATTCCAGAGCCAAAACTGACTCTTGATATCCCAACTGCAACCGATGAATTAATGGCTGCTGGACAAGCTATCATGACTGCTGGTTATGAAGCTATGGGTGGAAAGAAAATTGGTGGAATGGATGGTTACTTTGGTGAGATGAGCCTGGACCTTGAAATCCAGGGTATGGCTCTGACATTTGGTGTTGAGAAAACTATTGTTTATCCAAACCACATGAAACTTGCTCAAAAGACTCCATTCGGAAATATGGTTCAAGCTCTTGATGGTGATGTTGCATGGGCTGACACACCAGGTGGGATTGTAGATATTGAAGGCGATGACATTCAGAGCCTTCTAGAAGAAATTGAAAAAGATTTCTATACTGTTCTGCGTAACCGTGGCGATATTTCCTGCCAGGCAATTGACCAGGCTGAAGTTGATGGCGTTCTTTGTGACAGAGTTTATGTCACAGGTATTGGAAAAGACTTCATCCTTTACTGTTTCGACGCAGAGACACATCTGCTGGTTATGGAACAGACAAAAGGTGCAGACATGGTCACTGGTGCTCCTGTAGTTGCTAAAACCATGTACTCTGACTACGCTGTTTTTGATGGTATTCAAGTAGCTAAATCAATCGTTATTTTACATGATGATGAGCAATTTGCTGCTGGAGCTGTGAAAAAGTTTGAAAGAAATCCAAAGATTGAAGCAGGATTTTTCTCAAAGCCATAGTTAAGCTATTCAATTAGTTATCAAGATAGGCCCCGTGAAAACGGGGTCTATTTTTGTATGTTAATAACCTATAGGATTACTATACATCAAATATCATTTGAATAATTGTTCAGATATGTTATAATGTCATCTGAAGAAGCTATTTTTAATGGTGACTATCCAGGTACTAACATCTTTGAGCTCACGCTATCTTGAAAGATGCCTGGTGACCATAAAAATGGCTTCTTTATTTATTTACTGGAGTAGAGTTTTTTTGCAGTATTTTGATAATCTTATTCTCAACATCTTTGTTTGCAGGACTCCAGATGCCGCTCTGTTTTGTTTCCCACAGATATTTTGCACTGTTGGTAAATACGATGCCATCTTTTGTATCAATAATTAATTCCGAATCTTCGCTGTAATTTCTATCCCAGTTGGGTAAGAAAGCAGGTGATGCAAATTGAAGAGCAACTGCCAATAAAATCATACCGACTACAGATGCAGATTTATCTGGAGTTCGTTTTGAAAGACCCATCCAGAGTTCTACTGAAACAATTGGTAATAGAACCAGCATATATCTGACAGTATGTGAGAAAACAGCATAGCCAATAATCAGCAACAACAAGCTTGCTCCAAGCTGAACGGCTTTTCTTTTTCCAATCGCGAAAAATGCAATCCACAATGGCCATGGAATCCAGGTGTCCAACCTGCGTAGTTGAAACACAATCCCTGAATTGAATTTGTCCCATAAAATCCCGGGGTGTGATTGAATCGATTGCCATAGAGTTTGTGGCTCAAGCTTGGTGTAGATAGAGTAATCTGGGTAGAGTGGAGTCATTTTCAGATGTTCAGCATACGATTGTAGAGCAAACCATGGATTACCAGTAACCAGGAAATTTCTGATCCACCATGGAAGCTGAATTGCAATCCAGATACCAAAGGCTGCCAGAAGCAGTTTAGTTGCAGACCTTTTATTTTGCAGAATAATCCATAACAGAGGGAGCAGGCAGAGCTCAAGTCTGATCAGTCCGAGCAATCCGGTTAAAACTGCAATCAGCAGAACCGATTTATCACGTAGCATCCAAATCACAAGCAGAATAAAAGCACAAACAAGTTCCGATTGCCCAAAGCTGACAGAGATATCAACCAAAGGGCTGAAAAAGAGTAAAATCAGCCAAGGAACAAGAGCTGGCTGTTGTTTTGTGAGTAAAAACCAACTGCCACAACCAACAATCAGCCCCAGAGTCAGTAACTGCATGATCCTGACTGCAGAAATCGGGTTATCTGAAAGGGCAACTGGAACGGTTAATAGTAATGGGAAGCCGGGAGCTCGATGCAGCATCGGTTGAGGTAGTTTTTGAGCAAATGGGAACGCGTAGGAGACAGGGTAGGTGATGTCGTTGACAAAACCGTCGCCGGCCAAAAGGTGATCAGCCACAGAAAGATGTTCAAAAATATCAGCCCCTGCAGTTTGTTCAATCGCAGGGTGTTCCATTGACCAAAGCAAGACAAAGAGGAACGCAACAATGAATGCTGCCAGTCTCTTCATTTATGCGTTTCCTCTGCTACCAGGTTTGATTGCCTCTGAGCCATCCTCGCAAAGTGGACAGTTGTCAGGGTCCCAGGTTACCACATCAACCGCTGCAAGCGATTGAAGTGGAAGTGGTAGCTCTACATTGCCACCGGTTCTGTTGACCAGACAGGCCAGCCCTTCAACAACACCACCAGCTTTTTCTATTACATCGATGACTTCCAGAGTGCTTGTTCCTCTGGTTACAACATCTTCAACCATCAACACTTTTTCACCTTTATTGATCTCAAAGCCTCTGCGCAAGGTCATTTTGCCGTCAACTCTTTCGGTGAAGATATATCGACGACCAAGTGCGCGAGCAACTTCGTTACCAAGTAGCAGTGCTCCCATTGCCGGGGCCACAACCAAATCGAATTGGTTGGCATCAAACTTTGAAGCAATCTCTTTTCCAAGCTCTAATGCGAGGTCAGGATATTGCAGAACCAGTGCACACTGGAAATAGGTGTCACTGTGAAGTCCACTACTAAGTTTGAAGTGTCCTTCTTTACGTGCTCCAAGTTCAGTCATCAAATCAAGAAATTCTTGTTGGTCCATGATTATTCAAGCTCCTGTGCTATGGTTTTAATGGCGACACCTGGATTGTCGCTCTTTGTAATCGGTCTGCCAACAACAAGATAGTCTGCGCCGTCGTTCATTGCACTTTTTGGCGTTGCAACTCTGCGCTGGTCATCGCCAGTGCTTCCTGAGGGGCGAACTCCTGGTGTTACCAGTAACATTTCATTGCCAACTGCTGAACGAACTGCAGGCAAATCTGCTGGACTACATATCAGTCCATCACAACCAGCTTCCAGAGAAACAGTTGCCAGCCGTTTGATGCGATCGTTCATATCGCCACCACCTGGAGCAACTTCATCCAGTTCATTCAGTGTGAAGCTGGTAAGTACTGTTACTGCTAGAATTGCAGCCCGATTTTCATATTCCGATGCTGCCTGGGCGGCCGCTTCCATCATCCTTTTGCCACCACTGGCATGGATAGTAAGCATTGAAACACCCAGACCACAGGCACTTCTAACCCCGCCAGCAACCGTGTTGGGGATGTCCATATATTTGAGGTCCAGGAATATATTTCTGTCTGCATTATGCAAATCGGTAATGACTTTTGGGCCGGCAGCAGTGAAAAGTTGCATGCCAACTTTCACAAATTGACCGTTCTGGCCAAGTGTGGCAGCCAGCTCTACTGATTGTTCAGCAGTAGGCAAATCCAGTGCGGTAATAATTCTGTTGCTTTTGGGGACTTCTCTGAACTGCTTCAGGAGCTGGTTTTTCTGCATTGCAATCCTGTCGATTTTTGAGTTTTTACGGATAACGCTTGCCGTTCAAGCCTTGAGTTTATACCATCTAGCAATGATTTTACAAGAAAGCAAATGCTATCTCAGGTTTTTTGCTAACGAGAGGATTCCCAAGTGCTGGACAGAAGATTTTTAAGAGATAATCAAACGCTTGTTACTCAGGCCGTCGAGCTGAAAAATGAGTCGGTTGATATAGAGCAATACTATGAGAAAGATGCAGTCCGAAGGGCTGCTCTGCTCAAAGTCGAAACCATGCAAGCCGATGCAAATAAAGCCAATAAGGCGATTGCAGAAGTTAAAAAATCTGGTGGCGATGCTAAAGAAGCTATCAACAATATGAGAGCTATTGCTGATCAGATTAAAGAACTGAAAGCAGAAGCCTCTGCTGCTGAAGAAGCAGTTGATGAGCTTTACATGAAAATCCCAAATATTCCGCATGAATCTGTTCCACACGGCTCAGAAGAAAACAACGAGCTCGTCCGGGAATGGGGAACACCTCTTGACCCTGATTTCGATGCCATACCACACTGGGATTTGGGCGAAGATCTAGGTGTAATGCACCTTGAGGCTGCATCTCGAATGAGTGGTTCCGGGTTTACAGTTATCAGTGGTTCTTTGGCAAGACTTGAAAGAGCATTGATTAACTATTTCATCGATATTCATATTGTCCAAGGCTATAGGGAAGTAAATGTTCCGTACCTTGTTGGTAGAGATGCAATGACAGGTACAGGTCAGCTTCCAAAATTGGCTGATGACATGTATCACTGCCAGGTTGATGATCTTTTTCTGATTCCTACTGCTGAAGTATCGGTAACAAATATTCACAGAGAAGTAGCGCTGACTCCGGAACAATTGCCGCTGAGATATGTAGCACAGTCACCTTGTTTCCGTCGGGAAGCTGGAGCTGCCGGTAAAGATACTCGTGGATTATTGCGAGTCCATCAGTTCAATAAAGTTGAGATGGTTCAATTTGTTGAGCCGGATGATTCCTATGATGCATTGGAACTTTTAACCAGCCATGCAGAAGAGATTTTGCAACAGCTAAACCTGCCTTATCGTGTTCTGACTTTGGCAACTGGTGACCTCAGTTTTGCTGCAGCCAAATGCTATGATCTGGAAGTATGGTCTCCAGGAGTGGAACAGTGGCTGGAAGTTTCAAGTTGCAGTAATTTTGAGGATTTTCAGACTCGACGCTCAAGTATCAGGCTGAAGGGTGGCAAGCATCCTCATACTATCAATGGTTCAGGGCTTGCGCTACCAAGAGTGATTGTAGCGATTATGGAAAACTATCAGACTGCTACAGGTAAAGTAAGAGTGCCAGAGGTGTTGATTCCTTATATGGATGGGGCTGAGTTCTTGTAATTGGAGGTTGGAATGGATGGGATTCTTGGATTCAAAAAACGACATCTGTTTTCTGCCTACCTGTTGGTTGGTAGCCTTGTTATTTTCCTGTCGATTTCTGTAGTCAGTTTCCGTATTGCAGAGCGTATGGAAGAGCAGGCGCAACTTACCACCTGGTTGTTGTCCAGTTTTACCAGCCAAAATATTGGGTATGGCGATTCCGAACAACTCAAGGAACTTGTAACAAAAATCCATGAAATTGAAGTTCCTTTCATTGTAACTGATACTGCCGGAAGGCCGATGCTCTGGAATGAGCCAATTATTGGGATCAAAATGCCAGCTCAGATGCTCTCCTTGCAGAGTGTAGATCCTGCAGGTGGGAACAGTCAGGATATCGACAGAATATTATTGATGATTCGCGACTTTGATCGTGAACACGAACCATTTGCAATTACCAGTCCTTCATCGGGTGTCAGAATAGGCACTCTGCATTACGGGTCATCGCGACTTATCAGGCTGATTCGGTGGTTGCCATACGGAGAATTGCTTCTGCTTGGCTCATTCTTTGGGCTTATTGTCTGGGCTCGAGGGATGAAGCGTGAAGCTAATGAACAAAAACTGTTTGCCGGAATGGCCAAGGAAACTGCCCACCAGCTGGGAACACCGTTGACATCGATTATGGGTTGGCTTGAATTATTGCGTGAAAAGTTGCCACAAAGAGATGTGGTAGTTGAAGAAATTGACAGAGATGTATCCAAACTTAGAAAAGTATCTGAGAGATTCAGTCAGATTGGGTCTCAACCCCAGCTTCAGGACTCGGATATTGAGGGCGTGGTTGAAGGTGTAGTCTCTTATTTCGAACATCGGATGCCTCATCTTGGTGGTAAAGTTGAAATTACTTTTGCCAGTACACTCACCAACAAATGTCGATTCAATCGCGATTTGACTGAATGGGTTCTGGAGAACCTGATCAAAAATTCTCTCGATGCGATGAAAGGCAAAGAGGGCACTATCGAACTTGTGCTTTTTGATGGAGCTGACGGTGCTGTATCAATCAAAGTTATCGATAATGGGTCAGGTGTTCCTGCAACTCATCGGAACTTGATCTTTGATGCCGGGTTTACAACCAAATCCCGCGGCTGGGGAATGGGGTTGGCACTTGTGAAGCGGATTGTTGTCGGTTATCACAAAGGCAAAATCAGGCTTGCAGACAGCGGGATACACGGGACAACTTTTGAGATTTCATTGCCTGGAGAGGTTAAATAATGGCGTTCAAGATTTTGTGGGTCGATGATCAGATTGCAGACCTGCGTTCACATATCGTTTACCTGACAGAAAAAGGTTTTGCTGTTGATGGAGCATCAAACGGTAGCGATGCTTTGGAGATGTTACGCACAACTAATTACGATGCAATTCTGCTGGATGAAATGATGCCTGGCATAAGTGGCCTGGACACTTTGGCCGGTATTAAAAAAATCCGCGAAAATGTACCTGTTATTATGATTACTAAAAGTGAGGAAGAGGATCTTGTTGACAGGGCAATCGGTCAACGGATTGATGATTATCTTGTAAAGCCTGTTTCTCCAATTCAGATTACATCGGCATTGAAGAGGTTGCTTGAAGGCAGAAAACTGCGTGGTGAACATGTAACAAAAGATTATTTATCTCATTTTGCATCAATTCCAGAACGAGTTTATGAAGCAAAATCGACTTCTGACTGGGAGTCTCTTCACGAAGATCTTATAACCTGGGAACTGGATCTTTATTCGTACAGCGATCACGGCCTGCTGGCCACTCATGCAGAGCAAAAAGCAGAATGCAACCGGGCTTTCACAAGATACATTCGCAATAATTACAAGGACTGGATTAACGATTCAGGTGACAAGCCAACTTTACCTCATAAAATGTTCGAGGAAAAAGTTGCTCCTCATATTGGTCCCGGGAAGCAGGTTTTCTGGATTGTAATTGACTGTATGCGTCTGGATCAGTGGCGTTTTATTGAAGATTTGCTAACACCTTTTTTTCATATCGATCGTCAACTTTCCTGGTCAATGCTACCTTCAGCAACACCTTTTGCCAGAAATGCAATGTTCGCAGGATTAACACCCAAAGATATCGCAAAACAGTATCCTGAATACTGGAAAGGTTCTGCGCAACAGGAACACTCAAAAAATGCTTATGAAAAAGAGTTACTTTTTGAACAGATGAAGAGGCTGGGTCTTTCTGCTGCCAGTAGCTATCGGTACTTCAAGGTTTTCGATGCTCAGGACACTGATGATTTGAAGAAACAGCTCGGATCGTTGGATAATGTGGAACTGGTTGCAGCAGTCTATAATTTCCTGGATATTATGTCACACGGCAGATCCAACTCTACAATACTCAAAGAACTTGCACCCGATGTAGCTGCATTTCGCTCATTAATGCGCTCCTGGTTTGAGCACTCAACCCTGTTCGAAGCTTTGAAAGCAATTTCCCGTCGTGATGCAACTGTAATAATTTCTACTGACCACGGTTCAGCGCTTTGTAAAAAATCGGTACGAGTGAAAGCAAATCGTGAGGCAAGTAACAATGTCAGATACAAATATGGGGACAATCTGGGAGTTAATGAGAAAGAAGTTTTGCTTATTAAAAACCCGGAAGAATATGGTTTACCAAAGCAATCACCAATCGAAAATTATGTGATTACAACAGGTGACCAGTTTCTTGTTTATCCAACCAAGCTTCATGAATATGAGAGAAAATTCCGCGACAGCTACCAACATGGTGGCATCAGTATGGAAGAATTGATAACTCCATTTATAGTTCTCAAACCACGGTGACAGAGATGATTCATCAGCTTCCAGATGCAAAGGATTTTCTGTTAAACTTGACAGTCAACTCGGTTGATGAGACTGCTGCTTTGGCTGAAAATTGCACTAAGCTGCTGACTGGTGGCGAGATTATTTTGCTCTGGGGGCCTCTTGGTGCTGGCAAGACATTGTTTACTCAACACATTTGTAAAGGACTGGGAATAACTGACGAAATTGTGTCTCCAACTTTTACTATTGCCAATGTGTATCCTGGAGAAAAGACTATTTATCATCTCGATTTTTATCGGCTGGAATCAACCGATGAACTCGTAGATGTTGGTTTTGAAGCAATGCTCGAAGATGTTGAAGCCGGCAATGCAATCATGCTGGTTGAATGGCCAGGCCCTGCGTTGAAGTGGCTGGACGATAGAATCGAAATACTGATTCAACCTGGTACAGAGCCAGATAAACGGACTATACATCTACGCGGAACATCAGAATTGCCTGTTGCATGGCAACAACTGTTTCAGGAGAATTAATGCTGACTCTTGCGTTCGATACTTCAACTTTACAAGGCCGATTTGCACTTGCAGAGAACGGTGAAATCCTGGTTTACCAGCCGTTCAATGTTGGTGGCAGTTATGCAGACGCCTTGTTGAAAATTGTCGATGGAATGTTGGCTGAATCAGGCAGAGAAAAAAGAGAACTCAAGCGAATTGCCATAACAACTGGACCTGGAAGTTTTACCGGGGTTCGCATCGGAGTATCAACTGCAAAAGCTATGGCTTGGGCAACTGGTGCTGAGCTTTATGCGGTTTCCTCACTGGAGGCGATGGCTGCCGACATGCTTGCAACTCATCAGCACAGGGACTGGGCTATGCCAGTTCTTGATGCCAGAAGAAAAGAAGTTTTTGCTGGAGTTTTCAAGCGTAATGGCAACTGGGTCACTGAAGCGTGTAAGCAAAAAGCATCAGGCTATGATAACTGGTGGAAACTGTTTCTGGAAACTGTCGACAATCCGCTTGACCCTGTGATTGCTGGGAATGGCGCATTGTTATTAACCGGCGAAGGCGAAAACCTCAGACCTGAACTTTTGACAGGCAAACCGGAACTACATAACTGGAACTCTGCTCAACCTGCAACTGCCAGAGCCTTGGCAATTGCCGTATCGATGGAAAAGCCACCTGTTGAACCGATACATCCATTTGAACTTGTGCCGCTATACCTCAGAGCATCGGATGCAGAAGTAAAGAAGGGGCTGGATTTGACTCCCAAAGCACCGGAGCAGTCATGATTGAAATAGTTCTTCGCAAAGCAAGGCCCGAAGATTTACTTGCAGTTATGGATATTGAAAACAGCAGTTTTGAGCATCCCTGGCCTGCAAATTGTCTACTTCCTGAGTTGAATGATGGTAAAATCAACTATTCTCTGATTGCTGAAATCGATGGCAAAATAGCCGGCTATTTGATGACCTGGCGAGTTGTTGACGAGTTTCACATCATTAATATTGCAGTTGCCCCGGATTTCAGGAGAAATGGTGTTGCCTCGGCATTTTTAGGTGCTTTGGTGGATGAAGCACGACTAAGTGGCATTAAATCAATGACGTTAGAGGTCCGTGAAGGCAACAGTGGGGCCCGTAAATTCTATGAAAGACACCATTTTGAGGAAGTTGGAGTGCGCCCAAAGTATTATCGGGACAGTGGTGAAGATGCACTGATTATGACCCGGAGTGTTGACGAATAGCGGCTCAAGGGCTACAGTTCAGCGTGCTAAAGTTACTGAAACTGGAGGAAAGTTATGTCCTGGTTGAATCAGGCTAAAAAAGGCATCAAGTCTTTAACAGAGCAAAAAAAAGACGTCCCTGAAAAACTGTGGAGTAAGTGTCCCGGTTGTGGGGAAGTTCTATACCATAAAGAGCTGGAACGAAATATGTGGGTTTGCACTGGATGCAATCACCACCTGCGAATCAGTACCGATTATTATATCAAATTGTTAGCCGATGAGAACAGCTGGCATGAAACACATAAAGGTATCAGATCAAAGGACCCATTGGGTTTCAAGGATTCCAAAAAATACTCAGACAGAATAGCTGCCAGTGAAAAAAAGACTGGCCGTAACGATGCAATTGTCACGGGCAGATGCGAGATAAATAAGCTACCTGTTTGTATCGGAATTATGGATTTTGATTTCATGGGTGGCAGCATGGGTTCTGTTGTGGGTGAGAAAATTGCCCGGATGCTGCAGGACGCTGTCAAGAATAGAGAAGTTGCAATAATTATTTCACGTAGCGGTGGTGCCAGAATGCAGGAGTCGTTGTTGTCTCTGATGCAGATGGCAAAGACCAGTGCTATGCTCAATAGATTGCGTGAAGAAGGAATCCCGTATATCTCTATTTTGACAAACCCGACTTATGGTGGAGTGACTGCAAGTTACTCAACTTTGGGTGATGTAATTATTGCCGAGCCAGGTGCCTTTGTGGGATTTGCTGGGCCACGAGTGATTGAGCAAACTATCAATGCTGAATTGCCTGAAGGTTTTCAATCGGCAGAGTTTTTGATGGACCACGGCATGGTCGATATGATTGTCAGCAGAAAGCATCTGCGCGATAAACTTTCAGATACAATCAGTTGGATGGTCGATGGCAGGGATATATCGGTGCAGCAGCCACTGCGAGCTTGATAATGTCTGCAGAAAACAAGTTTGTGGGTGAGCCTGGTATTTTGACACACGGCAACCCGCCATTTATAGCAGAAGATGAAATAACTGCCTGGCTTTTCTCTTTGAACAGGCAGGGAATACGCCCCGGGTTGCAAAGAATTCAGTCCGTTCTTGCCGATTGCGGTAATCCTCATCACAATTTACCAACAATTATTACTTGTGGCACAAATGGTAAAGGCAGCACTACCAGGATCTTAGCTCAGTTGCTAAAAGATTCAGGTAAAAAAGTAGCTACGTTTACGAGTCCACATCTGATGAGAGTATATGAACGTATTTCTATCGACGATAGACCTGTCGATCCCCAAATGTTTGCCAGAACAATTAAGAAATTGAAGCCAATTGTTGAAAAGCATGAAGCCAGCTGGTTTGAAACTCTGACTGCTGCTGCAGTTTTGATAAGTGTTGAATCTGGCGTTGATTTGCTTTGCTGCGAAACTGGTCTCGGTGGCAGGCTCGATGCAACCAATGCACTTTGCCCTAGTGCGCTGTTACTGACTACAGTTGCGCTGGACCACCAACATATTCTGGGTGACACAATTGAGGAAATAGCAGAAGAAAAACTAGGCTTGCTCAAGCCTGGTTTGCCGCTTTACACAGCAGTTGCCGATGAACTGAAAAACCAGGTTTTCAGAGCTGCAATCGGAACTGGTTCTGCCTGTGGTTTTTTGGATGAAGTTACTCGCATAGAACCTGAATCCAACGGCATGTGGACTCTTGTAACTCGTAGCAAACAATATCTAGGGTTACCTGATTTAGGCACTGAGGCGATGAATCGAAATGCTGCTTTGGCAATCATGGCTTTGGAAGATATGTCAGACTCTCTCTGGCAACTGCCAGTTGATGTTGCAGGTTCTTTGGAATCGCTGTATTTACCGGGCAGGTTCCAGCAGGTTTTGTCTATACCGGACTGGTTTGTTGACACTGCACACAATCCGCAGGCACTAGGAGTTGCTCTTACTGCTTTTGATAAACTCGATGGCAAAAAAACAGTTCTATTTGGTGGGATGCATGATAAAGATCCAGGTGCAGAAACCGGTGAGTTGTTAGGCAAGTTTGATAGAGTAATCTTTGCTCCAATCAGTTTGCCAAGAAGCAGGAACAATGAGCAGTTGCTGGAGTTGATACAACAGTGGCAACTGGAAAATGCAGTGGTTGCAGGTT
This sequence comes from bacterium, assembly GCA_024229695.1. Taxonomy (GTDB): domain Bacteria; phylum Krumholzibacteriota; class Krumholzibacteriia; order LZORAL124-64-63; family LZORAL124-64-63; genus JABIBH01. Next base: position 16,028 of record JAAESD010000420.1, read on the forward strand.
CAGTCAAAGAAGCTATCGATATAATTGCAACTTCAACTAAACCAGATGATAAGGTATTAATTACAGGATCCTGTTTTATGGCAGGTGAAGCTTTGTACAGTATGGGCTGGCGTGATTTGGAAGAGGTGCGTACAATCAGCTCTGCGCTGGAACTGTTTAAAAAGGAGTAATTTTGAGTAACAAGTTTGTCGTAGGTGCAGATGTAGGAGGCACAGCTGTCAAATGGATAGCTGGCACTGATCCTGCCACTCCAGAATTCTCAGGTGAAATCCCAACTTGTCCAAATGATATTGAAGCAACTTTTCAATCATTAGCCGATGCGGTGCGCTCTAAAACGGATTGTACCGTCAATCAGTTTGGTCTTGCTTGTGCCGGGGTTATTGATCCTGTTACTTCACTGCTCTGTGGTTCTCCAAATCTTCCAGGATGGCAGGGAAAAGATCTTCACCTATTTGCTGAGACTATTTTTCCTGAAGCAGCAGTTACTATAATCAACGATGTCAACGCAGCACTTGTAGGTGAGTGGATATTTGGAGCTGGTCGTGGCCACAATAATCTGGCAATGCTTGCTCTTGGTACAGGAGTTGGTGGTGCGCTTATCATAGATGGTCAACTGGTTACTGGATCATATAACAGTGCTGGAGAGTTTGGTCATATGATAATTGAACGAGGTGGTCTTGAATGCGCTTGTGGCAACAAAGGTTGCCTTGAGGCTTATACAGGCTCAAGAGGAATCGTGCAAAGATCAAACACTGAACTGAGCGTTGCTGATCTGTTTAAAAAGGCTGAAGCTGGCGACCAGGAAGCTATCGATCTTTTTAGAGAAACTGGAGAGTATCTGGCAATAGGGGTTGGTAATCTGATCAACATTATTGATCCAGATCTGGTGATAATTGGTGGCGGAGTTGCTCGTGCTGGTGATCTGATAATGAAACCGTGCATACAGGATGTTTCCAAATATGTTTTGGCTTCAATTAAGCCGGAAGAAGTTGTTGTACCTGCAAAGCTTGGAATTAATGCGGCTGCGATAGGTGTAGCTGTAATGGCTCGGGGGAATGCTTGAAGTCAAGTAGTTACATAGCACTTTTGATTGCGCTATTGGTTGTTCCTTGTATGGCTGAAGATGATCGGCCTGCAACGCGAACTGCTGCTGACTATTTGCGAGACTCTCTTGTTGATGGTGAGAATGTACTTCACTTATATGGAAATGTTTTTATCGATAGGGATACGCTGACGGTAAAAAGCGACACGGCGTATTTCTGGCGAGACAGGGATGAGTATGAGTTCGTCAGCAATGTTCACATGACCAGATTTGATTCGAGTCTTGATTGTGAAGAAGCCCTGTATGAAGTGGAGTCAGGTAATGCATGGTTTACAGGATCTGTAAAAACTGTTGATGAAGATATGATTGCTACAGCTAATCGTGGTGAACTTTATGGTGAAAACAATCTGTTGTATTTAATTGGAGATGCCCGAGTGGTTTCACCTGAGTATGTAGTTTGGGCTGATACGATAAGTACTATCGATGGAGATGATAAAGGCGAAGCATTTGGAAATGTTAAAATTGTAGATCCGGAAGCAAGTTCTGTTGTAACTGGCGACCATGCGCTTTTTTCTCGTGAAGCAGGATTTGCAGAAGTTGATCAGTCACCATTCCTGATTAGCAGGGAACAAGGTACTAGTGAGTTGAATGCTACTGCTAATTTAATGCGTTTCTTCAAAGATGATCAGCGTGTAGTGATGGTAGACTCGGTTCGAATCAGACAGGGAAAATCAGTTGCTGTTGCAGACACTGCCTGGATAAATAGTAGAGAACAAATGATTCTCAGAGGCAATCCATTGCTTGACGATGGCAATGGAAGCACCATGCGTGGAACCGAGATTGAGTTTGTTTATCTGAATAGTGAAATCGATAGAATTATTCTCAAGGGTAATGCCTCTGTTTTTGATGTTGCTCCGGACAGCCTTGCAACCGTTTATAATGGTCTGCCATCGGCAAACAAGTTGTCTGGCGATACCATTACGGTTTATATGAAAAACGGCAGCCCGGAACGTTCGGTTGTATTGGGCAATGCGCAAAGCATTTATGTTCCTACAGATAACCCGGATGAAATTGCATGCAACGATGTTCTTGGTGATACTATTACTATCTATTTCAAGAACAAAAAAATTGAAACAGTTGATGTGCTTGGCAATATGTCTGGTGTGTATTCATTTGTCAGACTCGATGAACAGGATCCCGACTCGCTGCAAGTCGTGAATTTCAATACAGCAAAAGAAAATGTAGTTTACAACGGTCACCAGGCTGAGTTCAAACTTGGACAGAGGACAATTCTGTTCGACGGTAATGCTACGCTGGATTATGGAAGTATGAATCTTGCAGCCGGACATATACGCCTTGATACCGATTCGCGAGAACTTTATGCATCAGAATCACCATTGTTGATTGACGGCAGTCAGAAAATTGCCGGCGAAAATATGGCCTATGATTTTGGCCATAAAAGTTCCGCAGTTCTTGATGCAGTTACCATGATGGAAGACTACTACTATGTCGGTGAAAAAATAAAACGATTTGATAATGGTAATCTGAAAATCAATTCAGGGAAAATGACTTCATGTGACCATTCTGAACCTCACTATCATTTCTGGTCTGATAAAATGAAGATCAAAATGAAGGACAAGGTTTTTGCCCAGCCTGTTGTAATAAAAATAGGCAAGGTACCGTTGTTTGCATTGCCATTTTATTTCAAGAATATGGAGTCGGGCAGAAAGTCAGGTATTCTATTCCCATCGTTCAACTTTGGCTGGTCTGAAAGAACAGGCCGATACATAAAGGACTGGGGATATTACTGGGCAACTAATGATTACACCGATGTGACGGTTCGTGGTGACTATAATGAGAGACGTGAATTTACATGGAGATTATCCAATCGATATAATAAGCGTTATGCCTTCAATGGTAATATAGATTACTCCCGTAGGACCACTCTTGGCTCTGGGCCGCAGACCAAGGAGTGGCAGCTTAACTGGAATCATACTCAGGACACTTTACTTGATTACTATCGATTCAAAACCAATGTGCGGATGAGTAGTAAGTCACTTTCGAGAAGCGATTTGATTCATGATGTAGGACAGGAAGTTATTAGTGGTCAGCAGACTTCCACCATGTATGTCAGTAGGAGCTGGAGTGCAGTCAATGCATCACTGAATTTCAAGCGTGATGAATATGTGAATGCCAGCGATGACTCCGATCCTGGAAGTAATAACAGGCTTTCCACTCAGAATTTTCCTCAGCTGGCTCTGAGTTTCAGAAACAAAACCTTGTTGCCGGCACTAACTGGCGGCCGCAAAGGGAATATGTTTGGGGATGTTTTACGCAATACTTATCTGACGCATTCTTATCGATTTAATAGTAAAAAGACGACAAGTGAGCTGACTTCTGAAACTAATCATGCTGCTTCTGGAAATGCTTCGCTGAGTGTCAAGCCGCCACGGTTATGGATTTTCAATGTAAACACGGGTATAAGTACAAGTCATAGCTGGGAACAGAATACTGAAGAAGGAACTGAGTATTTTGCTCATGAAGATCCCGATTCTCTGGGTGTATATGATGAAGTGTATCTTCGCAGCGAAGACACTCGAACCAACTTGTCAATGAACAGTGGTCTGAATACAACTCTCTATGGACTTTTCCCTGTGAAAATAGGCAAGTTGCGTGGCATCAGACATACATTCAGGCTTGGAATCAGTCATTCGTTAACTCCAACAATTATAGACCAGCAGGACAGGAGTGAACGGTTCTCTATTTCACTTGGCAACCGATTTGACGTCAAGTATGCCACAGGTGAAGCTGATTCAACTGAACAGACTTCCAAGATGGATGGCCTCCTGGATTGGTCCATGAATAGCGGCTATAACCCGATGGTAACAACTGGCTCCATGTGGTCGAACATAAATAGTAATATTACAATAAAGCCTGGTCGTAACAGAAACCTGAAAGTTACGATGAACAATGTTTTTGATCCCGAAAGTCTTTCAGTGAAATCCACACGCCTGACATATGGATTGAATCTTGCGGGTAGAGTTGACACAGGTGCAGGCAGTCTTGAAGAAGATGAACAACTCAATGAAGCTATCGCAATGGTTGCTGCCGACGAGGATAGTATTGAAACAATAATTGATGAAGATGAACTGTTTGAACAAGCTCTTGATGCTCAAATTGATGACCAGGATAACGAGGAAATGTTTGCTGGATTTGGTATGTTCAGTGATGGCGAAGATGATAGTCGTGATAGTACTGAGGGTGGCCGATATCTTCCCTGGTCAATGGGAAGTAATCTTTCTTACAGCAGAAACCACGATAATGATTCAATCACAGCTCGTGCCAGTTTTAATGCCAAGTTAACTTTGAGTCGAAACTGGAATATAGCCTGGCGCGGAAGTTATAATTTTACAGATGGTAGTATGACCAGCCAGTCATGGAAATTGCAGCGGGATTTGCATTGCTGGCGCATGGAATTTTCAAGAAGAATAAGCAGTGTTGACCAACAATTTGGTTTTATTATTTCGCTGAAAGCAATTCCTGCAGTCAAGTGGACAAGAGGAAAAGAGGATCTTGTCAGCGGCGGTGGTTCCCGTGGTAGCGGGCTTTATTAGTATTTGAACTGGGAAAATCCAGTCCTGTAGCACCTTTTTGGACAAAAAAGCGTGAAAAACCCTTATTTCATAGGAAAAACTCGATATTGCAGTTGACAAGAAATACAAAATAGCTATTGTCGAGAAAGATTGAGGTCGGAAAAGGATTTCGCCCTCTCGGTTAACTTAACATCCGTTGGAGGTATTCGGATGAATAAAACTGAACTGACCACAGCTGTCGCAAAGAAGACAGGCTTGTCCCTGAAGGATTCTAAGGGAGCAATCGACGCTATTTTTTCAACAGTTCCTCGTGAAGGCATTATTGCTACTGAAGTCACAAAAGGCAAAAAAGTCCAACTTACTGGTTTTGGTACTTTTGAGCGTCGCAGTCGCAAACGCAGGAAGGGTCGCAACCCTCAGACTGGTCAAGAACTAGTTATTCCAGCATGCAAATATCCTGCATTCTCAGCTGGAAAATCTTTGAAAGATCGTGTAGCAAAACGCTAATCTGATTTTTTGAAATGCAAAAACGGGGCAGCTAAGCTGTCCCGTTTTTTTGTTCACTTGCCCGATTTAGTTCATCAATGTATAATCATGTTTCGGCAGGGAACTGATTTCCTGCTTAAGTCTTTAATACTCTGGAAACTTTTAGGTATTTCATCAGCAAGGATGACTGTTCATGACCAGAAAACTTATAATGTTGATTTTGGCAATTGCTGTTTTATTGCCATTTTCGGCTTTCGCTCAAGATAACGAATGGACCCAGGTTCACATTCTCTATAATTCTGATGTAGGTGGCAAAATTGAGCCGTGTGGCTGAAAAAGCAGCCGCAAAGGCGGCGTAGCCCGGAGGGCTACTTGGTTTGATGAGGCCTGGAATTCAACTGAACCTTTTCTGTTGCTGGATGCTGGTGGCTTATTCGGTAAGCGCACTCTTATGGAAAAGGAGCAGTCTCGGTTTTTGTGTGAAGTGACTTCCGAGTTTGGTTATGACGCAATTGGTTTGGGTGACGAAGACTTGAACTATGGTATCGATTTTCTCAGAGAAGTAATTGCAGATTATTCGTTGCCATTTACAAGTGCCAATGTTTATGAAACTGCAACTGGGGAATTATTGTTGCCGGAATATTTGAAGGTTACCAGATCTGGTATAACTTTCGGTATCTGTTCAGTACTTGATCCTGAGTTGCCAATCACAACAATGGGTAAAACTGAATCACCGGTTGAGGTCAAAGACCCTGTAGCAACATTGCGCGAGTTGATGCCTCGGATGCGCGATGATGGAGTTGAGACAATCATTCTGTTTTGTCATATGGGAGATAAGAAAACGGAAGTTCTTTTGCAGCAAGTTGCCGGAGTTGATATTTGTCTGGTAGGTAGCTCACGAAGGCCGTATAGCAGTGAACAAGTTGTTGGTAAAACTTGTTTGATAAGTGGATCATTTGAAGGTCGATATATGGGACAGCTCAAGGGAGATTTTGAGAAAAGTACTGGTAAGTTGAAAGCATTTGAAGTCGATATAACAAAACTTGATGAAAAGTTTATTGAAGAGACAACCATGTTGGCCCGGATTGAGGAGTTTAAAGTTTATCTTGAAGAAGTTCGACTGAATGCTCGTGGTATTTATAAACCAACAAAAGGCTCTGACAAGGAACAATTCCTGACCAGCCGTGAATGTAGAAAATGCCACAGATCAACTTGGGATACTTTGATGCAGTCTGACCATAACTCGGCATATACAACATTGTCTCGTAAGGGGCAGGCCGGAGAACCTGAGTGCTTGTCTTGCCACACAACAGGCTACCTGTACAAGGGCGGTTATGACGAGAAGCCACCTGCTAACAGGTTGGCTCATGTCCAGTGTGAAGCGTGCCACGGTTATGGCACGATGCACTCACGAGATGGTTCAATGCTTGAAAGAGCGCGTAAATCTTGTGAGGTTTGTCACAATAATGAGGATTGCAGCCCAGACTTTGATTACGATGTTTATTGGGAGAAGATTAAACACTAATTATGCTGCGTGAAACTGCTAATCAATCAATACCAGGTCAGAGTGTAATAACTCTGGCCTTGTTGTTTTTGCTGTTGTCGCCAGCATATGGACTGGATCTGTTTACTCTTTGGCAGCAACCTGAAATTCCTCTGGATATGCAGGTTGGAGCACGTCTGGATTTCAGAACAATGAAAGTGGAATCAGGCAGGAGAAGTCACGGTGCAGTAAGAGTCCAATGTGTAAGACATTCTTCTGAAGGTTGGGTGATTGAGATTATCCCGATGATTTCAGAAAACAATTCTCTTGTTGTTCCCGAGCTGGTCGAGGCCTGGCAGTTTGTGCTGGATGATGATTTTTCAAAGCGTGAAAAAGAGCTGTCGAGCCTGGTTTCTTCTGTTGTAAAGCTGGATGGAACTATTAAATCTCCAGTCAATGACAAGGAGTGGAAATCAAATCCGCTGATAAAATCAGCATTTACTGATGGGTTTGTTCCTGGCAATGTTGAAGAACATCAACAAGCTTCCCGGATAATCTCTGAAGAAACTTTGATGTGTGACCAGCTTGTACTGACTGCAAATACAATTAATTCAATTGAGTTGCCAAATGGTACATTGGAACAGTCAAGTAATAGGGTTGTGACAGTATCAGTACACAAGGATATTCCGCTACTGGGTATTGCTTATGCAGTAGAAAAACTTGAAATAAAATCGAAATTTATCTCCGGAAAAGGGAGTAGAAAATCACCACCAACAGAGGTCAGTATTGAAACTATGGAATTGGTTGATTATGGTCTTGATGCAGTTTCACTGTTTGACTGAATGTTACCTGATGTGGTATAATAAGTTATGATTTCGACAGACTTGAACAAACTCAAAGTTGAAGCTTACAGCTTCTTGATAGCAGAAAATACTCCTTGTCAAAGCAAGACAATTGCAAGGCACCTTTTTGGTGAAAGCCGCCATGAAGAGCCTGTTGCACAATTGTTGATACGCTCCATCCTGGACCAGGATTCCCGTTTCATTAAAACACATGACAACAGATGGGCTGCTGTGGACATTCCTGCGTTGCAGGTACCGATTAATAATGCCAGATATGTTGTTGTTGATCTTGAAGCCACCGGTAGCCTGATTGGTGTCGATAGAATTATTGAAGTGGGTATAGCAGTTTTCGAAAATGGTCAAATTGTAAAACAGTTCAGTAGCCTGGTTCAAAGCGATAGAAAGATATCTCATCGAGTAAGGAAACTTACAGGAATCAAGCCCGATGATTTGGTTGATGCAAGAAGTTTGGCAGAAACCATGTTGATTGTTAAAGAGATGCTGGTTGGTGCAGATGTTTTTGTTGCTCATGATGTTCGTTTTGATATGTATTTTTTAAGGTGGGAGATGCAACGCCAAGGTTTGGAAATGCCATCCATACCTGGAATTTGTACAGTACAGATTTCTAAACAATTGTGGCCCGATCTTGACGGATGGCGTCTCGTTGACCTTTCCAATGGATTTGGGTTGTCTCATAACCATCCACATCGTGCCGGTGAAGATGCAATTGCAACTGCTGGAGTCCTTGCATATGCCCTTGACGATGCTGCTGAAGTTGGCGCAAAAACAGTTCTCGACCTGCTTCGTTTGCCGGAACTTATCAGTGAATCTGATGAGAAACCTGACTCCGCTGACGCTGTAGTATAATTAATTTAAAAAAAATGGCTGACCCGGTTGACTATGCATTCCATTCGGTATAGTATGCCTCCAGTAGCGTTAAATTATTACTTGTTGCTAATGGACCTGATTGGTTCACATGGAGGATGCAATGCAGCGAGCAAAGGAAGAACAGGAAGTTCTCGTTCGAGATAAAAACTATGTAAAATACGAAAGACTTCTTGCCAGAGCTGAAGAAAATGGCCGGCTTGATGGCAACTTCAAGTGTCTAACCTGCGGTATGAAATATACTGTAAAAAAGGACGCTGAATGTTGTTGCAGAGTCTTGTTGTAACCTCACTATTTATAAATAAATTCTCCTCGAACTGGAGTCGCCTTTCGCTATGATAATCCTGCAATACTGCTCTGTATGTAGAGCTGAACTTGAAATGGAATTAGTTCCTACCTCGGAAGAAGAGGAAGGGGTAATTTGGCTTCAATGTCCAGGTTGTAAAGGGTTTCTGCCAAAAATTAGTGATAGTAAAGATTTTGAATCTGTACCTGAAGCCGAAGACCCACCTGTTGAAACTGCCAAAGAATCAGAACCTGAAGAACCGGCTGATGATCTGACTGATGATCTGACTGATGATCTGGATGATGATGAACTGGTTGGTGAAGATGAATCAACGGCAAGTGCTAAATTATCTTTGATGGATAAAGAAACAGCTGTTCCGTACAAACCAAGTAAAACTTACCAGGTAAACGATGTGATACATCACCTGGCCTGGGATGATTGCGGTGTTGTTTTGGAAAAAGAAGTTTTACCAGGCAACAGGCATGTCATAAAAGTTATTTTTGAAATAGCTGGTATAGTCAGACTTATTGAAGACAGTGGCAACTAGCTGTGAAGAAAATAGCTTTTATTCTAATTTTACTGCTTCCAACTTTAGCATCTGCACAACATTTATTATCAGAACCGGTGCCTTGGCAATTTAGTGAAATTGGACAAGGGTATCAGCTATCAATTGATAGTTCCGATGACACTCATTCTGAGTGGCAAACAGTCCGTTTTGGTCTAACCGGGTTAAGAAGTATTTCAGAGACTTCAAGACTGTTTTTTGGTCTGCATCATATCTCTTTTTCCGATGGCGGAAACAGTGTACTGGATCGTTGGCCAGATCTACTTGGTGAAGATGCCAGTTTCCCGGGTGAATCAAGAACTACCGGGTGGAGCAGACCATATTTTGGTCTAATCTCCGATAATAATTTGCCCCTGCTTGGCGATTCAAAACTTTGTGTGAAAATGGGAACTCCTTTTTCTTCTGCCAGCCTGTATCCATTTTCTTCACGTAGCATTTCAGCAGGTTTTTATCTGTACAAAAAGTGGTCGGTAATTTCTGCAGTGGAAGCAGTAACAGCTGCAGGTCATGAGATGGTTTTTGACGCTGTTGGCGATGAACTGTTTGAAGACGCCTATCCATCAACTAACAGTGCATCACTTAATGTGGTTTTACCTGGATTGGGAGTTGGCCTCGGTTGGCGTGGTGTATTTGCTGATGGAACTCAATCATCGATTGCTCAATTGGGTTACAATATGCAAATTGGTGAGACAGGTTCAGTTAGTCTTTCAGTTGAGAGGGAACTTGCTGATGAGTCAGTACGTTTATTTGGAACCCGCATCAAGCTGGCACTCACATTATTTGCGCCAGAACAAAAAGACCAAGAGGAAGAGTTAGATGAGGACTAAATTACTTGTTATTTTGTTGCTGATTTGCGCAATCTCAACAAACGCAGCTGTATTTGAGGGTATCAACATTACTGCTGGTGACACTTTGCAACTGCATCGATCTGGACTGCAAGGGTTGGCCTGGCTGGATAGTAATCGAGTTGCAGCACTATATGTGACACCGGACTCGTTGCCTGAATTACCTCCACTCAATGTCGAGCTGGTAATGACAGACAGTGCAGCAGATACGATATCGGTTACGGACTACACGGGAATATTGAATCGCGGATTAATTTACGATGGGGAGTTTTACTGGAGTTTCGGTAATACAGCTCCTGGAAAATCTTCTCTCTACAAAATAGATGCCGATACTTTAAATGTTGAAGATTCATTTAAACTTTTAGGACATTACCCGGCTGGCATAGTCTGGGATGGCGATTATATCTGGTTGACAGACAGGGACAGAGGCAGAGCTGACAGGTTCAGTCCAGATCCCATGACTGAAAAAATTGTTCGAACAGTTCTGACTCCAGGATTTTCTCCCTATGGTATCTCAGGTGGGGAGAAATATTTCTGGGTAACGGATGTAAGTACAGGCAGGATGTACAGGCTTTCTCATGGTGGAAAGTGGAATGGTACTGTTACCAGAGAATCGTTCTGGCACAGAGGAGAAGAGATTGGTTTGTCCCATGACGGAGAGAATCTCTGGATGTGGGCACCTGGAGACAGCATAGCGGTGCAAGTGCTGTTCGATTGACATTGATAATGATAATGATTATTATTTAGCGAGATTAAGGCAATGCTTGGTCTCGCTTTTTTTTGCCAAATCCAAAACTCACTATGCATTTAATAAGGGGAACATACGATGTCCAAAAAATTGGGTAAACTTTCCGAGATATCAGAAGGAAAAATCCGCAAATTCCATGAATATACAAGACAGCAAGGTTTGAAAACCACCAAACAGCGAGGAACAATCCTCGATGTGTTCTTCCGTATGAAGGGGCATATCTCTGTTGAGGAATTGTATGATGTGGTGAAAACTGTTAATCCAAGAATCGGTTATGCAACTGTTTATCGAACATTACATCTGCTGGTTGACAGTGGACAGATTGAAGAGCGTAGATTTGGTGATGGTATGTCTCGCTATGAAGGACACTCTGAAGTTGAGAGGCATGGCCACATGATTTGTGAAGAGTGTGGGCAAATTCTGGAGTTTTTCAATGAGGAACTAGAGGCCCTGCAAATTAAACTTGCAAGTGAGTTACAGTTTAACATTCACTACCATCGACATGAACTATTTGGTAGTTGTATGGACAAGGTTGCATGTGCCAAGCGTCGCAAGAAAAACCCAAAACTGAAGTAAAATAGATGCAAAACGATACATTATTACTTGTAGGTAATCCAAATGTTGGCAAAAGCGCCTTGTTTGGAAAGTTGACAGGCAAGTATGTCACAGTTTCAAACTATCCAGGCACTACTGTTGACATAAGCCACGGTAAATACAAGAACGGTGACATTGAATACGATGTTATTGACTCACCTGGGATCTACTCATTACTGCCTCAAAGTGAAGATGAAATTGTTACACGGGATCTTATTCTTGAACATCCCGATGTAAAAGTTGTGCTGGTCCTGGATGCCAGGAACCTTCATAGAGGCCTTGTGATCGCTCATCAGTTGAATGAGATGAAAGTTCCGTTCTGTATCGCTTTGAATATGATGGATGAGGCAGTTGCTCAGAAATATCATATCGATATTGAAGCTCTTGCTGCTGAATTAGGTGTGCCAGTTGTGGCAACTGTTGCAACAATTGGCAGCGGAATTAAAGAGTTACACAGTGCAATTACAAATTCTGCAGTTGGTGAGTGTCAGGGTGAGTGTCCTGTAGATATTGAAACTTCTGCTGCAAAGATTGTCGAGCTGCTGGGTGATACAGGTTTTAGCAAGCATATCACACGGTTTTTGGCTATCGGATATATGGTTGAGCCGGGAAGTTTACCTGAGTCTTTGAAGCCTAAGGATCTTTCTGGGATTGCAACTGTTGCCGAGGATATGCGTCGGCAGTATTCAGTCTCAATATCGTCAACTATGTCTAAGTGTCGGCAAAAACATGTTTCGAAACTGTTGAATCGTATTGATTATAGTGCTGGAAATAAGACCGGCGATTTTGCAGTCACTCTTGGCCGACTCTCAATGCATCCAGTATATGGTGGATTTATCGCTCTGGCAGTTCTCTGGCTAGTTTACCAGTTTGTTGGTGTGTTTGGCGCTGGCATGCTTGTAGATTTTATGGAGAGTACGCTGTTTGAAGGATTTCTGAATCCATTGGCAACGAAAGCAGCAGACCTTATTCCGTTACCGGCAGTCAGAGATTTTCTGGTTGGCGATTATGGTATCGTGACTATGGCACTGACTTATAGCCTGGCAATTATTTTGCCTGTTGTCGGGACCTTCTTTATTGCTTTCGGTATTTTGGAAGACTCCGGTTACATGCCAAGGCTGGCAGTAATGGCCAATAAGGTTTTCCGAAAAATGGGATTGCATGGTAAAGCTGTTTTACCAATGATTCTGGGACTTGGTTGCGATACAATGGCAACTCTTACTGCCAGAATTATGGATACAAAAAAAGAACGTATTCTAGTTACACTGTTACTTGCTTTGGGTGTTCCATGTTCAGCTCAACTTGCAGTTATTTTTGGAATGCTTGGTTCGATATCTGCACTTGGTCTGATTATCTGGATTGGTGTTGTTTCTCTGGTAATGTTTATAACCGGCTCAATTGCTTCCAAGATACTTCCAGGCGAGAACAGTGATTTTATTCTGGAGCTGCCACCAATACGTAAACCTGGAATTATGAATATCATCGCAAAAACCGGAAGCAGGGTTGAGTGGTATCTCAAAGAAGCTGTTCCGCTTTTCATTTTGGGAACAGTTATTCTTTTTGCTCTGGACAGATCAGGTGTGTTGGTTGTGATTCGCGATTTTGCTGCACCGGTTGTTCAGGTTTTCCTTGGTCTTCCGGAACAGGCAACTGATGCATTCTTGGTTGGCTTCTTACGACGTGACTACGGTGCCGCCGGTCTACTTGATTTACAGCAACAGGGATTACTGGATGGAACACAGGTTGTTGTTAGTCTGATTATTATTACACTGTTCGTGCCTTGTATCGCTAATTTCTTTGTAATGATTAAAGAGCGTGGGCTGTTAATTTCTGTTGTAATGTCGATTTTCATTGTGATAATGGCAGTTACAGTAGGTGGACTGATGAACTTTGTGCTTACTTCCTTAAGTGTGGTGTTATGATGGATAGAAGTCGTAGAGATGCTATAGAAGATTTACTTCGCAGAATTTGGGTTGAGAAAGAATCAGGCAATTCATTCAGTTGTGGTGAGAGCCCGGCTTCAGGAAACTTCTCAGACGACGAGCTGATAGAAGAACTGAAAAATAAAAACCTGGTTTCCCGAGATGGCGATGTAGAAAAGCTGACTCCAAAGGGAGAGGAGAAGGCATCGAATATTGTCCGCCGATTACGATTGGCAGAAAGACTATACTCTGATTTATTGCAGGGTGAGGATGAAGATAGCAGTGCAAAATTTGCCTGTCGCTTTGAACATATCCTAAATGATGAAGTAACTGATTCAGTATGCACATTGCTTGGCCATCCGCCAACATGTCCACATGGGAAACGTATTCCAAGAGGTAGCTGTTGCCAGAGGAGTGAAAAAGAACTGCACTCACTGGTCAAGCCTTTGACCGATTTTGCACCTGGAGCGAAAGCGCGAATTGTTTTCATATCACCAAGTTTTCACAATCGATTAGACCGACTGAACTCATTTGGAGTTTTACCTGGAGCTGAAATCAGTTTGCATCAAAAGAAGCCAACATTTGTTATAAGGCTTGGAGCTACTGAAATTGCTCTGGAGAAAGAAGTGGCAGGTGAAATCTTTGCAATCGGAATTAACTAATTGGTCGCAAGTTGAAGTCGATACTTCAGCACTGCGCCACAACATTGGTTGCTTCAGATTCTTAATTGGAGAGAAGCGATTGCTGGTCGTCGTTAAATCTGAAGGATATGGCCACGGTCTTGAATTAGCTGCAAAAACATTTATCGATGGTGGCGCAGATTTGCTTGGAGTTCATTCTTTTGTTGAAGCAGCAAGACTGCGAACTGCCGGGATTACTAAACCGATATTAATTTTAGGGCCAGTTAATTCAGAAGAAGCTGTTCAAGCCGAATCTCTAGACATTGAAATTACTGTTGCAAGTGTTATTGCTGCAGGACAGGCCAGTGGGTCTGCAAAAGTTCACTTGAAAATTGAAACTGGTGTAAACAGGCAGGGGCTTGTTGAAAATGAGCTTGAGCAGGCTGTTCAGATAATAGGTGCAGGCAGAATTGCTGGAATTTCAAGTCACTATGCAAATATTGAAGATACTACCGATCATAGTTTTGCCAAACAACAGACAGCCAGGTTTGAAAAGGCAGTAGAGCTATTAACTGAACTTGGTGCTACTGACCTGGAAACACATATGTCATGTTCTGCTGCTGCTATTTTGTGGCCTGAAGCCGAAAGACAGATTGTAAGAGTTGGAATATCCGCATACGGTATCTGGCCATCGCGTGAAACTCTGGTTACTGCCAAAGGTGAGCTTGAACTAAAGCCTGCAATGCGATGGACTTGCAAAGTCTCTCAGATTCGCAATGTCCCTGCTGGTGAAACTGTTGGCTATGGAAGAAGCTGGGCAGCTCCAATCGACAGCAGGATTGCTGTTCTGCCAATTGGCTATGCCGATGGATATCCTCGCAGTTTGTCTGGAAGATCTCATGTCTTGATAAACGGCCAGCAAGCTCCGGTTCGCGGCAGGGTTTGCATGAACCTGATTATGGTTGATGTAACTAACATACCGGAAGCAAAAGCAGGGGATAACGCTGTTTTACTTGGCGATGGAATTACTGCAGAGAAAATGGCTGACTGGTTGAATACAATCCCTTACGAAGTATTAACATTACCGTCGGTAGCATTACCACGGGTTGAGGTATAAAGATGTTTAGTGGACTAAAAGATTTTTTTAATAATACGATTACTGATGCACCAGCTGAAAACGATCAGTCTGTTGCAGTTGCAGTATGTGCTTTGCTTTTGGAAATTGCTTATGCCGATGATGAGTTCTCTGACTCTGAGAGGGAAACAATAATCGCATCGGTCAGTAATCAATTTGAATTGAACCAAAAAGACGCTGAAACTCTGTTGGAAATTGCAGAGCAGGAGCGCGATACTCAAACCGATATGTTCCAGTTCACAAATTTGATTTCTGAAAACTTTGATCGAACAGGCAAATTGAAAATTGTTGAAGCACTATGGCAGGTAGTTTACAGCGACGGATATCTTGAGGCTCACGAAGATGCATTGATGCATAATCTGGCTAATTTGCTGAGGCTTGACCACAAAGATCTAATTGCTCTGAAACTGCGAGTAAAAAAACAATAATCATCACAAGCTGTCCCTCCAGGTACACAATCAACTGAGAATAATTCAATTGCAACCAGCGTAATGCATTGAGTAACTGTGTGTTATGACTGTTGTGCTGTTTTGGTATTCAATATGCATATCAATGGCATGAATGTGTAACAGTGGTTTTTAACAGGAGGATTGAAATGAAAAAACTTACACTCAGTATTGCGATACTCGCAATAGCAATGATGTTCGCAGGCTGCGACAGCGACAGCACAACGGCTTTGAACACTACCGGCACAGATGATTACGAAAACATGAACATGAACCTGGAATTTGGCGGACTGACCGCATCAGATGAAGATGCGGATTTTGGTATTGCCTACTTTGAGACAATCGAACTTGAAGAGGATGAAGAAGATACCGGTGATCCGCTTCAGGAAGATCCGGATGTTCTATATTATGAAGCTCAGGCTGGAGAAGATCCTGGTGATCCGGATGACCCAACGCGCCCTAGATTCACTTTCTTGAGAGTTACATTTGGACAACTTGAAAGAATGGAAGATGGGGATATCGGAAATTACACTCCTCTTGACTGGTCAGGTATGTTGTCAGTTGACAGAGGTATTGTTGTTGTCCGCAGGCTGATTCGTTTTGAACGACCTGGTGATCACCTTGTACTGCCACGACCTGATCGTCAAACCGTTGAATGGGTTTCACACACTGGGCCACACTTTGATGGGTTGCTTGTAGAAATTATTGAACCACCAATAGATCCAACTCTTGGACCACTTGAACCCAATGTACTTCATTTTGAAACAGCATCCTATAGTACCGAGCTGAATCTTGAAGATATTGCTGGAATGAATGAAACATTTGTATTGGAGAATGAGCTTGGCTCAATCAACTTCATGGGATTCCGACTTGGTGATCTTGAGTTATGCCCAAAAGGATTCCTGTCCGGATTATGGAGAGTATCTGAAGAAGGCGATGGCGGAGTATTTATGGGTAGATGGCATGGGCTCTTTGGCAGACTTCAGGGTCTGGTAAGAGGCCGCTATGGAATCAACGATGCAGGCGAAAGAGTTTTCCATGGCAAATACATTTCACGCACAGGTCAATTCCGTGGCTTTGTTCACGGAGAGTGGGAGCCAGGTGAAAATGGAAATCGCGGTCGTTTCCTGGGACGCTTCTTTGACAGAGACAGCCAGCCAGAAGGAGTACTTGGTGGCCGATACGCTCATGCGCCAAACCGACCAGGTGGATTCTTTGCAGGTCGATGGGCAACATTTTGTGACGACAATGCAGCAGGATCCATTGAATAGATTGTAAACAAACGAGTTACATCAATAACGACCCTGTTTCGGCAGGGTCGTTATTTTTCTTTCAACTATTGAATAGTATTATTAAATATTATACAATCACGCATCCCGCCATTAGTAAAGCTCTATAATACTCATTTCCTCTAAGAAGGAGTTGCAAATGCAACAGAAGCCCTTTGCAGCATTGTTGCTGTCACTACTGATCTGTTTATCTGGAGTTGCCTCGGCAGCCTGGGTTTCACAAGAC
>JAAESD010000421.1 GCA_024229695.1 bacterium
AAATGAGTCAGATGAGGTTGGAGGGGCAGTGTAGTGAAGATCTCCAGAATGTGAAAGTTGTTGCGAGTGATAATTTGAATAGAGCTGTCAGCTTTGACGGGCAGAAATTTACTGCAAACTGGAAAATAGAAAATCAGTTTACATACGGCTTTGAACTGACTGACACCAGTGGGACTGTCAGTGAAGAATCGATGCCGTGGCAGGTTGCAATTATTCCAGATCAAAAACCATCGGTTTCCTTGATGACATTGCCTAATGACGGGATTTTACCTGTAGATAATCTGGTTCTGGTTGAGATTAATGCTATTGACGATTACGGAATTGCCGGACTGTACCTGCAGTTATCAACGGGTGAAAACAAGTGGGAAAATGTGCAACAGCTGAGCAATGATAGTCTGGTTGTCGATCTTTCCGATGTAATGATAATGCCTGGAGAGTCGATTAAAATGAGGGTGAAAGCTGTTGATAACAGACCGTCACCAGCTGGAGTAGCATTTTCAAATATTGCTGAGTTCAGAATGCCAACTGCTTCCGAACTGTTTTCTCTGGCGGATGACCAACACGAAGAGTCAGACCAGCAACTCAAAGAACTCCGTGAGCAAAGTAAAATCAGCACAGAAGAGCTTGAGCGCATTGAACGGGAATTGCTGAAAAATCCTGAAGTTGACTGGATGAAACGTCAGGAAATTGAAGATGTTTTAAATCGGCAGCAGATGATGCAACAGGAGATGACAAATATTGCGGATGAGTTGCAGCAGCAGATGGATGAAATGGTCGGTCGTGAGATGGCATCGGAAGAGTTGTTGCAGAAGCTGGAAAAAGTTGGCGAGTTGATGCAGCAGGTACAAAGTCCCGAACTGAAAAAACTGCAGGAGCAGCTTGCCGAAGCGATGAAAGAATTGAGTGACGAACAAATCAAGCAGGCTGTGTCCGAGGCTGCTGAAAATCAGAAAGAGATGCTGGAAAAACTGGATAGAACTATTTCACTGCTGGAACAGATGCAGCGCGAGCAGGAAATGGAAGCAATGATTTCGCAGCTTGAGCAGATGATCAGAGAGCAGGAGGAGCTGTCTGAAAACCCTGACTCGGCGAAACAGTCTGAACTCGCAGAGAAGATGGATGAGCTTGCAGAGCAGATGGAAAAGGCTCTGCAGGAATTACAGGAGATGGATGAGGGTGAAAAGTCACCTTCTGATAAAGCGATGGAAGATGCATTGGAAGAAGCTATGGAGCAACTTGAAAAAGGTGACCTGCAGCAGGCAATGGAAGAAGCAAGTGAAGGCTCCTCTTCAGAATATATGGAAAAACCAAGGCGTGAACTGGCAGCTCTTTATCATATTATGCTTGAGGGTCAGCAAGGGATGCAGATGTCGATGGATCAGTTTATAGCTGTTTCATTACGTCGATTAGCTTTTGATATACTGGAAGTATCAAATCGGCAGGAACAAATACTATTGGTAACTCCGGATGATTTGACTGATTTGCAGTTGAGTAATCTGGCGAGATCACAGCAGAGGCTTCTTGAAGCAACGGTTACAATGCGTGAACGACTTGGCCCACTGATGGGCAGCTCTGTAGCATTGGCATCAAGGCTGCTTGGCATGCTGGATGACCTTTCGGATAAAATGGCTGATGTTGTGAGTAAACTTACATCGGGAAAAAGCAAATCTGCTGGTCAGAGTGCAACAGCAGCACTGCAGGGTTGCAATAGAATAGTGATGGAACTATTGACCAGCGCTGAGAGCTCTTGTGGGGGAGGTGGCGGGTCAAAGCCAATGCCATCAATGGGTGAACAGCTTCAACAAATGGCCAAACAGCAAGCCGGATTGAACGGGATGGCTCAGCAGATGTTGAGTGAACAAACCAGAGCCGGAATGCAACGCTTGCAGGGTGAACAGCAGGGGCTGGCAGATCAGATGCAGGAACTTGCCGAAGAAAAAATATCGGCTGAAGATGATTTGCGACTACTTGGCGATCTTGACGAACTTGCCAAAGAGATGGAGAAAATCGCAGATGAAATTGCATCGGGAAATCTGAATGAAGATGTGTTGCGCAGGCAGGAAAGAATTTTGAGCAGAATGCTTGATGCAAAACATTCAGTTCATAAAAGAGACTATTCCAAAAAACGTGAAAGCAAGACTGCTGACCAACGATTCACAGATCAACAAAACGGCGAATCTGTTCTGGATGCCGATGTCGAGTCCAGAGAGAGGCGTTACAATCCACCTGCTGATGGTGTGCCACTGGAGTACAGGCCTCTTGTAAGAGAGTACTTTAAATCCCTGCAAAAACTTGAAGAGGGAGTAAAATGAGATATTTACTTCTACTTCTGATTCCGGTTTTTGCTTTTGCACAGTCTGAGGCCAAACGGATACCATTTACTTTCCAGGACAAGCACCAGTTGCAGACTGTGGACAGGTTATTAAGGCTTGAAAGTTATAGTCGGGCAGAAACTTTGCTACAGCAGCTTGAAAAAACCGGTACAACACAGCTTGAGATACCGATTCACTGGATAAAGTTGTGGCAGGGAACAGGGCGCGACAGCCTGGTTGTCGACCTGTTTACACAAATCCCTGAAAGACAGCAAACTCATCGTTTGCTCAAAGAGCTGGCAGAGTCCCATATGAAGCTGGGGAACATTGATGTTGCCAGGGGAATTGTTGACAAAGTGTTGCAAAGTGAGGCCGGCAGAGTGAATTCTGCACAGGTGATGGTTCAGTTATGGCGTGACAGTGGACACCCGCTTGAGGGTGTGGCTCTTTGTGATTTGTTAATGCAGGACGATCAGACATTCATGCGCAGGCAGAGGTCTATCTGTTTGATGCAAGCTGGTAATGTGAAAGAAGCGATGGCTGGGTTCAATGTAGAACTAAATCAGTACCAGCTTAATCTGGCAATAGTCAGAAAAGATCTGGCACAAGTTATGACTGATCCTGCTCAGGCTGCAGAATCCTTGCAAAAACTTGATCCAGAAAACTCTTCCCGATTGTTACTTGCAGACCTGTTGCTGCAATCCGGGCAAGCCAGCCAGGCTTTGGATGCAGTGGACAATATGTTCTCGGATCGTGTAACTGTGTCTCTGTTATATGGCTTCAGTAGCCTGCTTGTTAGTGAGCTGCGGTTTGCTGATCAGGAGCTGCAACAAGACTATATCGATTGGTTACTGACAGTACTTGAGAAACTGTTTCACAGTGAAAGTCTCCCTTTACCACAAAGAAAATCAGCTTTGAATCTATTGTCCGATGTCACTGTCCAGGCAGTGAAAACAGGAACTATAGATGGCCCTGTTGCAGTTGAAAGACTTGAATCGATTATGGAGTTGCTTCAAGAACATCGTGCTGGTGACACTCATTATTTCGCTGTCTGGCTGGAGCTTGCAAGGTTCACTTGTGATCAGATGAATCAACCTCA
This sequence comes from bacterium, assembly GCA_024229695.1. Lineage (GTDB taxonomy): Bacteria > Krumholzibacteriota > Krumholzibacteriia > LZORAL124-64-63 > LZORAL124-64-63 > JABIBH01. The sequence continues at coordinate 3,412 of JAAESD010000421.1, forward strand.
GAGAGCGGTAACGCAGCTTGAGAATATGCTTTCACAACCTGGAATATCTGGCAAGGGAATATCGAAATGCAAAGTTGAATTGGGCCGATGCATGATTGCCGCAGGCGACACAGTTACCGCCAGACTCGAACTTGCATATGTTGGCTCCTACAGTAACGACAGAAATGCCGCAGGTATGGCACACTTCATTCTTGCAAAGCTGGATCTTACACAAGGACAATGGGAGCAGGCTAAGGACAGACTTGCTGCAGTTGCAATCCACAACCCGGGAGCTCCGATAGCCAATGACGCACTGGACCTTGGTCTGTTGATTGCTGAAGAAATCGAGAATCCAGCAGGTGGTGTTGACCAGCTTCAAATTTACGCAAAAGCAATTCTGGCCAATATGATTTCAGATGTCGATGCAGAGATTGCTGCATTGCGTGAACTGATCGCTATTGCAGAAAATGCAGGGCCGGACGTGCAGCAGTATTTATTGGAACGTGCAAAGTGGGAGCTTGCAAATCTTCTGCCAAGTACAGAAGCGTTGCAGCTCTGCAGTCAGCTGTATCTGGATTATCCTGACGGCAGATACCCAGCAGCAGCATTGAATTACAGCGCAGATCTATTGATTGAACTTGGGGATACATCTGGTGCCAGGGAAAAATGGGAACAACTTCTTTTACAATACCCAAACAATCTGTATGCCAACGACGCGCGATTGAAACTGGAGCAACTGCAATGAAAAAACTAATTCTGATTTTATTGTTAGCTCAACCAGTTCTGGCCAGTCAGTTGCTGGTGCCGATGGATCTTTCTCAATCGAACCATCTCAAAGCATACGGTTTCACTTTCGATATTTTACAAAACAACGGCAAAGTCCATTGGATGTTGAATTATAGAGGTGGTAGTTTTATGACCGATGCCACTTCCAGAAATGAGCTGCAAGCCAGGCTCGCAGGAGTTGATTATGTAATAATCAGCGATGCGGAAGCAGAAGCTATTCGCGTTTTGGTTCAGCAGGAAAATATGGAAGAAGTTCTGCTGGAAAAGCCACCCAAGATTGCAGTTTATGCTCCACCTAATTTTCAGCCGTGGGATGATGCAGTAACTCTGGCACTGAATTACGCTGGCGTTTCTTATGATCTTGTTTTTGACAGAGAAGTGTTGCTTGGAAAACTGGATGATTATGACTGGCTTCACTTGCACCATGAAGATTTTACAGGCCAGTACGGGAAGTTCTGGTTGTCGTTCCGCAATGCCCAATGGTACATAGAAAACCAGATGGAAGCTGAAAGTCTGGCTCAATCTCTTGGCTTTGATAAAGTCTGGAAGCTTAAGCATAACGTGGCACTGAAAATCCGCGATTATGTTGATGGTGGCGGTTTTATATTTGCTATGTGCAGCGCCACAGATACTATCGACCTTGCTTTGGCATATCTGGGGACCGACATCGCCCCACAACAGTTTGATGGCGATGGCATAGACCCGGCAAGAGAACAAAAACGCAATGACGACAGAACTTTTGCGTTCACCGATTTCACGTTGATGACCAATCCAATGAAGTATGAATTTTCAACAATCGATACCAGTGATTATGCAAAACTCAGAGGTGCGCAGGCAGATTATTTTACGCTGTTTGATTTTTCTGCAAAGCATGATCCGGTGCCGACAATGCTTACTCAATGTCATGTAAATGTGATCAACGGATTTATGGGGCAGACAACCGGATACAAAAAAGATCTACTGAAAAAGCATGTCATAATTTTGGCTGAAGTTGAGGGTGCAAACGAAGTCCGATACATCCATGGCAAACTTGGCGATGGCACATTCACTTTTTATGGTGGCCATGATCCCGAAGATTACCAGCACAGGGTAGGGGATCCGCCAACTGATCTCGATTTATACAGAACTTCACCTGGCTACAGGCTGATTCTTAATAATATTCTATTCCCAGCGGCTAAGAAGAAGAAGTTGAAGACATAAAAATAGGCCCGACAGTTGCCGAGCCTATTTCTATTAACTCAATTTAGTAAACTGACTTAACCAAATCTATTTCTGTGGTTTCAGACTCAGGCCTTTGCTGCTGAATACAATATGGGGTTCCATATCTCCATCCTCTGACGTCATATTGCTGGAGTCAATGGCCCAAATACTGGTGCGGCCTTCCACTTTATGGGCATTACTTTCTACTATGTTGCCTGGAACGGTGATTTTCATTTTCATATCCAGTTCACTTATAGCACCCATCATTCTACCCATTAGTTCCATCTGATTTTGTATTTTATCAAAATCAAGATCTGCCATTGAATCCATGGACATTTCCACTTCTATTTCTTTTTCGGCTATTTCGGGCCAATCGTATGTGTGAGTTTTTAGCACGTAATTGCCATCACCGTTATCAAGAATGGCCAAACCTTCGTTGGAATCTTCCATCAACTCATACATTGCAAAAGCTAGGCCTTCCAAATCATTGAATCCCAGTTTAATTGTGGTTGTTTCACGACCGTTGACCATATCCTGAGAGAGGTTAATTAATTTAACATCGTGGACCTTGAGTTTTTTCTTCAATTCACCCTGGTCCATCTTTGTAAATTCATGGAGTTGACCCAAATCATCACTCATCTCTTCGATGCCTAGTTCATTAATGGTTTCGGTTACAATGCTACTAAAGGAAAGGGTCATTTCCATTGTTCCAGAGCCATCTTTTTCAATGTTGGTTTCCATGTCCATTTGTACGCAGCCGGACATTACGGCTGCTAGTGCCAGAGTAAGAACAAAAGTTAAAATCTTTTTCAAGGTATTCCTCCAAGTTTAAGAATAAATCGTTATATGAATGATAATGGTTTAGAAATCTATACGCCACATGAAAACTGATACAGCCTGTTTTGTGACATAGTTATTTAATTACTTAGTAAGACTTTCTAACCATCGGCAAGACCTTCACCAGCACAACAATGGAAACTCCCAGCAACACAAATTCCCACCACTTATATTGCCCGGCAGGAGCATAAATATCGGAGTTAAGCATAATTGTAAAAGAGATTGTGTTGTAAACACCGTGAGTAACTGTCGATGCCAGAATTGAGCCTGTTTTTTCATAAATGTAGCCCAGCAGAATGCCAACTCCGACAAGTCCAAACAGGTACCATGGCTCCAGGTGAACAATTCCA
>JAAESD010000422.1 GCA_024229695.1 bacterium
GTCCAGTTCCAGTTGGTACAGATTGGCGCTTGAAAGTTGCAATAACCGAGGACAATGTCTACTACGCCGGATCGAACGGGGAGACAATTCACAACCAGGCTTTTCGCAAAATGTATCCAACAACCAGTGGCATAGAGTTGAATTTTGTAACCGGAAATTATCTGTTCATGATTGACTGTCCACTTCTTGGTTGGGAGTACAACAACCTGCGTGTAACAGTTTATTTACAGGATGCTGACAGCTGGGAAATCATACAATCGGCTTCTGCCTTTTTGAATGAAATTGAATATGATCCGACTGCAGTAAATGATTTGCCTGGTGTTTTGCAAGTCAGGGGTGCGGTTCCTAATCCATTTAACCCATCGACAGAAATCTGTTTCTCAATTGCAGAAGATAGCTTTGTTGAAGTAACAATTTATGACAGTAGTGGTAAAGTGGTCAGAGAGATTGATGGACAAGAAATGAACGCTGGTGAAAACAGTATCCCCTGGGATGGAAAAAATAATAACGGTGTAGTTCTGGCAAGCGGAGTGTACTATGCTCGAGTCTCTGCAGGTATAATGGCTCAAACAACTAAACTGGTCCTGGCAAAATAAATGAAGAAAAAACAGCTGTTATTTATTGGTTCAGTGGCAATCGCATTTATTGTGCGTGCGCTGCATATCTGGATGATGAGCGACCCGGTTCGTAACCCTACTTTTCTAAATCCAATTACTGATGGAGCTGTTAACCACAAGTGGGCGGTTGAACTTCTGTCTGGTAACTGGCCGGGCAACGAACCGTTTTTCAGAGCGCCTGGTTTTACATATCTGTTGGGCGGATTGTATGGCCTGTTTGACAGTGCTCGATTCCCAGTCCAACTGGTTCTGGCTCTGTTTGCATCTCTGGCTGCCGGGTTCAATGCTCTGACTGCGCACAGGTTGTGGGGAACAGTTGCAGGATGGATCAGCGGCATAATAACTGCGATACTTTGGACCGGTGTCTGGTTTGCGGGCGAGTTGTTGGATGCTGCAATCTTTGCATCGATGTTGTCTGCTGTGCTTTGGCTTTTAACTGGACCGGAATCAAAAAAACGTTCACTCGCTCTTGGGTTGATGCTCGGTGTTGCAACTGTATTCAGACCAATCGCCTTGATACTTTTGCCTCTTCTGTTTTTCCGCAAACAAAACAGAGTTCTGATTTTGATTGCACTTCTGTTACCAATAATTCCCGTAACAATTCATAACGCAACTACTGGGGCTGCCTTGTCACCGATTGCGGTTTCTGGCGGAACGAATTTTTACATCGGTAACAATCAATACAGCGATGGCAGAGTTGCCTTTTTGCCTGGACTGCCGGCTGACTGGCAAGGGGAGTCCGCCGATGTAATTGCGCTTGCTTCAAGACAGAGCGGCAAGCGAATGAATCTGTCACAGGCCGATAAATGGTTTGGAAATTCCGGGCTGAAATGGTTGACAGAAAATCCGGGTAGTGCGTTCAAATTGTATGTTAACAAACTACGGCTGGTTCTTGCTGGCAAGGAATACTCCAACAATAAGAATCTCGATTTCTGGCGTGATCGTGCACCGGTTGTCAGCTGGCTTTCATGGTGCAGCTGGGCATTTGTTCTGACTTTGGCTGTTGTCGGAGTTTCACGTTCTCAGCAACGAAGATTGATCTGGTATGGTGTCATTCTGTTGGCACTTTCCATGTTCCCATTTTTTATAAACGCCAGATTCAGATTGCCGTTGATGATGTGGTTGGTTGTACCTGCTGCTGGTGGGGCAGAGCTTATCTATCGATCTGTAAGAGCTAAAAAACCGTTGCCTGCAAAAGTGATTTTTGTTGCACTGCTTGCTTTCCTGGTCAGTGGTTTTTCTGCTGTCGCACCAGATGACCCTTCCATGTTCAACAGTTATCGAACCCTGGGTAACAGTTACATTCAAAGTGAAATGTATAGTGAAGCTGCCACTGCTTACGATCAGGCCATTGCTGCCGATGAAGAATGGCAACACAGGTCTCATGACCAGACGTTGGCCCAGGTTTTTAAGATGCGTGGCGAGATTTATACAAGGCATCAGGATATTGTCGGTGTAGTGAAATTGTATCAACAATGGGTTGAACGTTTGCCCGATGACACGCACGGCAGATCACTCCTGGGCTGGGCTTTGTTGGGAAGCGGTGATCCGCAATCGGCTTTGAAACAGTTCAGAATTGCTGGCGATAGTCCACAGGTTGTCTTTGGAACTGGTATGTGTTTTATGCAGCTTGCAGATCCGGAGAATGCGATTATCGCATTCAGGAATGTTGTTCAACAGCAACCGGATTATTGGCAGGCGTGGGGCAATCTTGCATCGTTGCTTGATCAGCAAGGCAAAACTGATGAAGCGCTGACTGCCTGGAAACAATTGTTGAAGCTGAAGCCCGACGACCAGAGAGCAATGCAAAGAGTCCAGGTGAATTAACCCTCAATCATCTTTTCTATTCTTCGTTTACCAAGCCATGCTACAAAACTGTATGCGCCAACCAGCAGAGCTGGTCCAAGTAGTGCAGGTAGCCATGTGTTTTGCCACTCGGATGCAGCAGGCATTCCGTAGATAGCCAGGCAGACTCCAGAAATCGCTCCAGCAAGAATCAGGTAAAGAACCAGCATACCTTTTTTAGTTGGCATTGGCAGCAGGCCACCAAACATCAGTTGCATGAAAATATGACCGAAGATTGAGATGGCGAGAACTGTTCTGAAGTCATTTAACTGCTCATCGGGTTGGTTCAGAACATATAGTCGATAAAAAACAACTCCAGCCAACATGATTTGGGTTATGCCAAGCCATACGCTGCCAAGTTTGCCAGCCTCCGATAGAGTGCGTTCATCGCGTTGCAGTTTTTCAAATAACATCAGCGTTCCCCTTTAATCCAAAACAGTTCATTCAGAGTTTTATTGGTAGCCTGGGCCAGTGCAAGGCACAGCTTTATGGTCGGGTTGTATTTGCCAGCCTCTATCAGTCCGATGGTCTGGCGGGTCACCCCAACAGCATCGGCAAGTTCTGCCTGAGAGAGATTGATAGTAACTCTTGCGAGTTTAAGGTCGTTTTCAAATTGTATTTTTTCCATTTGTGTAATGTAAGACATATGTTGCAATATGTCAAGTATATATTGCATGATAATTTTGTGTTTGCCTCAGATACTTCCTCAGGTATACTGTTAACAACAGGCAATAACTTCAATTTATAAAGAGGCAATCATGACTCCGGAACAGATGATAAAAGCACTTGAAGAATCAGGTGATTACAAGGTTCTGCGGAAACTTGAGCATCGGGATAAATATTCCGAGCATCCAGGTGTAGAGTTGAAACGAGCAATGGTTCTGGATGTTGAGACAACCGGTTTTGATTGTGAAAAATGTGAAGTTATTGAGCTGGCAATGGTATCGTTCATGTTCAATCCTGACACTGGCGAAGTTGCCGATGTTTTTGAACCGATCGATATGTTCCAGCAACCCTCTAAACCAATTCCACAGGAAATCACCAACTTGACCGGCATCACAGATGAGATGGTTGCAGGCAAGACCCTGGATAAAGAACTGATCATCAGCGAGTTTGAAAAAGCGGGTCTGATTATTGCCCATAATGCAGGATTTGACAGGCCGTTTGTTGAGAAAACAATACCTGAAATCGATGGCAAAGCGTGGGGCTGCTCCTGGAAAGAAGTGCCATGGAGCGATCAAGGATTTGAGTGCAAGAAGCTTGGATGTCTATTGAAAAATAAAGGCGGACTATTTTTTGGAGCGCATCGTGCCGATGAAGATTGTCTAGCGCTTTTACATCTGCTGGCAATTCCTTTTGATGATGGAACATTGCCGTTGAAGTATCTACGTGACTCAGCTGCAGCTGGAACTGTTCATGTAATCGCCTGGGACTCGCCGTTTGCAACCAAAGATATTTTAAAAGAGAGAAAGTACAGGTGGGAGCCAGCGCGAAAAGTCTGGCATACATTTATCAATCCGTCTGAATTGGAAGCAGAGAAGAAGTGGTTAGCAGATAATGTTGGTGGTGCGCCTGAGTTTAAGGTTGTTAGTGCGGTGGAGAGGTATAAATAACATCTTAGGTAAGTCAATACCTCCATGCAGAAACAGAAAGATTCCTCGTATTAGTAATTCTTGATTTTACGATGCTATTAGTCGAAAAATGATAGTAATTTAGAAAAATTTAGTGAA
>JAAESD010000423.1 GCA_024229695.1 bacterium
TCAGATAATTCCCATATAATCATAACCTCAATTTTTATGACAAGAATAAGTTCATTCATACTGCTCCTAATTTTTTCGGCATTGAATTTTTCAGCTAATCAATCCGATGATGCAGAGAGACCAAATATTGTTTTTATTTTTTCAGACGATCATGCCCCGCATGCTATCGGTTCATACAATGGGTGGTTGAAGTCCATTGATCCGACCCCAAGGATAGATGAGTTGGCTGCACAGGGAATGCTCTTTGAGAACAGCTTCTGCACTAATTCGATTTGTGGGCCTAGCCGTGCTGTAATTATGACTGGAAAGCACAGTCACAAGAACGGTTTCATGAACAATGGGAATTCCTTTAATTGGAACCAGCAAACCTTTCCCAAAATTCTCAGGAAGGCAGGATACACAACTGCCCTTTATGGAAAATCGCATCTGAAGGGTAAGCCTCAGGGCTTTGATGACTGGAAAGTGTTACCTGGACAGGGACTTTATTATAATCCTGATCTGATTACTCCA
>JAAESD010000424.1 GCA_024229695.1 bacterium
TAGCAGTGAGAGAAATCATCACGGAAAGCAAAAGTACAACCACTGTGAGCAAGTTTCAGCCACATATCTCTGTCGTCGCCATTAAGCAGGCTCTCATCAAAGCCACCTGCATCAAGCAGTACAGATCTCTTTGCCACAACACTGGAAGTACATATAAAATTGCTCTTTATAAGTGAATGATAAAGGTCTTCACCTTTTGCTGTTGAAACATTTGGCAAATCGATTGGTTGATAGGTGATTCTAAAAGAAGTGTACCTGTTAAGCAGACTGCTACTGACCTGGTTGTTGTCTTTGTCGATGATTTTCGCATCACAATGTAATAGGTCTATCTCTGAGTGTTGCTCAAAGGCACGTTGTGCAGCTGAGAGCGTTCCGGGGAGCATGAGGTCATCGGAATCAAACAGGGAAACCAAGTCGCTGGTAGCTGCTTTTATGCCAACATTTCGAGGTTGGGAGGGACCACCACTATTTTCAATTCTTATAACTTTAATTTTGTCCTGGTATTGTTGGAGTATTTCTGGAGTGTTGTCAGTGGACCCGTCATCTACAACAATTACTTCAAAAGATGCA
>JAAESD010000425.1 GCA_024229695.1 bacterium
CATAGCGATCACGGTATGCAGATGCTTGAAAACTTTACGCGTGACATTTGCGGGATTACGGAAAAGTGGTCTCCGTCGGCATTTGTAGAAGAGACAATTTCTGAAATCAAAGAGAGAGTAGGGGATCGACATGTACTCTGTGGAGTATCTGGTGGAGTAGACTCAACTGTAGTTGCTACAATCCTGGACAAGGCAATTGGAGATCAATTGCATTGTGTTTTCGTTGATAATGGTGTCCTGCGATATGAAGAAGCTCAAAATGTTGAGTCAGATCTGAACAGTTTTTTAAGCAGACCAATTGTGAGTGTCGATGCCAAGGATGAATTCTTTACCGCACTTGCGGGAATTTCCGATCCTGAGAAAAAGCGAAAAGCTATCGGTGGGACATTCATTGATATTTTCAAGAAAACTGCTGAAACTCTAGGGGAATTCCATTTTCTTGCTCAGGGAACTCTTTATCCTGACAGAATAGAATCGGTTTCTGTTAATGGTCCGTCACATGTAATCAAGTCACATCATAATGTTGGTGGGCTGCCAGCAGAACTTGGTTTCGAGTTGATTGAACCGTTACAAGATCTGTTCAAGGATGAGGTTCGAAAAGTTGGCAAAAGTTTGGGGATTCCCGATAATTTATTGATGCGGCATCCTTTCCCTGGCCCAGGACTGGCAGTTAGGATTCTCGGGGAAGTAACTCCCGCTAAGGTCGAGATGCTTCAGGCTGCTGATCACATATATATTCAGGAACTTCTGGATTCTGGTGAGTATTCAAATATCTGGCAGGCTGGCACAATATTACTACCTGTGCAAACTGTTGGCGTGATGGGTGATCAGAGGACTTATGAATCAGTTGTTGCGCTGAGAGCTGTTACGAGTCAGGACGGAATGACTGCTGACTGGTCTAGAATCCCTGCTGAAGTTCTGGCTAAAGTGAGCAACAAAATCATCAATGAAGTTAAGGGTGTAAATAGAGTGGTTTATGACATAAGTAGCAAGCCACCAAGTACTATCGAGTGGGAATGACGTTGAATAGAAAATGGCTTTCAAATCTGGTTTTAATCTCGGTCGTCCTATTTGGGACGACCGTATTTGCCGAAGCCATTATTGAGTCTGATGAACTACATGAGATAAGACTTAGCCGACGTTCCGAGTCGCAAAGTTCATTTTCGCTTTTAGTAATTCCTGTCGATTTTGCAGACACAGCTTTTCAGGGTTCAATTCAAGAACATTTATCTACAATCCTTTTTGGTGATTCCGGGCAAACACTTGAAAACTATTTCAACACTGCTTCTCATGGCAGATGTAATTTTCAGGTTACGCTTTCACCTGTTGTGCATTTGTCTGGCAACCGCATAGATTATTCTGATATCGGATGGCAAGGGTACCAGAAGATTCGCATGCTTGCTGATGAATCGATTTCTTCCGCAGTAAATTCAGGCGTTCATCTGGGACTATTTGACAACAATGGTCCAGACTATATACCTGATTCAGGTGATGACGATGGTGAAGTGGATGGTATTCTTATTCTCCATGCCGGACCTGGTTACGGTAGCAACCCCGATGGTTTAATACCACCACTGAATTATTTTCTCGAAGAACCGGTCATGGCTAACGGAATTACAGCTCGTTTCTTTTCGGTTGCTTCTGCATATGACTCACTCGGTTTGATAGCTCATGAGACTGCTCATCTGTTTGGCCTTGAAGATCGATATGATATGTATTTGTCTGCCGGAGATTATGAAAACGCAGGTGGACTTGGTGATTTCAGTCTGATGGCTTCAGGTTATAGACTGGAAGCCCCATCCTTATTGGATGCATACAGTGCAGCGCAACTTGGTTGGGTAGATGTTACTGATTTGGATTCTGCCTACCAGGGACAAGTACATCTCCACAGTGGCGACGTGGTTAAGCTTCACCCTCCTGAATTAAACACTCCAGAAAATGAATACTATCTGGCAGAGGTCAGAGGCGGCTTTGACGTATTTGATACTCATATGTTAGACAGTCAGCTGATCATCTATCACATCGATGAAAATGTACCAGATGATTTCCAATCATCGTCAGGTCCCGACAGACATATCAGAGTTGCAGTAGTTGAAGCAGATGGAAGTTCTGATCTGCTTGAAGGAACCGATTCTGGTGATATTTCGGATCTGTTTCCTGGCAACTCAAACGCCACTGAATTTACACCACTATCAAACCCATCGTCCTGGTGGTACGACCAGACATCAACTTTAAGTCTGACAAATATTACAAGTCTAGTATTTGCAGTGTATTTTGAATATTCTGCTGACACTATTGTGCAATCGGTATTGCCTCCAGCTGGATCACTGGACATTGCATTTGACAGTTTTGGCCGTTCACTTTCTGATCAAACAATCCGATTCGAAATTATGGATCAAAATAGTGGCGAGTTTCAGGATGGAAGTTCTATCTGGGAGACGGGTCTCGCTTTTAATTCCGGTACATCTGTCTGGAAACTTGGCTCAGTTCCTGAATACACACACACCAATTTCGATAATGAAAATATCATTACATTTTCATTCTTAAGCGAATTACCGGTATTGCCAAATCGAATTTTCGAAAACACGGTTTACGAATCGCCGTTTATGATTGATGGCCAGTGGGAAGACAGATATCTTGTTGGCCCTGGAAATATTGGTGCTACAACATGGCAATGGCAGGAAAATGCAACTCAAGCGGTAAGAGACAATAGTGGAGTTCTTTTTTGCAGTGGCGAGACACCATTTTCAAACTGGCCTGATATTTTCTATACAAATAATTCTGTTGCATCGATTATGTCTTTGGGCACAGCTCTTCCTGGGTCCAGAGTAGCAATAATTCATCATTATGATACTTTCGTAATTCCCAATAATCCAACCACAGATACAGCTTCTATAGCCCTTGTAAGCACCGACGGATATGTCGATGAAACATCACGCATTTCTTTTAAAGGTTCTGGTGAACTGACAACTGATGGATATCCTTTATGGAAGTTGACTGTAATAGATGTACCAGCGACAGAGCCGCACAAAATTGAATTCCATTTTTCTTCAGATGCTTTGTGGCGTGGCAGGGGATGGCTTGTTCACTCTGTTGATATAGTTGATCACAATTTTCAGGAATTCAATCTGGAATTTGATATCGATGGCAATCTGTCATGGCTATTCAGCCCAGGTAGTTCTGCTTATATGATTGATCACTCAACCGATGGAATAACCTGGACTAATATTATCAACCAACAAAGTCTGGTTGTTGAACAATCTCAGTTACCAACAGCGCCTGACCGTTTTGCCAAAGATTACTTCAGGGTAAGAGCTGAAACAGAATTTGGCGAAATTGTTTCTTCGGTGCTTCCTCGTGCGGGTTCAACATTCAATGCTGATACATTGAATCTTATTTCTGCAACACATTGTGAAAATGGCATAAACCTCCTGCTTGATTTACCTCCAGCAGCAGATAGTTACGAACTGAAGTTAGTCGATATCAAAGGTCGACTTGTTAATAATTGGGAATACAATTCAGGTAGCTATTTTGTGAATTGGGATGGCAGAGACAATGTTGGCAGGAAAGTATCTGCAGGCTGTTATATATTTTCGATGACAGGAAATAGTTTATCTCAAACGATAAAGGTTAACCTGGTAAAGTGAAAATAGACGAATCACTTGATAAAAAAGTAGATGGACGCGGTTGGCGCGAAAGCGTTGAGTGGAAGCGCAAGGCAGTACATCTTTCGGGTTGTCTTTTGGCTGTTTGGGTTTTGTTAGTTGCAGAGCCATTGGCCTCTTCTGGTTTATTCTTATTGGCGTTTTTAATAATTGCAGTAGACTATTCAAGATTACGGGCAAAAAAATGGGCTGACTTGATTTATAAAGTTTTTCCCATGATGTTCCGTAGCGATGAACGTAATGCGCTTTCTGGAAGCTCTGCAATGATAACAGGAGCAGCAGTAACATCACTTCTCTTTGAGAGTGGTCCTGCTTTTGCTGGAATAATGTGTCTCTCATTGGGAGATTCTGCTGCGGCAATCATTGGACAAGCTTATTCGTTTAGAAGACAACAACTTGGGCTCGAAGCTTCAGATGGAACTTCAACCCCGGTAGTGAATAAAAGGCAGGGTAAAACAATTGCAGGTTCAGTTGCCTGTCTTATTGTTTCTGCTCTGATTATCTTTGTGTTCATAACCAAAGATTTCAGTACTGTTTTGATATCATCAACAGTTGCAACTGCAATGGAGCGATGGACACCTGGCAGATGGGACAATGTTACAATACCTTTGGTAACTGCGGGAGTTTTACAATTCCTTTTAAACTGGATCTGATCCAGATTTTGATTTTAGGGAGAAATAATGTTTTTAGATAAAATGATGGAAAAGGTTTTTGGCAAGAAATCGCAACGCGATTATGTAAAGTTGCGACCAGTTCTTGAGGATGCTCTTGAAATTCGCAAACAATATTCTGTGTTAACTGATGAACAACTCATAGCAAAAACTGATGAATTCAGGCAAAGACTTGCAGAAGGTGAAACAACAGAAGAGTTAATGCCTGAAGCGTACGGTGTTGTTTGGGATGCTTGCCGCAGGCTCGCTGAACGTGGAGAAAAGTGGGCTGTCTGGAACCAGGAGATAACCTGGGACATGATTCCTTATGATGTTCAGATTATTGGTGGAATTGTTCTTAATCAGGGAAAAATTGCTGAGATGGCAACTGGAGAGGGTAAAACTCTGGTTGCTGTATTGCCACTTTATCTGAATGCTCTGTCTGGCAAAGGTGCTCACCTTGTTACCGTAAATGATTATCTTGCACGACGTGATGCAGAGTGGATGGGTGGGGTCCTAAAATTTCTTGGCCTGACTGTAGGCTATATAATCGGCAATATGACACCTGCAGAGAGGCGAGAAGCATACAACTGCGATGTCACCTACGGTACAAATAACGAATTCGGTTTTGATTATCTTCGCGATAATATGTCGGTCAATAAAGATCAGCTTGTACAACGAGGTTTTAACTTTGCGATTGTTGATGAAGTAGACTCTGTATTGATTGATGAAGCCAGGACTCCATTAATTATCAGTGGTGCTGTTGACAGATCGACCCATAAATTCGAAGAGCTGAAACCTCGTGTCGAAAAAGTTGTCCGACTCCAAGACCGTATGGTCAATCAATGGATTGCCGATCTGGAAAAAACTATTCGCGGCGATGATGATTCCGATGATGTACAACTTGATCAGGAAACTGCACTGAAATTGCTGTGTGTATCTCGTGGTGCACCTAATAACAAACGTTACTTAAAATTAACTCAAATCCCCGGCGTTCTGGAATCTGTCCAACGGACAGAAGAAGCATTTATGCGCGACAAAGCGATGTGGGAAGCTGATCAGGATCTTTACTATGTAGTCGAAGAAAAGCATAACTCTGTCGACTTGACTGAAAAAGGCAGGGAACAGCTATCACAGGCAGAGGCTGATTTCTTTGTCCTGCCAGATCTTGCAACTGCAATTGGGGATATCCAGGATGACGAATCGTTATCAATCGAAAATAAAGCAGATAAATCGGCAGAAATTGAACGGAAATACGCTGAAAAGAATGAGTTGATCAGCAATGTCGATCAACTTCTACGTGCCTACACTTTATTTACCAAAGATGATGAATATGTAATTGTCGACAACAAAATTCAGATTGTTGATGAATATACTGGCCGCTTGATGCCAGGCCGGAGATATAGTGATGGTTTGCACCAGGCTCTTGAGGCAAAAGAAAATGTAAAAGTTGAAAAAGAGACTCAAACTCTAGCCACTGTAACTCTTCAGAATTTCTTCAGAATGTACAACAAGCTCAGTGGTATGACTGGTACTGCGGTTACTGAAGAGGGTGAATTCAACGAAATATACAATCTTGATGTTGTAGAGATACCTACCAATGCACAAATTCGCAGGGATGACAGGCAAGATGTTGTATTCCGTAGTAAAAAAGAAAAGTACAATGCAATTGTTAAGGAAGTTCGCCAGCTTCACGACAAGGGTCTGCCAATTCTTGTTGGTACAACAACAGTTGAAGTGAGTGAACTTATCAGTCGGCTTCTCAAGAGAGAAGGCATTAATCATAATGTGCTAAATGCCAAGCATCATAAAAGTGAAGCGGAAGTTATTGCTGAGGCTGGAAGACGTGGAGCGGTTACAATCGCTACAAATATGGCTGGTCGTGGTACTGATATTAAACTGAATATTCCTGCACTTCTTGGTCTGTCTGACGGGTCTGAATATTCCAAAGAAACTGCCGTGGTCGATGGTGAACCTGCCGGTTTGCATATCATCGGAACAGAGAGACACGATAGTCGTCGTATTGATCGACAACTTCGTGGTCGTGCTGGACGTCAAGGTGATCCTGGTTCTTCACGTTTTTTCCTGAGTCTTGAAGACGATTTGATGAGGCTATTCAGTTCCGATCGTTTAATAAAGATTATGGATAAGCTTGGAGTTGAAGAAGGGGAAGTCATTACTCACCCGATGGTGACAAAGGCTATCGAAAAAGCAGCTCAGCGTGTAGAGGGACATAACTTTGAAATACGAAAGCACCTTCTTGAATATGACGATGTTGTAAATAAACAACGTGAAGTTATTTACTCACAAAGACGCGAAATCCTGCTTGGTGAAGATATATCTGAAATTATTCAGGATTATATTGTGTCTTATGTGGAAAGAATTGTTGGCGAAAACATTGAAGTCGACAGAGCTAATGATTTCTGGGATTTCAAAAGTCTGGCGACTGCTTATCAATCGGTAATTCTTAGCCCACTTCCTGTTCCTGAAGACGAATACATGACAATTGGTCCCGATGCACTCATGAATCAATTGACTGAAGCTGCACTGGGTCATTACAAATCAAAAGAAGAACGCATTTCGTCGAATGTGACTCGTGAGTTGGAAAGGTACGTCCTTCTGCAAACTATCGATGAACATTGGAAGGACCACCTTAATCAACTCGTGATGTTGAGAAGTGGAATCGGACTACGGTCTTATGGACAACGTGACCCGCTTGTAGAATACAAACAAGAGTCATTTCATATGTTCCAGGAATTAATGCAAAACATAGAGCAAGACTCGGTTCGACTGTTCTTCAGGGCAGAATTGGTACACCAGCCTGCGGTTCAAGCTCCAACTGATATGAAGGAATCGCATGCTGAGGTTGACATAATGAAACAGGTACAACAGCCTGCTGCAGCTCAACAACAGCCGCCTCAAGCTTCAGGTCCTGCACCAGTGGAAAGGGCAGAGCCAAAAGTCTCAAGAAATGATCCTTGTCCTTGTGGCAGCGGCAAGAAATTCAAGAAATGTTGCGGGTCCTGAAATTAACTAACTTGCCGTATTATTGATACTGTGTTAGCGTTCGGCACCGAAAGAGGAGACAATTTGGACAAGCAGCTGGATAAACTGAAGCAATTACTATCTGATTTGCTTATCGAACCTAAATCGATGAGTCTGCTTATTGAAGCGTCTGGTAAACCGTCATTAACGGGAATAAGACATTTCAATCAAGCTGAAGAAGATACATTAAGCCCTGATGCCAGGGGTTATTTGCTCGAGCTGTCAAGAACTGGCAGAATTGATCAGTCCCAGATGGAACTGATTATCCAGTTTGCATCGATGACAATGATGGGCCCTGTTACAAAAAATATGCTCACTGATGTTGTTGATAATCTCATATTTTCGTTTTCTGACGATGAAAACTACAAGGTTCACTTTCCTTCCTCGAGAAAAGTTAATTAAAGTTGCAAATTAGGAGTTATCTTGAAGCTGCTCATAGTTGAGTCCCCTGCAAAGTCACGTACAATAGAAAAGTTTCTAGGACCGGACTATAAAGTTGCTGCCAGTTTTGGGCATATCAGAGATTTGCCTGGTTCTGCTGCTGAGATTCCTGCAAAGATCAAGGGTGAAGATTGGGCCAGACTTGGTATAGATGTAGATAATGATTATGAACCTGTATATGTAGTCTCCAAAGACAGTAAAAAACATGTTACTGCACTTAAGAAACTTCTCAAAGATGCTGATGAACTGTTGCTCGCTACGGATGAGGATCGCGAAGGAGAAGCGATCAGCTGGCATTTGCTCGAAGTGCTAAAACCAAAAGTTCCAGTCAAACGTATTGCATTTCATGAAATAACCAAAAAAGCAATTACGGAAGCACTTGCTGATCCCAGGGAGATTAAACCTGAAGTTGTCAAAGCTCAGGAAAGTCGACGGATTCTTGATCGATTATTTGGTTATACCTTATCACCAGTATTGTGGAAGAAAGTCAGAACCAAACTTAGTGCAGGTAGAGTTCAAAGTGTAGCAGTCAGACTGATTGTAGAGCTTGAAGAACTACGTCAAAAATATCTTGTTTCTGAATATTGGGATGTTGAGGCGAGTATCGGCAGTGATGACACTGCTTTTACAGCCAAACTCGTCAAAGTTGATAGTGACAGATTAATTACTGGCACTGATTTCAACAAAACTACAGGTAAACCCAAAAATCCTGCAAACACAGTTCACATGGATCAGGAAATGGCAGATGCCATAGCCAGTGGCTCACTTGCAGATAAGCCATGGACTGTTTCTTCAGTTGAGAAAAAAGAAACCAAAAAACGTACTTACCCACCATTTACAACTTCCACATTGCAGCAGGCTGCCAGTTCTATTCTGGGAATGACTCCTCGCAGAACTATGCAAACTGCTCAAAAACTATATGAAGGTATTGAGACTGCTGACTCCAGTGAAGGTCTGATTACTTACATGCGTACTGACTCACTTACTTTGAGTGAAGGCTCCCTGGCTGAAATGGGAGAGCATGTCAGGAATTCTTATGGTGAAGATTACTATTCTGGCCCACGTCGATATAAAACCAATTCCAAGTCTGCTCAGGAAGCACACGAAGCAATCCGACCAACAAGTATTCCTCGTACACCAGATTCAGTCGCTGGCTATCTTGATAGGGATCAGTTAGCACTTTATACATTGATCTGGAACCGAACTATTGCATCACAGATGACTGATGCAATTTTGGATCGTACTGCAATTGCTTTAACATGCAATGTCGATGGCAAAATCTGCACCTACAAAGCAAACGGCTCTGTTGTGAAGTTCCCTGGATTTATGAGAGTGTTGAAAGGATCACGTGTCGACACATTCCTGCCTGATTTGAATGAAGGTGATTCTGTAGGAACTGATACTCTTCCAATAAACTCAGTTGAACCTGTTGGGCACTCCACTAAACCTCCTGCTCGTTTTACTGAAGCATCGTTGATTAAGAAGATGGAGAGTGAGGGGATCGGCAGACCAAGTACATACGCGTCTACTCTCTCTACAATCCAGACTCGTGGTTATGTTGTAAAGAAATCGGGATCACTATTGCCATCTTATGTTGGTATGGCAGTACTGCACATTCTTCGCAAGCATTTCGATCACTATATCGAGATTGGTTTCACTGCAGGGATGGAAGACCGACTTGATAGAATAGCTGCTGGTGAAGTTGATTCACGAAATTTCCTGGAAGCGTTTTATAAAGGCGACAAAGAGAACGAAGGCTTATTGGCTGCAATAGACTCTGAATTGCCATCGATAGAATATCCATCAATTCCAGTTGGCCCAGACCCTGAAACAGGAGAAATGATTACCCTCCGTATTGGGCGCAGTTATGTTTTTGCAGCCCGTGGTGATGGTGATAATGAAATGCGGGCAACATTACCTGTTGATCTGCTTATCGATGAGCTGACTCCTGAGAAAGCCCATGAGATTCTGGCAGCACGTGCAAAAGCTGATGAACCGATTGGTGTTTGCCCTGAAACAAAACTTAATGTTTATGTAAAATTAGGACCTTATGGTCCTTATGTTCAACTTGGTGAAGTTGGAGAAGACAAGAAAACCAAACCAAAAAGAACAGGCCTGCCTAAAGGGATGCAACGTGAAGAGGTAACATTTGAATATGCCTTGAAACTGCTTTCCCTTCCAAGAGCTCTTGGCAAAGACCCGGAAACCGATTTGAAAGTCAGTGCTGGACTTGGACGATTCGGCCCTTACGTAGTTCGTAACAAAATTTATGCTAGTCTCGAATCTTCCGATTTGATGTACACAATTACACTGGAAGAAGCTGTTCAGCTTATCAACGACAAACATAAGAAGAAAATACTGAAAGAGCTTGGCAATCATCCTGAAACTGGTGAACCTGTCCAGGTATTGAAAGGTCGATGGGGACCTTATGTATCTGATGGTGAAACCAACGTAAACATTGGTAGAAAAGCAGAATTAGATGATTGGGATCTTGCTGCAGCTTTGAAAGCAATTGCTGAATCTAAAAAGAAAAAGCCAGCAAAAAAGAAGAAAAAAGCCAAAAAGAAAACTGCGAAGAAAAAGACAGTAAAAAAGAAAACAACTCGTAAGAAAGTTACAAAAAAAACTGTAACAAAATCGGGAGAATAACGATTGTCTTCAGTAGCTGTTGTAGGTGCGGGACTTGCAGGATGTGAAGCAGCTCTGCAGTTGGCACGGCTCGGTATATCAGTTGACCTATACGAAATGCGACCTCATCAGCCAACTCCAGCTCACACTGGAGACAGTCTCGCTCAAATTGTTTGCAGTAATTCACTAAAAAGCACTGCTCCAACTACAGCTTCCGGAGTTCTTAAGCAAGAACTTGAAACTGCTGGCTGTTCCTTATTGGCAATTGCCAGACAGTGTGCAGTCCCTGCAGGGTCGGCACTGGCTGTTGATCGGAATCAATTTTCCATTTCAGTAGAAAACGCCGTTGCTGAAAATCCTTTGATTACACTGATTCGTGAAGAAGTTAAATCCATATCATCCCTTGAACATGGACAAGTGATTATTGCAACTGGACCGCTATCTTCTGACGCAATGACTTCTGAAATATCTAAACTGACAAAGATTGACGGATTACATTTTTTCGATGCAATCGCTCCAACAGTGACAGTTGAAAGTCTTGATCTTGATATACTTTATCGTGCTGCTCGTTACGATAAGGGAGATGCTGACTACCTGAACTCTGCACTGGACAAGGCGACATATCATAATTTTGTTAATGAGCTTAACAATGCAGAACGAACTGAAGTAAAAGATTTCGACAAGTCAGATCTCTTTGAAGGATGTAAACCAGTAGAAGAGATTGCTGCATCAGGTCCGGAAACTCTTGCTTTTGGACCGATGCGTCCAGTGGGGCTTAACAAAGGTGACAAAAGACCATATGCAGTTGTGCAGTTGAGACAGGAAAACAAAGAGGGGACTCTATACGGTCTTGTAGGTTTTCAGACTCGGCTTAAATATGGCGAGCAGCGAAGAATATTTCGAATGATTCCTGGACTGGAAAATGCAGAGTTTGTACGTCTTGGTCAAATGCATCGCAACTTGTATATCGATACCCCTAAAACTTTGACTAACTCATTTACGTTACCTGATAACCCCAATATTCATTTTGCAGGGCAAATTACAGGTGTTGAGGGGTATGTTGAATCAATCACATCAGGATTAGTTACAGCCTGGATTGTAGCTGCAAAGCTAAAGGAAATTACGTTACCACCGTGGCCAAGAGAGACAGTTGTCGGGTCATTGCTGTTCACGTATCTCTTTGACAATACTGCAAAGCGGCTCACACCGATGAATGCGAATTTCGGAATAATGCCAGCTATAAAAGGACTTCCAACTGGCAGACGTAATAGACAAGAGCGTAAAGAAGCTATGAGTGCTCGTTCTAGTGAATCGGTTTCAGAATTTCTGGAACACGCTTCAGTAAAAGCGCTACTTGCCGATTAGCTCTCTCGCTGTTACAGTCAAATCGGTTGAGGAGGAGCCATGAACTGCATCACATCTTACCAACAATATCTGTCAATTGAAAAAGGAGCCAGTCCCCGGACTGTCTCTTCATATTGTCGTGATGTACT
This sequence comes from bacterium, assembly GCA_024229695.1. Taxonomy (GTDB): domain Bacteria; phylum Krumholzibacteriota; class Krumholzibacteriia; order LZORAL124-64-63; family LZORAL124-64-63; genus JABIBH01. Next base: position 11,923 of record JAAESD010000425.1, read on the forward strand.
TGTTCTAATCGATTCAAAAAAGATAGCCGGATTTAATACTTCAGCAGCGGAACCTGACTGGAAACTGATATCCTCTTCTAAACATCTTATCAGAAACCATCTTGCAGCACTTAGATACAAAGACGTAAGTAAAGCTACAATTGCTCGCAAACTATCGTCGTTCAGATCATTTTTCAATTTCCTGCTTATAACAAATAGAATCGATTCCCTTCCTTCGACATTACAGGGAGAAGTATCTGCAGGTCGCCAGAGAAAACTGCCAACACTTTTGACAGAACAGCTGGTTGATAAATTGCTGGCTTTGCCAGATTACTCAACAACAATTGGCAGAAGAGATCTAACTATGCTGGAACTGGTCTATGGATTGGGCCTGCGACTGTCAGAACTGGTAAATATGGATATTGGTAGCGCCGATTTTGCTGAATCTACTGTAAAGATAGTTGGAAAAGGCAATAAGGAACGGATTTTACCTCTGGTTGGTGCAACTCGTTCAGTTTTGATTAAGTACATTAAGGATATCTTGCAACCGGCAGAAGCTCTTGATGTTATCGATGGCGTCGCCAAAAGTTCAATCAGGAACTTGCCTCTTTTCACCGGTAGGAATTATAACAGAATCAGCCCGCGCACAGTTCAGGCAAGAGTAGCCTTGTACTCTGGTCAGCTGGCTGAGTTGCAGGGGATTTCTCCGCATACGTTACGACACTCTTTTGCATCGCATCTTCTTGATGGTGGAGCCGGTATTCGTGTAGTTCAAGAACTTCTGGGACACAGGAACCTTGCCACCACACAGGTGTACACTCACCTGAGCAGGGAAAAGTTGAGAGAAGTTTTCAAATCGGCACATCCACGCAGTAAAAAGTAAAGCTCTACTTGGTTTTTTAGCCGATTAGATTTATTCTTA
>JAAESD010000426.1 GCA_024229695.1 bacterium
AAATCACTCTGCTGTTCTTTCTGATATTCGTACCAGCGGTAAGCTGGAAGACGAAACAAGAGAGACACTTAAATCAGCTATCGAAGCGTTCAAAGCGTCTCGATAGAACTGGAGGTAGGTCGTGGCCGGAGCCGGCATAAAGCGATCAACAAGCGGATTGTATCCGTTAAATCGACTCAGCAAATTACCAGAGCGATGAAACTTGTCGCTGCTGCAAAGTTGCGCCGGAGTCAAGAGCGCCTGATGGCAGCGCGCCCTTACTCAAGCAAGCTTATGGATTTGTTGGGACGATTAGCAGATGCTGGTGGAAGCAGTCACCCACTGTTTCAGCAGCGTGATATTAAAAACCGCATTGTTATTGTAGTCACATCAGACAAGGGTCTTTGTGGCGCGTATAACATGAATGTAATTCGCAAAGCACAAAATCTGATTGATGAGTCTGTTGCTGAAGGCATCGAAACTTCTGTTTATGCTGTCGGCCGCAAATCTCGTGATTTTTTTGCCAAGCGTGGCTATAACGTTGTGGTCAGCCATGACGATTTTGGCGGCGCAGCAAATGACAACCAGGCTCGCACAATCAGTGATTACGTCACAACCCAATTTCTATCGGGTGAAGCTGATGATGTAAAACTGGTTTATGCAGAGTTTGTTTCAACAATGACACAGCGCCCAACAATTCAGCAATGCTTGCCAATCGTTCCTCCAGAAAAGGACGAAGAAAAAACTGGCAACCTGGATTACATTTGGGAGCCAAGCAAAGCACAGCTTTATGCTGTGTTGATGCCTCTTTACTTGCGCAACCGTTTTTACATCGCGCTTTGTGAAGCATTTGCCAGTGAACACGGCGCAAGAATGTCAAGTATGGCTGCCGCAACTCAAAATGCGGGAGAACTTATAGATAGTCTGACCCTCAAGCGAAATCGCGAGCGTCAGGCAGCAATTACACAAGAATTGAGTGAAATCGTTGGCGGCGCCAGCGCTCTTTAATAAGGAGAAAGTAAGGTCATGGCCGATAATTATGGAAAGATTGTTCAGGTAATTGGACCGACAGTCGACCTGGAATTCGATTCCGATAACCTGCCAAACATTCTGAATGCAATCAGCATTGAGGACAAAGAGCACGACAGAACTCTTATTGTTGAAGTAGCTCAGCACATTGGTAACAATGTTGTTCGCTGTATTGCTATGGACTCTACCGATGGTCTTGTTCGTGGCGTACAGGGCGTTGACACTGGTAAACCAATTAGTGTTCCAGTTGGCAAGCAGAGTCTTGGTCGTTTGTTTAACCTGCTGGGTCAACCAATCGATGGCAAAGGCGACATGCCAGAACCAGATCAACTTGCTCCAATTCACCGCGACCCTCCTGCTCTTGCAGACCAGGGTGAATCAAACGAGATCTTCGAGACAGGCGTCAAGGTTGTTGACCTGCTCGCACCTTATGTAAAAGGTGGAAAGATTGGTCTGTTTGGTGGTGCCGGTGTTGGTAAAACAGTTATCGTTATGGAATTGATTCACGCTATCGCCACTGAGCACGGTGGATACTCAGTGTTCTGTGGTGTTGGTGAGCGTACTCGTGAAGGTAACGACCTTTACGGCGAGATGAGCGAGTCTGGCGTACTTGAGAACACAGCGCTTGTCTTTGGTCAGATGAACGAGCCACCAGGAGCGCGTCTTCGTGTTGCGTTGAGTGGACTGACAATGGCAGAGCACTTCCGTGATGAAATGAAGCAGGACGTGTTGCTGTTTGTTGATAATATTTTCCGATTCACACAAGCTGGATCCGAAGTTTCCGCGCTGCTTGGCCGAATGCCATCAGCTGTGGGTTATCAACCAACTCTTGCAACTGAGATGGGTGAACTTCAGGAACGAATTACATCTACCAGAGATGGTTCAATTACATCGGTTCAGGCAATTTATGTACCTGCCGATGACTTGACTGACCCTGCTCCAGCAACTGCATTCTCACACCTTGATGCGACAACAGTGTTGAGTCGTCAAATTGCAGAGCTTGGTATTTATCCAGCGGTTGATCCTCTGGATTCTACAAGCCGTATTCTGGACCCTAGATTCATCGGTCAAGAGCACTATGATGTTGCCCGTGATGTTCAGGGAATACTCCAGCGCTACAAAGATTTGCAAGACATCATCGCAATTCTCGGTATGGACGAGCTAAGCGACGACGACAAGCAAGCTGTTAATCGAGCCAGAAGAATTCAAAAATTCCTGTCTCAACCATTCTTTGTTGCTGAGCAGTTTACCGGCATGGAAGGTCGCTACGTAAAACTTGAAGACACAATTAGTAGCTTCAAGGGACTTGTTGCAGGTGAATATGACCATATTCCTGAGCAGTACTTCTACATGTGTGGATCGATTGAAGAAGTAATCGAAAAATTTGAGAAAGCACAGGCAGAGGGATAACAAATGTCAAAAGCATTTAAGATTACAATAGTAACTGCTGAGCGGCAAGCCTACGAAGGTGAAGCTGTTTCGGTAATCCTGCCTGGTATTTCCGGCTACCTTGGTGTTTTAGCTAATCACGCTCCACTGGTGACCGCTTTGGTTCCCGGTGTTTTGACAATTCGCACAGATGATTCCAACACAGAATATCTGGCTATCGGCACTGGATTTGTTGAAATTGCCAATAATGCGATGTCGATTATGTGTGATTCATGTGAAAAAGCTGTAGATATTGATGTTGGCCGAGCAGAAAATGCTCGTGATCGTGCAGCCAAAAGGCTTGCCGAAAATGGCTCCGACCTTGATAAGCCGCGTGCTCAAATGTCTCTTGACAGAGCAAGAGCCAGGATTCAGGCTAACTTGATGAAATAAAGCAAGTTAATAGATAAAACAAAAAGCCTCCGATGAAAATCGGAGGCTTTTTTGTATCATATTTTCCAAACAAATCATAAAAACAGTCAAGCTTTCTCCCTTTTGGCCGAAATAACCAGTGGCGCAACAATTGCTTAAGTGTTCGGGAAGCGATAAACCACTGTATTACCAAAAGGAAAATGGGTTATGAAAAAACTACATTATATTTTACTGACAATGCTGATAATTGTGTTTGTTGGCAATGCATTTGCGAAACCAGGCGTGGTTGCCGGGCCAAAAAAACAACCAGTTATACCAGAACAGAGAGACGATGAGCAGGAGCCAAATAATAGCTGTGGTGACTCCTATTGGCTTGTTGAGCTCTCTGTGTTGGCAGAAATTTCCGAACCTGGTG
>JAAESD010000427.1 GCA_024229695.1 bacterium
GAAGTGGTCAAACCTCAGCTTGATGGGCTTGATCAAGTTGAAGGTAAAATACACTGCCATTACGAGTTTTATGCAGCAAGGAATAACGGGCCAGACTTGGATAACTTTGTTGGTGGGGCTAAGAAGTTCTTTCAGGATGCGATGGTCGAGTGTGGTTTTTTGCCGGAAGATAACGTTAATGTGATCGGTAGTAACTCGGAAAAATACATGGGGATTGATCGGAAGAATCCCCGAATAGTGTGCAAGATACAGGTTTTAGGATAAAAAAAGACCCTCGATTGAGGGTCTGGTTTATTTATTGGCTCATCACGATGGTGTAACAATCACCGTCCCCATTGCATCAACCCATGCTGCCGTGGGGGCTGATCCACTAGCTACCGCCGTCTTGCCGGATGATGGGATGTAGGCTTGTCGACCTTGTGATTTATGCAGTGTATTAATTGACAGAGAGGCGTCACCCAATTGGCCGATTGATGCGGTTGCTGTTGGCGCATTGTAAACACCGTCTGGTTGTAATGGTGTGAATATTTGATCAATACCATACTCATCAGTGACAACAACAGACTTTGCAGGATTAGCACCATCCAAAACAAATTCCCACGGCGTTCCCGTTGTCGGAGGCGTGTACCCTTTGATTCGAACAATTGATCCTGAGTCAACGCGTATCCCCGTATCATCTGGCTGAGGTGTTACCTTGCCTGATAACTTCATGCCATTAATGTCAACCTCTGCACCATTCTTAATCCAAACCTGATTTGGCTGTGTTTGTGATGGAGACACACTTCGCCAGTTTGTTAACTCAACAACTCCGCCAGAAATAACCAAAGCAGCCGATGATCGGGCAATTTCGGTTGAGCCGCTATCAATGTGTAAATTTGAATCCGTTATGCGCCACGGTTCAAAACTGTTATCAGCGGAACATGCAGTCAATGTCGAGTAATCAAGCCCGTCAAAATCGTAACAGGACGGAAATATGCCTGCCTCCGTTAATGGTCGTGATGCAAAACAATTCAGGGCTGCGAGACTCGTTCCCGTTGGGTATTTATTGCCATCAGAATCAACATCAGCCTCATACTGGAAAACACCACCGCCGAAATTTGTTTGAATATCCTCGGCTGTGTGCTTCCATGTGTCATGTGTAAAGTAAACCTGCCCGATACGAGTACAGCTAAAAGATTTAGTTGTAACCAGTGCGGCTCTCGGTGCATATATGCCGTATTCGTTATATTTTGTTAATGACTGCGCAGGATCGTCTGATTTACCACTCAAACGAATGCCGCGAAATTCAGACCCGAATCGAAATGCATCATCAGGGTGTGTATAAATTACGTTAGCGTTAACATTGTACGAGTCAATGATTTTACCATCTCGAAGCGGTGCAATATTAGTTCCCAAATCCGTCCTTACATTGGACTCAGGCTTCCAAAATACCACATCGTTTTCACCTGATGCCCATACCTTGATGTAATCCTTGTCATAAACAATAGGCAAATCAAATCGGTAAACACCTTGTGTTGCCTCAATAGAGCAGCCTACTTGACCCTGTCCTAATGTATCAACGACATAAAGCGTGTCTCGCGCAACCTCAAACGATCTATCGCAAAACAGATTCCCTGTTGGGTCTGCGCCAAATGTCGATAAATTTTTACACCCATCAACCCGAACCCACACCCCGTTAATGTCTGGATCGGTATCACCAACACCATTGAGAAAATCAGTTAATGAGTCATTGGTAAACGGTTGTGTTGTCGGCACGGTTGGGCTGATAACCAACCCACCATCATGCATTGATCGTGGGTAATCCATGTAGACAAAATCACCACCCGATTGAGTATACGGCAACTCCGCCGCCGTGTTTGGGGTGTGATAGCTGATCAATTTAATTCGATAACCGATATATCTAGGGGCTGATTGAATGGATGAAACAGAGTGGATCGTCGAGGATGAATACTTATGGTGATTGTCATTCGTGATATTTTCATCTGTATCTGGTGTTTTTGCCGTGGTGGTGTACGGAGCATTCACAGCAAACCAGCGCTCGCCGTCATACCATACATAATCGCTTGATGTCGCTAGTAAAATACCAGCAGCGTAATTACCTTTGAGTGTGTAACCCATCATTTTATCTTGGGACTCAATAACCTCAGACATGTTCGCAGGCTCGCCAGTTGAGGCGTTATATTCAATTAGCTTGCCCGTCTTATCAAAAAGTGAAAACGAGAACACAGGGGAGCTGATAGGCTCGAATGCGTTGCCGTTCTTCAATACAGGTACGCCAGCTTTATTCAGATAAATCGGCTGCTCGACTTGCTGCTCAGTTCCTGACTCATCCTTGTAATAAATCGGTATCTGATTTGCTGTGAAAGTCGGATCGGTATCAACCTTGCCGCGATAGAAATACCCACCATCAACGGCCCGTAGCCGTATTGCATTTGGTTCAATGTAGTTATTGCCATTACTAAGCATGATTCGCCTCTTTATGTAATTTTATTGTGCGCTGTGATTATACGTTACAGGGTCACGCATTGGTAGTGGTGGTCTGACCAGATATAAATCCAACTGGTTGGACTTGTTATAATCGTAAGATTTGTTATATTTAACCCATACCGCAGCAACGGGCAGCGGAGAAGAAGGAAGAGAAAAATGAGTGAATGGATTGATATTAACGAGAGATTGCCAGAGGTTTCATTTACGCATGTATTGGTTACAAAGCATTACCACAATACACCTGAGTTAAAGCACGTAACACGCTCATTCTTCATTAAGGATCGAATTCACGCCAGAGAAAATAAAGGTAGTTACTCGCGCAAATTGCAAGGTAAAAACTCAGTCCACTTTGATGAGTCCGACTGCGGCTTTGTTATTACTCATTGGATGCCAATGCCTGAGCCAGCTATCTAAGTAGCCTTAACCCATGCGCCTCACGGGGCGCATGATTAAGTTAACTTGATAGAGGTAATAATGAAAGAGTTCACTGTGTCTGAGTTTCGTAGTGATTGCAAAAAGGTTTGGCGAGCGGTGGAGAAGGATGGCATTGCAGCAATTAACCACCGCGACCGAGAAAAGATGTTTGTAGTTTCTGAGTCACACATGAAAGCAATTGTTGAAGCGCATGTTGCGAGGGGTAAATAATGGAAAACCAAATCGAAAAGGCGATTCGTGAGGGTGAGGTCGAGTTCCGAGAAGCAGATACAGCAATGTGGAATCCAACCACAGCAGAAGGTAAGCGTGAATTAGCTGCTCGATTAATGAAAGAGGCTAGTGAGTTGGAGTTAAAACAACACATTGAAGATTGCGCTAACGGTCACGTTCTTGACCTGATTAATCTTGGCGTTATTCAGCCGAGCCAAGTCAAAGAAAAGACGAAAGAAGTCATCGAGTTTTACAACACACTTTAATTAGTTCGCCCCCAGATAAGGGGGC
>JAAESD010000428.1 GCA_024229695.1 bacterium
AAACTTTCTCCAATATTGCTACCAAACTGAACAACTCCAATCAGCATGCACACATCTTGTTGCCTCGTATGCTGGCAAATAGTGCCGGGCTTGAGGTAATGGGTGCAGACCCTGCATTCCTGCCTGGAAGAACTGCCGCAACTGGTCTACCTGGTGCAGTTTGTAATCAGGATTTACGATCACTGCTGGACGACGGTAAAATCAGAGGCGCAATTGTTATCGGTGAGAATCCATTTGATAATGATAAAACCACTGCCTGGTTCCAGAATATTGAATTCCTTGCAGCAGTAGATTGGACTCCAACAGAGACAACTCGCTTTGCCGATGTTACTCTACCTGGAGCAACTTATCTGGAAACTGCTGGAACTCGTTGCAATTTTGAAGGTCGTGTGTTGCAATACAGTGCAGCTGTGAAATCACCTGCAGGAGTTACAGGAACCGAAACAGTCATCGAGATTGCAAAAGCATTTGGATTGGATATTGCAGCAGACCTTCAAGCCGCAGTAAATGAAGTTGCAATTTCAGGCACTGGTGAGCTTGCACCTTACTACTGGAATACTGGTCAACAGAGAAATTGGAACAAAAGCGGTAAGATGGTTCAGGTTGAGATTGACGGTAAAGCATCGTCAATTAGGCCACCAGTTACATATAGCCAAAAATACAGAAAAGAGCTACGGGAAGTTGGTGAAGAACACTTCCGGGTATAGCTCATTG
>JAAESD010000429.1 GCA_024229695.1 bacterium
AAGCATGAGATGTAGATACTTGAGGTGGAAGATAGTTGGTGGTTCCATACTGAATAATTATATCAGAGAGAAGCTTAGCCGTATTTGGTGAAGACTCATAATCCAATTTGAATTTAAACTCTTCGTCATCGTTCAAAGAGTCTGGACGAGCACACCAGATAGTATTTTCCAACACTATTTGGAGAAAGTGGGACCGCTTCCTATCATCAGTCAAATCCTTAAATTTATATATTTTCATCTGTGTATAAGAGGGCTAACGTTCCCGTAAGCCGATCGCGGACTGGCGGTACTGAACTTTAATCACCATAGTACTCAAACGAAGCCACCACCCTAAATTCAGCCACCGACCTAGCGGGTCGGCTTGATGGTTTTGTTGAACGAAGCCGCTATCGCGGCAGAAGTTCTAAACATTCAATAATCCCTCCTCAATACTAAACATCCGATAATTCCTCACCCCCCTCAACTCCGAGGGGGCATAACCATGAGGAATTATCGAATGAACAAAACACAACAACAGCGATACGAAACACTGTATGAGCAACATGTTAACGCACTCAAACGTCAAGGTAAAAGTGATTCCACTATTGATGTTTATTCGCGTGCCGTCAGACGCGTCACTGCTTTTTTTGACCGTTGCCCGGACAAACTTTCCATCGATGATCTAAAAACCTTTTTCTCATCATTAGTTGAAAGCCATTCCTGGAGCACCGTCAAGGTGGATCGCAATGGATTGCAATTCTTCTACAAACACATACTGGGTAAAAAGTGGGAGTGGGTCAATATCGTCAAACCACCTGTTGTCAAATCACTACCTGATATCCTCAGTCCCGATGAAATAAGCCGCCTGCTCAATCAGACCAAAGAGCGTCGCTATCAAACTTACATACTCACCGTTTATAGTATGGGCTTGCGTCTCGGCGAAGCCTTGAATTTGAAAGTCGGTGATATTGATTCACAATCCATGCGTATCCATATCCGAAAAGGTAAGGGCAAGAAAGACCGGTTTGTCACCCTGCCAGAGATGAGCTTACAAGTATTGCGCCAATACTGGTGCACACATCGCAATCCACTGTTTGTTTTCCCAGCGGGTAAAAACACAGATGAACAGCATCACGCTACAGTGCACATGCACAGGGGCGGAGTTCAAAAATCCTTTCAGGCGATTGTGCGTAGTGCCGGCATTCATAAACAGGTATCAATCCATACACTCCGTCACTGCTATGGCACCCATCTGGTTGAAGTCGGCTTAAACCTACGCGCCATTCAAACCGAGATGGGACATGAATGCCCGAAGACCACGGCGCTCTATACGCAACTGACAGAAACAACACAACAAAATACCCGTGAACTCATTGTTCGCATGCTCAAGCGTTTGACATTGACAGAAGAGGATTAAGTTATGGAACTTGTCAATATTATTGAACAGTACCACGTCCCCTTACGAGCGCGTTATGGCGCACAGTTGTTACCCGTACAAAAACAGGTTTTGAACGCGATTGTTCATTGCCGCACTGAACGTTATGGCGAGATGGTGCTGCGTTGTTATGACTGTGCTCGGCAACATCGGTGTTTTCATTCCTGCGGTCATCGCAGTTGCCCGCGTTGTCAAAACCATGAAACCACGCAGTGGCTTGAACGGCAACGGCAAAAGTTATTACCCGTGGACTACTTCATGGTGACCTTTACCTTGCCGTATGAACTGCGTTCATTGGTATGGCAACAACCAACGACCGTTTACAATGCGATGTTTGCTTGCGCCTCGAGTACACTGAAAGACTTTGGCATCAATGACAAAAAACTCGGCGCATCTTTGGGGTTGACGGCGGTGTTGCATACTCACTCCCGACGGTTGGACTATCATCCGCATGTACACGTTGTTGTACCGGGTGGTTGTTTGAACCGACAACGTCGGCAATGGAAGAAGATGAAGGGCAAATACCTGTTTAATGAATTTGCTTTAGCCGAGGTTTTTCGAGGGCGTTTGTTGAACACCTTGTCCTCCGCCGGTTTATCGATTCCAGACACGTTACCGAATAAATGGGTGGTAGATTGTCGTCATGTCGGTAAAGGCGAGCCTGCTTTGAAATACTTATCCCGTTATTTGTATCGCGGCGTCATCAGTGAAAAGAATATCATTGCTAATCAAAACGGTCAGGTGACGTTTCAGTATGTCGATTCAACGTCAGGTAAGACACAAACCCGTACCCTTAAGGGAGAGGATTTCTTGTGGTTATTATTACAGCATGTCTTGCCAAAAGGATTTCGACGCGTACGTGACTATGGCTTTTTACACGGCAATGCTAAAAAAATGTTGATGTTAATTCAGTGGATATTGCGTGTTGTGATTAAACCAAAAGAAACCAGGGCTCGACCGTCGTTTACCTGTCCTCACTGTAAAGCAGCAATGCACATCATTGCGTTTATCCGTCCCAACTGGCGCTCGGGTTAACGCATTTGCAGGAAGTAAAAAAACAAAAACCCATCTAACACGGGAGCCGTGTTTAATACTATGACGACATGAGTTATTTTTTAATTCCCTTTATCGGGACAAGGCATTCGCTCGTCCGGAAAAAAGGTCTTTCGCTTCCGACCGACAATCTACTGATATTCCAAAAAAGATATTTGCTATTATAAGTACCGAGTAAACTGACCGGGCTTGTTCAACAACTGGATATGTCGCGGCTATCGCGCGACATATCCTTATTCGTTACATATCCTTATTCGTTAGGCGACACAGCCAAATTCGCCAGCAAATTCAGGAAATTTTCTGAACCCAAAGTGTAAATTATCATTTAGAGAGACGAACTTTAGTCCTGCTTTTTCCAAGAGTATTCGCAGGCTTCGCCTTGTGTGGAGCGATATATGGCCATTTCTTGGGCCTGCATACCACCAATCCAATTCACCTCGATCCATAATCTCTGGCTGTATTCTGGTAGAAAATAGCAGCCCTCCACTTTCACTCATAACATCACATATAGTCTGCAAGGTCATAAATGGATCATTTACATGCTCGAAAACTTCAAAACAAGTAACTAGGTCATATTTGTTTCTTGGCAATTCTTTAAATTCTGCCGAGAACGGGTCATAGGTATCCGTGTGTTTGAAACCACTGTTTCTCAATGTTTCCGCAAATAACCCTGTGCCTCCTCCATAGTCTAATATTTTTAAATCTACATTATCTGCACCTAGCAATTTGCCAACCATAGATGCTTTACCCAAAGGCCGATCTCTAACATAATCTGGATCTACCTCGATGTATTTGTCGTTATAATCGTAAAATTCGTTATGTGGGATCAATTCGCCGGGGCGAGAGACCATTATTTTGTCATTGCCCATAACCGAGACTTCGATTTCGCGACCATCGATGAATTCC
>JAAESD010000430.1 GCA_024229695.1 bacterium
AAATGATGATCCTAAACAGAACATCGTAGCCTGTGATGCAGGTATGCCTTACTATGAACCACCAGACTATCAGGCAAATGAACTGACTTGGATGACGGTTTATATGGAACCAGAGGAACAAGAAGGTGGTGTAAAGACTAAACCTGATGCACCACCTACTCCAGAGACACCAAAACCTCCTGTAACTCCTCCACAAACTGCTGAGGATGTTCCTTGTCCTCCTAATAATGCGCAGAGAATAGGAGACTTGTCACAGAGTGGTAAGGAGAAAGTAAAAGGATATGAATTAAACGAAACAAAAACAGAATGTATTACTTTATGGGAACCTGTTCCTTGGACTCAGCAGTATCTACCTGATCCTGGTATTGTAACTACTACTGCGACAATTGCGGCAGTCGCCGCGACATCGGCCCTCCTAGCAAAGCCGCTGGCTGATCTCCTTTTGAAGACGGTAAAACCGACTGTGAAGAAGGTAGTCGCAAAAGTGAAGAGGCTTCTTGGGAAGAAAGATCCTGTTCCGTCTTTACAGGAGCGGAGGTTGGCGCAACGGGATCGGAACCGGGCTGTGATGGCGTTGCGGAAGGCAGTGAAGAAGTAGGTTTAGGAAGATTGTGTCTGTGTGGTACTAATTGTCCACCAGGATTTGTAACAACTACATCAGCACATATAGCATGGTATGGTGATGCAGGATGGAAGAAGATACCTTGCTTTTTAAGTTCACCACAATTCTTAAGACGAGCAATCTCAAAGTCCAATCTCTTATTAGCAGTTAATTGTTGTTGCTGTGCTATCTGAGTTTCTGCTGCTTTCTTACAGAGTGCTTGTAGTTTCCCATCTAATGGCCAGGATAGTGTAGCAGATAAACCTACATTGAAACTTTGGTTCGCAGACATATCAGTGCGAACAGGTTTTAACCATGAAACATCTCCTGGGTTATCTGGTATTCCATCAGGTCCATCTATATCCATTTCAATTTGCATATCTGCACCATCTTCAAACCATCTTGTTTCAACTCCATCAACATCATGAGTTCTATCATCATACCAAGATTCCCAAGGATAGTTCTTTACAGTAACAGTTTGAGTTGTTGTTCTTCCTGTAAAGTCAGTCATATCATATTGAGGTTCATTATAAAAATCTATCCAAGGATCCTTTCTTGAATCACTGAACTGAACGTAAGGAGTAAAGTTTGCTGTAGCACCTTGACAACTAATCTGATTGCCGTAAGTGTTAGTAATATACGGACCTTGTAAAACCTGAATAGCCTGGTTGGTTACAGAACCTGATGAGTTAGCTATTGGATTAGCAGTTGCTGAGACACCGCCGACCCCTTCAGCATATACAGGGCCGCTGACCAGAAGACTAAGACTACCAACAAGAACCTTACTCGCATATTTCTTTATTGGGTGAAAGTTGAGGTAGTGTCGGTCACGGATTCTATTGACGTTACTCTTTGAATTATTGTTTGATTTGTCATCCCAGGACCTTGATAACTCTGAGTGAACTGAAACCCGTTTGTTGGATCTGATATTGTGAAGCTTCCTGCGTTGTTCAAATCCAAGGAATCGTAGGAACTTGTTACTGTTCCTGTTAGTGTATCTGTGCTCCCGGCTGTTGGGGTCACATTCACTGTTGATGTGTTTACATTCGGGTTGAGTGCTGCTCCGTTGTTGGAGATCCCGACCCCTGTTACTGAGTATTCCCATCCTGTCCTATAGTCAATTGAATTAATAGTCTCTGTCACCGTTGAGTTGGTCTCTGTGTGACTGGTCATTGATCCTTGCTGGAAGTTTGGGACCACGGGAACTGCCAGAGCAGGTGCAGGTATGACACTTGCAACCGCCACACTTATAGCAGTAAGTAATGTTGTCCTTCCAAAAGTCTTCATCTGGATTCACTTATTTATCGTACAGTAACTTCACTGACGAATTGTCCGGTAGCTGAGGTTCCAGCTCCACCAGCAGTTAGTGTTGAAACACCAGCAGATGTTATCGTACCAGCTAGCGACCCAGCTACACCACCACTTTGAGTTGTAGTTACACCGAATGCTGGCATGTCTGCTACGACACCTGAGGTCACATCAACACCAGATCCAATAGTGTTAACTGCATCCCCTTGTGTAAAACTTTCGGAAAAGCTGAAGGCCGATCCGTCGGTCGTAATATCGTAAGTACCAGCTTTCATTGTTGCTGCAGCAGTAGCAGATCCAGCAGTAAGACCACCAAATACGTCAGAGTTTCCTGCACCAACTTCCATGTTTGTACCGCTAACACTATACGTACTTCCTACGCGAGTTGCTGCTGTCGCAGCTCCATCTACCGTAAGTTGAGTTGATGTGGTTAAGCGATGAATTAAATCGGCTTGTGCTGGTTGTGCCAGTGGAGCCGCCATCAATAACATAATTAAAGGAATAAACCTTTTCATTTTAATGAATAACTTATTTAACCTGATCCTATTTAGTAATGTAAACCGTCAATATACCTATAA
>JAAESD010000431.1 GCA_024229695.1 bacterium
AAGAAAAATTTGGTTAATACTCAGAATGACCACAAAAATTGCAATAATAATCACTGGTATGAACATCACAATCTGATTGATGATTGCCAGGCCACCTGCCAGCAGTCCGCCAGTAATGATGAGCAGAAATAATAAGAATCCAAAAACTAATTGCCTGATAAATACGCGCAAATAAGCTCTGCCATCCCAGCGGATGAAATCAGCAAAATCAGGGCGTTGGCCGTTGAGCACCATCCAGGACCCTCGAATCATTCCTGTAATGCCCCAAAGGTTGACAATTGCACTGCCAAGGCTTGCGCAGACAATAATGATTACCGTGCCAATGCTTATAGGGTTGTTCTCGTTAACGAGAAGGCTGCCTATTGCTTGAAAACTTAGGCTCAATGCGCCGATTAGTAGAGTGAAGACAACAAATTCTCGAGGAGATTTTCGGAAGCCATCCCAACCATCTTTGATCGCTTTGATGACTTGAAGCTTGGAGTTGATTCCTTCGTTTATTTTGGCGACTTCAACAGGCTTATTGATGGATTTGATTGTAGATTTTTTTGTTTTATTGTCTATTTTTGCTTGAGGTGTTTGCTTTCCTATTCCTGTGCGCGGCACCATCACTCGCATAATCGAGTTCTTGAGTAGGTCTTGTGCAATGTCAGCTGGCAAGTCTTCTGGAAGATTGTCTTGTATGTTCTCTTCGTCTTTGTCCTCACTTGTAACCAGAACCATCTCTGATTGTGAGTTGGAGATCTGAAAGCTGTCATTGTCATCATCAGGCCCCGCCTCTGCGACGATGGCGACATCGATGGTTATTGCGTCTGATTCAATCTCTTTGGATTCAGAGTTTGGTGCGATCTCAATTTCTCTGTTTGATTCTGGGTTTTGTTGTTGCTTGGTTACG
>JAAESD010000432.1 GCA_024229695.1 bacterium
GCCTCCATTGCCCAAGTTGGCTGTTCCGTTTCAGAGTTGCGGAATCTCTTGGCGGGCCTCAAGCCAAAGACTGCCGCTTGTTGATGCGGTAGGCAGAATTGCAGCGGAGTTGGTTTGTCCCTACCCCCCTGGAATTCCCCTTGTCATCCCAGGAGAAAGATTGGATCAGCAACGGGTGGATTGGCTTGTTGATCAGCAGACCATTTGGGGAGATCAGATTCCAGTTGATATTGCGGTCACGGAGTGAAGTGGTCTGCGCGTAAATGCTTCCCTAATTGAGAAATGATCAGATTGGCTTTTGGAAATAATCTTTTAAAGGCATCGCGGTAAGTAGTCTGGATGAAGGCGATTTGCTATTGGCAATCTGTTCGCAAGTCTTGGCGTAATCATTGCTGAAATAGTTCTGATGACTCGTTCGTAGATTTTTGTGTTCAGATTCAGTTTTGAAGTGTGGCTTTTCGGCTTCTATTCCCAATGAACTGGCAGGTTGCTATGAATGTTGGTTAGGCGTCTACTTCCTGCTATGCAAACAGAAGAAGCTCTTCGGGTCACAAAGGATGTGATGGAGCGTATGGAGCAGGCTCAGCAAGATCTTAC
>JAAESD010000433.1 GCA_024229695.1 bacterium
CAAGTGGCGTTTCCCTGCTTGAATGCACTATCCAAAACCAAAGCAATTCGTCTGAGTTATTAGATAAGTTCTCTTCCTGCATCCAATGTAATGTGCCCCTTCAGGAATGGGTTGATTTTGATAGCAGCCATATTTCCTGGAGTTTGCTTGCTGAAGCCTCAGTTCTTGAAACAATTGGTGACCAGATTTCCGATCTACTAACCCACGAAGGTGTTCACTACACTC
Source organism: bacterium (assembly GCA_024229695.1). Taxonomy (GTDB): domain Bacteria; phylum Krumholzibacteriota; class Krumholzibacteriia; order LZORAL124-64-63; family LZORAL124-64-63; genus JABIBH01. Next base: position 226 of record JAAESD010000433.1, read on the forward strand.
ACAGCACAGAATTGAGTTGTCTCAGCCTGGCTGGAAGACCACCACTTAACTGGGTGGATACCAGTAGAAAAATCAACGCTATTATTGAAGACAATAATATTGCTGGCTATCGTATAATCTGCAGCGATACAAACTTGAGAATACTTCTGAGCCCTGCAGAAGCTGAGAAGATGCTCCCTGTTCTCCACGATATTTTGTTTTAGCATAATTTGAGCCGGTGTGGATTAGTTATTCTAGTGCCAAACTGAGACTGATAGACCGACAGATATATCCTCATTCACATCTTCAAATTGATTCAAACAATCCGCATCTTCGATCCATTCTTTTTTCACAAGAGCTTCAATATCACAACTTATTGTATGCAAGGCAATTCCAGCAGTCAGCCGATCCGTAACTTCTTGATGTCTATAACCACACCTGAAAGATAACAAAGCACTCATACGCCTTTCAGCAGCCAGACTCATGACAACAAAACTGCTCTCGGTATAATTACTGTTTTCCAACGCCAACGCAATCAGAGTGTCACCATCAGGTAACAGATTAATACCTACTCCAACCCTCTGGTTGACACCTTCATAATTATCAAAATTGATTATAGAATTATCTTCCGACCAGGATCCAAATGGCACAAAAACAACTTTTTCCACAGGAGAGTAAAACATCCTGAACTTGAAATAGCTATCATAATCACCATTGCCAATACCAAAAACAGCATCTGTATACAGCTTATCCGCGAAATCATTTCTCAGCCCAAAGCTATAGACATAACCACCATAAGAGTCATTCATAATGGTCACAGCTGAATAAATACTATGAAATTTCCTACCCGCACTGAACAATCTTCTCTCTAAATTACCAGCTACATCCAGCCCAACACCAACTACATTATTATCCGCTACTCTTTTGTTAATTAAAAAGCCAGTAAACAATTCTGAATTATCAGTATTGCACAGATCACCAAATGATATCGATGAGTAATCTGCATAAAAGTACTGCCCCCCAGGCCATGACAGTATTGAGTTGCTGTCCTCCAAATAGTTTGACATCCCGGCCATCGATTCAACTCTCAGTGCACCAGCACTTGCTTCATCACTTGAAGAAACTGCAATGAGCACAAATATTGTAAGGAGAATCGCAACACTGTTCCGCTTAATAATCATAGAGATGAATCACTTGATATGACTCCATCAATCAATCTGATAATTCTACTAGTATGATCTGCTATATCTTCTTCATGAGTAACAACAATTATTGTATGTCCCTTGTTGTTAAGATCATCAAGAAGTCCCATTATCTCTTCACTGGTTTTAGAATCGAGATTACCAGTTGGTTCATCAGCTAAAAGCAGTGACGGGTTACATACAAGAGCTCTGGCAATTGCCACTCGTTGTCTTTGGCCACCACTCAATTCATTTGGCTTATGATGTGCTCTGTCTGTAAGACTGACAGCTTCAACAGCCTCAGCAACTCTTTGTTTCCTCTCTCTCTCGGAAACACCACCATAAATTAACGGGAGTTCAATATTTTGAGCTGCAGTTGATCTTGCCAGTAAATTAAACGTCTGAAAAACAAAGCCAATTTCCCGATTCCTGATTGTTGCAAGCTCATCATCATTCATCACCGATACATCAAGACCGTTAAGCAAATAGTTCCCTGAAGTAGGAGTGTCCAGACAGCCGATAAGGTTCATTAATGTAGATTTACCAGACCCGCTGGCGCCCATAATCGACATATACTCACCAGTTTTTACAACCAAATCCATATCTCTCACTGCATGAACTTTTTCAGCCCCAACAGTGTAGATCCGATTCAAACCAGTCATTTCAATTAGTGGAATCTCAACATTACTCATTGGAGCCTGCCATACTATCAAGTCTGTTACCCACAGCTCTATTCAATTTAACCGAGTTGATTAAAATATCGCATTTTGCCTGCACTTCATCTGCCCTGGCAGAGGTCAAGTTAACTTGTGCCGATATCTTTTCAAGCATAGTTCCTGCACCCACTTTGAATCGTTCACTTGCAAGCCTGAGTTCTTCTTCTGTACTACCAATTGTCTCTCTGCTGAGTTTGAGTCTTTCGATTGCTTCTGAAAAAGCATTGAACAGTTGCCTAACTTCCAACTGAACATCCAACTCGGCTTGCGAGAGGTTATATTCTGCGACTCTTTTATTGGCTTTTGCTTGAGATCTACCAGAAATACTTTGAAATCTGTCAAACAGATTCCAGTTTATTGAATATCCATAGGAAAGATTATCCGATTCCTGAGCACCAAATCTAAATTCAGACTCATTTATACTTCTAGAATAGCTTGAAAATAAACTTAATGAAGGTAATAAACCTGATGTAGCAGAAGTTAAATCACCTTCACGTGCTTGTATCTGGAATTTAAGACTTTGCAAATCTAGTCGATTATTCAATGCCAATTCGTACAGCTCATTCAATGATTCGACTTGATAATCACCATCAAGCAAAGACCGGTCTACTTCAAATTTACTCATAAGAGGCATATTCATAGTATAAGCCAACTGAGCAAAAGCCTGCTCTACACCGTTACCTGCTCTCAATAAATCGAGTTGAGTTTGCTTATGTCTAACTCTTGCCTGCAAAACATCACTCTTTGCTGCGCTACCAATTTTGTATAAAGTATCAGCTTTTTCCAATTCCCGTTTAGCAAGAATTACACCCTCTTGAGCAACAACTTCAAGTTCCTTGTATCTCAAAAGATCGAAATATGCAGTAGCTGTGTTTTCGACGACTAATTGTCTATTATATTGTTTATCTGACTTCGCTGAGTTGAGTGAATTTTTAGCCGATTTAAGAGCACCCAATCTATTCATGCCTTGGAAAATTACCAGATTGGAATTGAAAGAATTGGAGCTGTATGAAGATTTTGATTCGAAGTCGCTTTTCTGTCCACTAAACGGATCCTCATAATCAAAATCAGTTCTTTCACTGGTAGAACTGGATCTTGAAAAACTCAAATCAGGTAAAAAAGACCCTTTGGCCTTTCTGTAATTATGCTTTGCTGATAATACCTGCTGCTGAGAAATAGCCAATCTGTTACTACTAGTCAGAGCATACTGGATACACTGTTCAAGATCATATACAGGTACAGATTCACTAGCTATCAATGTAAATGGCAATGAAACTGAAACCAGAATAATAAAAGCTGCAAGTGTAGTAACACTTTTCATCAGAAATCCCCTTCAAATAAGTTGTCTCTAGTGTAATCTCGAAAGGCTGTTGAGCCAAGAGCAAACCACTAACCTTAAACGAAATATTTGCAAAACAGTTGCATTACATCGAAAAAAAAAAGGCGGGCCATCAAGGCCCGCCTTTAAAAAAGTAGTTACTACTTTCTAGTCAATGAGAATGAATATGGAATAGCCATCCAAGCTTTTACTGCTATACCACGCTGCTTACCAGGTTTGAATTTACATCTTCTGGCAGCATCAAGGGCAGCATTGTCCAAAATGGAGTGAACTGATTGAATCACGATAGCCTGTATGACAGTTCCGTCAGTACCAACCTGAACTTTCACAATAACAGTTCCCTGCAATTCAGATGCACGAGCCATTTCAGGATATTCTGGCGAAGCATAGTTTGTGAGTACAGGTTTGTCCTGAGAAGCAACAAACATATCTCCACCACCAATATCACCTAAAATATCATCAAGCATTTCATCCGCATCCATCAGAGTATCAGCAATTTCAGTATCATCATCAACTTCATCATCTGGAGCTGCTTCAACCTGCTGAGGTGGCTTAGGAATCTCCATTGGTGGAGGTGGTACATCCACAGCTTCCTGAATTTCCTGAACCTCAAGCTCTTTAGTCCTCAATTTATAAGGATTAGGGTGGTACACTGGAGTGACAAGGAAAAATATAATTGTCAGGAAAACAGCGCCCAACAAAGCCCAGCGCATAGTTCTGTTATACTGAGCCTTAAACAGATCATTGGCTGTTACAACTGCTTTAAAAGAAGCTACGGACATCAATAACCCTTCCTAAAATTCCTGGCCAGGGATTTCCATATCGGTATTAAAAAAGACCTTAATTGCATTGGCCTCTTTCAACGACTCCATCACATCACTAACAACCCCATATGGTGTTTGCTTATCAGTTTTGAAAGCAACAATCATAAATGGGTTTTCCTGCATTTTCTGAGCCATAATTGAAACTACATCTGGTGCAGTTACTATTACGTCATCAATAGAAATCATTCCTGCGCTGTTAATAAAGACATTTGAGATCATGTCTCTCATGCCCTCTTCGCCTGCATCAGCTCGAGGCAAAGTGACAACAAGTCCACTTTCATCAGTAAACACAACTGTCACAATAAAGAATATCAGCAACAAGAACGCAATATCACCCATTGATGAAGTTGGAATATACGGGTCTTTGCGTGATGAACGACCAAAATCCACTGGTCTCTCCTATATCTTTGTAGTCTTCAAAGAGACTTTTCTTGCATCAGACAACTTAATCTCATCCAAACAAGCTACCATCATGCCATAATCAGCATCAGGGTGTGTTTCCAGGATGATAACGGTCTTACTATTAGCAAGCAATCGGTCCCTGATTGCCTGCTCCAGCTGTGCTAGAGACATTGACTGCTTATCAAAAGTTATCGCATTGTTGTAACTGATTTTTATGGTAGCTACATTACTCTGCTTAACTTTAACTGTGTTTTCCTTGGTCTCTTTACCTGGCAATACCAGGGATAAACCAATCTCATCAGATTTCATTGGCATAACAATGAAGAAAATCAGAAGCAGGAAAGCGACATCACTGGTAGATGCCATTGGGATCTCTCCTGGATCACGTTTCTTCTTTCTTTTATCTAGAACACCCACATCAGACTCCTGTTACTTTGCCCCGTTATTACTGCTGACGATGTAACTCATCTACAAGTTCACTGGAAGCTTCTTCCATTTCAATTACAAAACGGTCGATAGTTGATACAAAGTAGTTAAAGCCAATTGATGTTGGAATAGCTATAACCAAACCGGTTGCAGTAGTAATCAGAGCTTCTGAGATACCAGCAGCAACAAGCTGTGCATTAACAGTGTCACTGGTAGCAATAGCCTCAAAAGCGTTAATCATACCAGAAACTGTACCAAGGAATCCAATCAATGGAGCAATAGTTGATACTGATGAAATCCAGATTAATCCTCTTTCAAGGAAAGCCATCTCGATTGTACCAGCTGTAGTAATTGCTTTTTCAACTGCATCAGGGCCTCTGTCTGCCTTCTGCAGACCTGAGTTCATAATAGCAGCAATTGGACCACGCTCACGTTGACATACTTCACAAGCGGCTTGTACGCCATCTTCACGAAGAGTTGTCAGAACATTGCCAATAAGCTTGCGAGTGTTAGTACGTGCTCTGTTAAGAGTCCACATTCGCTCAATGAGGTAGACCAGGCCAAGCAAAGCTATAGCCAAAAGCCACCACATAAAGTTTCCACCCTTAACGAACAGAGTACCGGCACCAGATTGACCAAACGCACTGCGTTCAATCACTCCCATAACACCGCCACGTCTTTCGATAACGACAGGTACTTCGCTGGCTGAGTCATTGGCAGTTGTGCCAAAAGTGAGCGAATCTGAAGTAGCCATGATGCCTTCAAAATTCGGACCGGTTTCTACTTCTTCATCCTGAGCAAATGCTACAGAAGAAAGAGACAAACCAAGACAAAAAACTAACAAAACTATAATCTTGAAATTAGCGAGACGAGCCATTGTGCTTGATCTCCCTTTAACTGAATGGGACCGTAATGGCAAAAACGAGATAGAAACACAACACCTCGCATAGCCAATGTTATTTCTTAACTTAACAATTACTTCCGCAACAAAAAGCCCGGAAGTGTGACCTGTGTAATTTGGGGAAATCAACGGTGCAAGTCAATAGTTTTGTCACACGTTATTCTATTTTAGTCGCCAGATGCCGATTTCCACGCGTTGGTCAATTCAAGACTATACGTGCCTGCCCCGCTTCGGTCAACAAACAAGAATCGCAATCCCATGGATTTTCCAGAAAACTGGTTTGGAAAAAGTTGCCAGCCTGTGCTGTCATAAATCCAAAGTTCGTGAGAATTTGCGAATCCATAAGAATTAGTCCGCTGAGAAAGTTCCATTTCAGCTTCAGATGTTCTGCTATTTGAAATACCATTCTGGTTATTAGCAGTACTACCGTATCGTTCCAGAGCCCAGGAATCAAAAACACGAACTACTGCCTCACTAAAATCATTGCTATTCAACGGCACTACCTGCTGCTGAAGTTCATCTGGCTCTCCAAGCAACATGTATATTAGGCCACGATCTTCTACCGGTCCAACATTCGTGAACCCCTGATACTGATTTTCCACCAATGTAATCCTGCGCTCAAATTCAGTGAGTAGCGGATTTTTTCCTGCATGATTATCAGGCATCAAATTAGCCCAAAATAATTTCACAGAAGACAGCTGGTTTGAGTAATTACCCTCCAGGAAGTTATCGAGTTCGATATCAGTAAACAACATACGACCAACTGCTTCAAGTATATGAGCAGGCAAACTGATTACTCGAGGTGAATGATCTATAGTAAAGCCAGCTACCCAGCAGTTTCCATGCCCGGAAAACAGAGCACAAGAGAGTAGATATTCCCCTGAATCAAAATTGGATATATCCAGTTCGTAACCCAAGGCTACAGTCTTTCCTAACTGTAATTTTTGTATCGCTTTGGGGTTTAGAACAATCGTGTCTCTGCAAGCAACCGATTGAGCCTTGTCAATGATTTGAACCAGGATTTTGTTGTCAGAAGGTTCTCGACAACCGTAAGCTGTAAACTGAAACTGCAAGAATTTTTCTTCAGTACCATAGCGTCGATTAGGATGATAGAACCCGGATAAATCTTCATTATTGCGATCAAAAATACTCATTGCTGAGCCACATAGAAAAACAGGATCTGACAAATATGTCGACTCAAAATCAGAATTCAGCGATAAGTTGAATGACACTTCACTACGAGCCCAAGGTGCATTGTCGTCATGAGAACTAATCGTCCTGTTAAGATCTCTGACGATCGAAACAATTTCGTAATCATCGGGATTTACTGAGGGAACATGTAAGCTGAAAACTTGTTGTAGTGTCCCAGAAATAAGCTCCTCTTCACTATATGTTTTTGTTA
>JAAESD010000434.1 GCA_024229695.1 bacterium
AATGCCAATAATGTTTCCATAACAGGATTTGATATTAGTGGGGGCAGTATAGTCTTTAATCTAAATGGTGATCCTGGCAGTGAAGCCCGTCTATCATTCTATGGTCAATATGAAGATTTGGCAGATAATATTACCAACACCTCAGGTCTAGAGCTGGTATCATTTAATAATTATTGTATTTCGGGTGAATGCAATGATACCGGAGGCGGGACACCTGATGACACAGAAAAAACACCTGCTCTAGTTTTTGTTGAAAATGGTGATGGGAACCCATACAATGGGCAAACATATATCTCTTCAGAAAGAGGAGCCTCTAGAAATGGGAATGGAAATTCTAACAATGCTTTTGGAAATATAGCTGACTGGTCAATAGACCTAACGGTTTCTGAAAAATCTCCTCAAGATGCTGCTAATAGCTGGGGTAATTTTACTGAATCAAATCACCCTGTTTATACTAATGGTGATGGATCGCAAGGTATGGTTCATAATGGAATGGGAGCTGTAGGATGGGCTTCATTTACAGCCAATGCTTATAACAGAGCTTCTGGAGTTGGATCTGTAGCCTTAGGATTTCACACAATCGCTGGGCCTACAGATTCTGAATCAACAGGTATTACAGGCGACAATATTGGACAGCTTGCTGTTGGATGGTCCGTAAGAGCAACTGGAAATAGAGCTTTTGCTACTGGGCACAGGACAGTAGCTTCTGGTACAGATGCTGTGGCTATGGGAAACTGGAACTATGCAACAGGTGATGCAGCAATAGCTCTAGGGAAAGAGAACTGGGCTGAAGGCGCAAGTACTGTTGCTATTGGGAAACGTAATCATGCAGCCGGTGGAGGATCAATTGCTTTGGGCCAAGAAAATGTCTCTTGGGGAACAACTAACTTTACTTCAGGTTATCAAAATGTAGCTGGAGATATCTATGCTGCTGTTGGAACAAGCGGTAGCGCAACAGCTATGGGTCACGGAACCTTTGCTCAAGGCAGAAGCTCGTTTTCAGCTAATAAATATACAAGCGCTATAAACCAAGCTTCAGCTGCTCTTGGAATTGGGACAATATCTGATAATTTTGGAATGCTAGCTGTTGGGGTTAATAATGCTGCAGGGCTTGGAGACACTACTGTTGATCCTAATGACTATGGTGGGTATTACTATGCTGATGGGTCTTATACAGGAACTGCTGCTGGTGTAGCATTTGTTGTTGGTAATGGAGATATTGACTCTAGTAATGGTGGTAGAGGATCTAATTCTTCTAATGCGTTTATTGTTAACTATGATGGTTCTGCTACTCTTGGTGGAGACCTAACAGTTAACTCAGATGCTAGACTAAAATCAAACATTCTTTCTCTTGGAAGTACCCTTGCAAAACTTTTATTAAT
>JAAESD010000435.1 GCA_024229695.1 bacterium
CGCAAAACGGAGGGCTTAAATTTTACCAGTTATGCTTTCGCAGCACTCAACATTTCTGTAATCTTGTTCATGCGTAGCTCGTAATCATTTGCAAATCTGATTACGCTTTTGGCAATTGATTTTGGATCAAGTTGAGCATCTACATAAACTCCAGCAATTGAACCACCACTGCGCCATTGATCATCACGGTCGCTACACATTGCATATTCACTGCAAAGAGGGTTGAAATTCCAGTCGTTCATCAAACGACGGGCACGGTTTGTTACAACTGTGCTATTCATTTTGTCGGCAGCTGTGATGACTTTGTCCTGGTAGGATTTATTCTGCATCGCAAACAGTTGCGGGCTTGGAACTGCAACAATTTTTACATTAACGCCTGCAGCATCAATCTCATCGATTGCTTGAATCAGATTGTACGTACTCAATGTACCTTGAACAAACAGGCACCCTTGTTGAGGCATATCCGATTTGTAATCGCGCAGGATATATGCACCTTTGGCAGCTTCCAGATGTGAGGCCATTCCCAGAGCTTTACGATCAGGAATTTCAACACCAGGGCGGGTGAGGTGCAGAGCAACTATAGGTCGATCGGTTTTTAAAGCGGCAGCCAACAGAACTGGCACTTCATTATATTCCCAGGGATGAATATTGATAACATGCCCTTCAGGGAACATTTGAGTTATACCCGGTGAGTAGACGCCAAAGTGTGTTCGGGAATCTTCGCCGGTTTCAGGGCCACTGTGACCTGCAACCCAGATTGTTTTGCCAAGCTTAAGTTCACAGTCCTGAGCCATCTGGCTGTATAAACGCATCGCGCCATACTTCAAATATGAGAATGCTGCGTAAGTACTGCTGGCAGTCCAGAAGCCATTGAATTCTTCTTCAGGTTTATCACTCATATTCACACTTGCAGCACCAACACTGAGGCACGCATTCTGGAACTCGGTGATTTCCTGAGGCATTATTACGCCATCTTTTTTGGTGTCGCGTTCAAACCAGCCGTAGTTTTTCAGGTCTTCTGAATAGTCTGCGCCAAAGCCGGAAATGTTGGTTGAGCCAGCAAGATCTGCAGAACAGACAAGGAACAGAGGTCTGCCAAACTTGTCTTTGCAGTAACTGTTTACCCAACTTCCCCAACGCGCAAAACCAGCTCGATTGGGTTTTTTCTCGCCAGGTTTTGCCCATAAA
>JAAESD010000436.1 GCA_024229695.1 bacterium
ACTCCTCAATATCTAACCAGGTGATTGTGTATTCACCCATCAAGCTGACTGTAATTAAGTCATCTGCTGAACCTGAGATCTCTTCTCCATTAGGAGCTGTTACTGTCCAGGGCGCATTGAGTTCATCTGGTTCTGTATCTATCTGGATGTATGCAGTTCCTGATGGTCCATCCTCGGCCCATCTACAGATACGCAACCCTGTTGTTGAGCTTACAGTTTCTGGAAGAGCGGAGTTTCTGGTTGCTGATCTACTCATCCTGGCCACATCACTGTAGCTACCGCCACGTATTACTCTGGCAGTTCCTGTTTCAGGGCCAGTTGGATCATCTTCTGGACTATTGGCATAATATCCATATTCATAGTAGTCCCAACACCACTCTGAGACATTGCCGTGCATATCAAATAGATTCCAGCTGTTTTCTGATTTGTTAGCTATCTGGTGGGTTAGGTTTTCAGCATTCCCACAGTACCAGCCAATTAAATCCAATACTGGGTCGGCACAGTTCAAGTCTGTTATTTCACCATTGGCAAATGCTGTTGTTGTTGAAGCTCTACATGCATATTCCCAGATTGCTTCAGTTGGCAAGAAATATCCATTTGCGGTTTGGCTCCAGGTTATCTCTTGTCCATCAATAATGTATGCAGGATCAAGTCCTTCACTTATTGAAAGTGCATTACAGTAATCAATTGCATCGTTCCAGGAAACTTGCTCAACAGGACAGCTGTCACACCCGGCATTTGCACTTGGGCTGCTTCCCATTATTGTGAGCCAGCTTTCTTGAGTAACTTCTGTTTGAGACATAAAGATATATCGATTGATATTTACATTATGTTCAGGTCTTTCATTCCAGTCACTGCCAGGTTCAGCTGGTGGTGACCCCATTATAAAACTGTCGGTCTGCAATGTTACATAACCATCAGGTGCTCCTGGACCGAAGTTATCGTCAGCCAGGATTCTGAACACAAGATTATTGATATATGTTTCTGGATAATCATTTCCTGCAAACCAGAAAATCATTTTATTTGTACCGGTTGTAATACCTTCTCCAACTGCACCAATCAATGAGTCACACTGAACATTCCAAGTTAGCCCACCGTTGGAGCTTGCATTAAGGTTTATGCCCAGAATATCTCCATCAGCATCTGACACATCATAAGAAATCAGCACAGTTCCTGTGCCATCTTGAGTCTGCTGAAAACTGACATTTGTAACTTCCGGGTTTGCTGCCATCAGAGTTGAGGCAAGCATGAGAATTGTAATTGTGATTAGCTTCTTCATGATAACCTCCTATTTCAACAGCATAAGTTTAATGTTACGGGTTTCGTTTCCTGATATGAGCCGGGCAAAATATGCTCCAGAGGCATGGCCTTTCGCTCGCCATGTCAGTTCATGCCAATCTTTTTCCAGTTGACCATGATACAAAGTTTTCACCAGCCTGCCGTTTATGTCATAAATCTTCAGGCTCGTCATACCTTCTTTAGGATTATAAAAACGGATTGTTGTCTGTGGATTAAATGGATTTGGTTTTGCCTGTTCCAGAGTAAGAACTGTCGGTAGCTCTACACTAACTGGAGTATTAGTTGCGTTGAATGTACCTCCAGCTGCAAAGGCGCTGTTACCCAAGGCATCGGTTGCTTCTATTTGCCAGTAAGAACCCTCAGGTAATGTAGTTGTTGCTTCCCAAGTAAAGTTGTAACTGCCTTCACTGTTCATGACTTCAGCATGGGAATAAATCACTGTTTCATCAGGACCGATAACACTTAACATAACAGCATCTACTGCCTCAGAAATTGAATGTTCTTGAACTTCCCAGACAAAAGGAACTTCATACTCAAATGAATCTCCCTCTACTGGTGAAGTCAGTGTAATTGATGGGGAAAGTGTATCGAGTATACCGGGTTCACTGTCGCTGAACCCGACACCTGCAAATACAAAAACTGGAATGAATAATAGAATTCCTAACAAACGCATAACCAAACTCCCTGATTTGTTATAAAGCACACTTCTACTCGTTGGACGATAATTTGATTATATCACAAACTGTATGTAAATATCAATAGACGATGGCATCCAAAATACCAAGCACCTCATCCAGAACTTCCGATGTTGCTTTTTCGACAAACTGCATTTTTCTACTTTTAAAATCGATAGACTTGACCTGTTCA
>JAAESD010000437.1 GCA_024229695.1 bacterium
CGGTGCATTAGAAACTGCAATTGCAGAAGGTTCTACAGTTAGAGCCGTAGCATTTGGTTTAGGTTTAGTTGCAACAGCACTTACAATGTCATACATGCTTTGGATGCTAAAACGTGTATTCTTTGGAAAACTTCCTGAAAATCTTCAAAATGTCAAAGAAGGAAGTTGGTACATGACAATTCCAATGATGGTTCTCGCAGGATTTTCAATTGTAGTTGGAATTTATCCTGATATCTTCTTGAAAACAATTATTCCATACATGAACGGAGTGATGGGGGTTTAGATTATGGCAACTGAATTAATGGGATTTGAAATTACAAGTGCATGGTTAATCTGGATGCTTCCATTTGCTGCAGCATTAATTATGCCAGGTATTGGAAAATTATCTCAAAATGCAACAAAGTATGTTGCAGTTGGATTTGCTCTAATGAGTGCTGTGTCTGCAGCATCCTTAGTCCCTCTTGCATTAGAAGCAGGTGAAGTTCATAGTCAAATAATGTGGATTGAAGCACTTGGAATCAAAGCTGGTGTACTAGCAGATCCTCTTTCAATTATAATGGCAAATGTTGTTGCTTGGATTTCCTTCTTGATTATGATTTACAGTACTGGATATATGAAAGGCGATAAAGACATTACAAGATTCTGGTTCTGGATGATGTTCTTTATTGGTTCAATGCAATTAATTGTATTATCTGACAACTTACTTCAAGTATTCTTTGGTTGGGAGGGTGTAGGACTTGCATCTTATGCTCTGATCAGCTTTTGGTATCGTGATAAAAAGAAAGATCATGTTGGTACTGAAGGACGTACTGTTCTTGGAATGTTAGATTACTATTCACCAACACACGCTGGTATGAAGGCATTCATCATGACAAAAGTTGGAGATGTAATGATGATTGCTGGTATGCTTTTGATATTCTTGTTTGCAGGTACTTTTGGATTTAAAGAATTAATGGGTGACACTGATTGGGCAACTGCGATGGCTGCTCAAGGATTACTAGTTCCTGCCTTTGTTTTACTATTTGGTGGTGCAATGGGTAAATCTGCACAATTCCCATTAAACGAGTGGTTGTTAGAAGCAATGACTGGACCTACTGCAGTATCTGCATTAATTCATGCAGCAACAATGGTCAAAGCAGGTGTATTCTTGGTAGCAAGAATTGGTCCACTTGTATTTGCATTAGGTGCAGCAGGAATTTTAGCAGATCAATTCTTTGAAATTGTTGCTTGGACAGGTGCAATTACTGCATTATTACTTGCAACACAAGGAATGGTTAATCCTGAAATTAAGAAAGTTTTAGCATATTCTACTGGTTCTCAAATTGGTTATATGATGATGGCATTAGGTGTAGCAGGATTATCAACACAGTATGTAGATGGCTATACAGCTGGCTTCTTCCATTTAATTTCACATGCAATGTTCAAAGCATCGCTGTTCATGGCTGCTGGTTCGTTGTTGCATGTTGTCGGTTCACGATTTATGACAGATATGGGTGGTTTGCGAAAACAAATGAAAAAAACTTATGCATTCATGTGGGCTGCAGGACTTGCATTAATGGGTGCACCATTTATTACAACAGGTTTTTGGAGTAAAGATGCAATATTTGCAGCAGTTTATGAATCTGGAAG
>JAAESD010000438.1 GCA_024229695.1 bacterium
GGATTAGCAAATGTAGCGTTATGTGCAAGTGTCACGCTAAAGTTATTATTGTCATTGTAGTCAATAGTGATTGTTGTTGCAGAAGTCAATGCTGTGATATTACTTGCAGCAGCACCAATAACAATTGTACTGGATGTAGTTCTGGGTGATATTGCGTCTACTTTTACTGTGCTCATGGTTTAGGGTTATCCGATCTTACTTTGTTATATGCCGTTACATAAGCATCCCATTTAGTTGAACTACTACCAATTTCTTTTTCTGTGTATGCTTCCATAAAGTCTGCTACTGAAGGGTAAGCGTCTGCTCTTGCTCTGGCATAAGCAGTATTATTCTGTACAGTCTGAAGCCTTGCAACTTCAGTATCTACTGCTGACTGGTCAAGGGTAACTTTATTACCAGCAGCGTCAAACGCTCCCGTGGAGTCATCAATACGAACCACAGTAGGATGAGTTTTATAGATTGCTTCGTGGTTCATCCTGCTATCTCCATTACTGTTATCGTTGAGGAACTGCGGCTGTAATTACCGTTATCTGTATCGTAAATACCTCTGTTCAAATAAATGTAGGGATACGATGAGTTATTGATGATTGCCATTTTGTACGCCACTTTGTAAGTGATAGCCGATGTACTACTTGGCGAGTCCAAATAAGTCATTGGATGCGATTCGGTGTTATATGAGTTGTACTGGTATTGGGCGTTTGATGCCCACAATGATCTTGCTGAAGCGGCATTTGCAACATTCAATTCGGTGCTATCTCGCAAAAAACAACAGCCAGAATTGTTATCCATGTGCGCGCCGATATTCGGAGTCGCGATAATAAATATTTTGGATGATGTTGCTGATGGCGTGATTGTTACCTCAAGGCCAGTAGTAGAGAATGTGGTGCCACCATACGATGAGGTATTCGTTTTCACTGCACTAACCACTTGCAACACCTTTCCAAATCCAGTTGCCGTACCACTATTCGCAAAGGTAACACCGGAAGGAACAGTAATAGTATCCCCACTGTCTCCTAATGTAACAGTGCCGTTTGCACCAACTGGACTGACTTTATTTGTTTTTACTTCGCTCATTATTAGGATTCCTTGTAGATGATAATTTCACGATAGACTTCCGTCCCACCTCTACCAGCGGCACCACCCCAATAAGCAGTAGGGCCCGAGTTACTTGATGCATTACATTCTATCCTATAAACATTTGACCCACTTGGAGTTACACGAACATGACCAGTAGAAATTCTTGATCTTGATGCCGTACCATCAGTTTCAGAAGAACCATAACCATTAGTACATACTGCTGATCCGGTTACATCATAAAGTCTAGATTGGCCTGTATTGACAGCATACAACGCAGTAAACCAAGTAATAAGATAACTACCCGCACCCAAAGTAAATTGATTTGATGAAACACTAACAATACTTGATGGATCAACTTCAACATTGATAACTTGTGTTATCCAAGAGCCTGTTCCACTTACTGTTGTACCATTAGTTCCAGACGATTGTTCTTCTCGCAGAATTGCATAGGCAGAGAAAAGACCAAAGCCTGATGCCGTACCACTGTTTGTAAAAGTTCCACTATTCGTCAGTGTCGCCCCAGCTGGAACAGTAATAGTATCTCCACTAGCTCCTAGAGTTAGTGAGGTTCCGGTTGCCGGTTCTACGGTATCTACAGTTATTTTACTCATGCTATTGTCCAGTTCGATCCACTAGATAGATTTACAGTTACTCCACTAGCAATATTTATTGGTCCTGCCGACATCGCATTTGTAGATGCCGGTATTGTATAACTACTATTTATCTCTTTTTCATTTGTAAAAAATACATCTTCACCAGCAATACCACCAACAGGTTGTGCGTCTGTCCACGCCATATCACCTCGTAAAAATGTACCAGATGATGCTGTGCCCGTTGTTACTAGTTTGCCGACAGTAACAGTTTCGTCACCCATTGCTCCGGCATCTTCTATTATTCCTAAAATAACAACTTGAATATTATCAGTGCCCGAGGCAACCGTGTCTGTAAAGGTCAATAGTGAACCATCAATTGTATATGCTGTTGTGTCTTGTCTAATACCATCAATGAAAACTAAGGCAGCTGCTGCGTTAGATGGAATACGATCCAATGATATTGACATTGCTGTTCCATCACCACTAAAAGATTCTGATGGGAAGGATGTGTATTGTGGTTCTTTACCTAGATAACTCATATCACAGTCCAAGTAGCACCACTAGAAATCGTTACGGTGGCTCCTGATGCTACAGTAACTGGTCCGGCAGACATTGCGTTTGTTGAAGCCGGTACGGAATAACTATTGTCCACTTGGGTTTCGTTTTCATAAAATGCTTGTTCGCCTGATGCTCCGGTAGGTTGCATACCCGACCATGCCATATCACCTCTCAAGAAGTTATTGGCAGATGGTGTTCCTGTTGCAGAAAACTTTGCTGCTGTAACTGATGAGTTAGGAGGTGTACCAACATCAACACCCATACCCAAATGTACAACTTGCACATTGTTTGAGCCTGTGGCAACTGTCCCTGTAAAGGTAAGTGAAACACCAGAAAGTGTATAGGCGGAAGTATTCTGTCTAACCCCATCAATGAAAACCAGAATGGATGCTAGACTAGGTGGAGCATAATCCAGAGTAACGGTCATAGCACTGTTATTACCGCTGAAAAACTTTGACGGATATTCTACAAACTGTGGTTCGTTACCTAGATAGGCCATTACTTATATTCCCAAACTATTACGATGCCTGCGCCGCCAGTTTCAGAAGAACCTTGATTATATGCACCACCACTTCCAGCACCATATCCTCTTGGCGGTCTTGCGGCAGTAGTTTTACCTGTAGCTTTACCCTTACCACCAAATCCAAACATGGAACTACCTCCTGTAAAGGCATCGGCAAGATTTCTTGGTTCACCGTCACCGCCTTGAATGTTTATATCTCCATTAGTTGCTGTTCCACCTTCCGTTGGTGTATCGTGAGTTATAACACCACCGTTACCACCATTTCCCGTTACAGTATTTGTTCCGTCGGCCCACGAAGAATTGCCGCCGGCATTACCAACATTGACACCAGTTCCAGAAACACCAGCACCACCAGTTCCTACTGTGATTGTTGCTGTAGAAATAGATGAGACATTTAAAAATTTCTTGGCATAACCACCAGCACCGGCACCTGTAACATCTTCAGTATTTGGACTACCTGAACCACTACCGCCAGCTCCTTGAACTTCCATAATCACTTTCGTAATTCCGGTTGGGCGAGTCCAGGTGCCTGATGAAGTAAAGGTCTGTACTGATGCTAGTCCAGATTCTACACCACTTAGTTTAGTAGATACGATTGCTGCGGCCGCATTTACATCGGCATTAACAATAGTGCCATCTTCAATCGTTCCTGTTGTGACTTTAGTTATTGCCATAGTTTATTCTCTAAGGTTTCGTTGGCCATGTAGCACCATCAACGTGTGCCTTGGTTGTTTTACCAGAAGGCAAGTCTCGTAGTGCCTGTCTATAAGTTGTCATATCAGATGACATTGTGACATCTGACAGAGCATAGAAATCTGTTTCTGCTATTAGACGATCACGTTTTGTTCGCATA
>JAAESD010000439.1 GCA_024229695.1 bacterium
ATTTTTAACATACAGAGTATCATAAACCTCAGGATTACCACATTGAGAAGATGAAATCATTTTAACTACGACAGTATCGATTTGGTTTGTAGATGTATATTGATTCTTTGCAGCAATATTTTTAAGACTCAACGGTTTTGAATTTAAAAACCATTCGTAAACAGGAGAACTACCTCCGCCCAAACTATCTACTACCCTAACATTAACTAATTGTCCTTCACAAGCCTCAATATAATTGCTAGCCAATCCTACCTTAGCAAAATCGATTAGCACTGAAGCTGAAACTGTCGATGTATCTGATAGTCCCACACATGCGCCAGAACCTTGAATAACATATTTAAAACTCTCTGATAACTTGTTGGCAGGATCAAACAAGGTAGTAGACAACCATGTCCCCCCTGAATTCGCTCCGGTCAACAAGGTGGAAACATCTATAACAGCATCATCCGAGCAGTATTGAACAGGGATATCATTACCAGCAAAAGGTGCTGCATCTTGGGTGATAGTCACTTTACCATCTACACTTGAGCTTGAACATGATCCACTTCCTGTTACTGTGAATATATAGTCTCCGGCTACTGCTTTTGATAAATCTATACTTGATGAGGGATTCCATGTCACTGTTCCATTCAATGGACTTATCAAACTATTTAAGTCCACTGTTCCTGTCTCATCTGTACAGTATGCTTGCGACACATCGCCTCCTGTAATCGGTGCTGCATCTTGGGTGATAG
>JAAESD010000440.1 GCA_024229695.1 bacterium
ATGCGGAATCTGAGTGCCATGTCCAGGCATTGTTCTGATTCCATTTGAAATTGTATTGAAGATGTTGCCAACCGGCAGATCAACAACGGCCTTGCTGGTCAGGTTCGATGGTGGAACCCAAAGTCCTTCAGCAAGTTTTGCGGCATGTCTGTGAACAAGTCCATCGCCGTTTCCGCTATGGCCATGACATGACGAGCAGAAAATATTGAATCGATCCTGCCCTCTTTCAAGCAGTTCCATATTCATATCAACTGGCATGTCAGCGATAAATTCGCCGGCGTCGTTTGTGCCGCGATAATAGGCATCGTCTGCATTGAGCTGTCCGCGGGCAACTGTACCTTCTGGGTAACTGCGCATGCTCATGTTGTCGGCAAAGAATTCGTTTTCTTTCTGCTGCCCATATGAACTCTGGTTGTCCATATCATAAACAACCTGAATCCTTGGCTTCGATTTTACATCACGCGTTGACTTATAGAGATAGCCCATTGGAATCAATGAAATCGAAGCTATCAGCAGTAAAGTATAAATCAGTTTTCTTGGCATCTTATTCCTCTACTTCTTCAACAGCAGTGCTGCCCAATGAGACCAGCATCTCTCTGGTTTTTTCCAGATTGAACTTTGGATCATCGGCTTCAATTGCAATAAAGAATCTGTCTTGTGTTGCTCTGCGGAACCTGTCGTTGTTAAATAACGGGTTGTGCCATTTTGGTAATTTATTCAAGCCCCACATTCCAAAGAATGTGGCAAAAGCGCTTAATAAAATTGTCAGCTCAAACATCACAGGAAATGCCGCTGGCAAACCAAACAGAGGCTTGCCTGAAATGATAAACGGGTAATCAACTGCGTTGGTCCACCACTGCATAAATGTTGCCAGGACCAAACCTGTCAGCCCACCAATAAGAACAATAAATGGAAGCCTGGAACCTCTAATTCCCATTGCCCCATCCATGCCATGAATTGGAAATGGAGTGTGAACATCCCATTTACTGAAACCCTGGTCGCGAACTTTTTCAACAGCATCTACCAGCTTATGTGGAGTCTCAAATTCTGCAAGTAATCCATA
>JAAESD010000441.1 GCA_024229695.1 bacterium
ATGCGGAATCTGAGTGCCATGTCCAGGCATTGTTCTGATTCCATTTGAAATTGTATTGAAGATGTTGCCAACCGGCAGATCAACAACGGCCTTGCTGGTCAGGTTCGATGGTGGAACCCAAAGTCCTTCAGCAAGTTTTGCAGCATGTCTGTGAACAAGTCCATCGCCGTTTCCGCTTTGACCGTGGCATGATGAGCAGAAAATATTGAATCGATCCTGCCCTCTTTCAAGCAGCTCCATATTCATTTCAACTGGCATGTCAGCGATAAATTCGCCGGCGTCGTTTGTGCCGCGATAGTAGGCATCATCTTCATTGAGCTGTCCACGGGCAACTGTACCTTCTGGATAGCTGCGCATGCTCATGTTGTCGGCAAAGAATTCGTTTTCTTTTTGCTGCCCATATGAACTCTGGTTATCCATGTCATAAACAACCTGAATTCTTGGTTTCGATTTTACATCACGCGTTGACTTATATAGATAGCCCATTGGAATCAATGAAATCGAAGCTATCAGCAGTAAAGTATAAATCAGTTTTCTTGGCATCTTATTCCTCTACTTCTTCAACAGCAG
>JAAESD010000442.1 GCA_024229695.1 bacterium
CCATGCCAAAGATGTCTGCACAGTTTGAATCGCGTCAGCCTTCTGTAATCAGAATGGCTCAGATTATGTTTGACGATCGCAAGGATCAAACAGAAGCAATCAACCTGGCTATTGGTAACATTAATTTGCCAATGCACCCGGCAATGCAGAAGCGGATGAACAATCTCAACGCATCGGGCTCTCCATTTGAAAATGGGGTAGTAAAGTACAGCGCAACAAGTGGGACAAAGGAATGTGTAGATGCATTTATGCACGTCATTGCTTCAAGTGGATTCCCAACCGACAACCTGCACGCACACATCACTGAAGGTGGCAGCCTGGCAATGGAGCTGCTGATTACCGGAGTCTGTGGGCCAGCTGGCAGCAGTGAAGATCCTCTGCTGTTGATTGATGCAGCTTACACTAATTACAAAACACTTTGCCAACGCCTGGGCCGCGCAACTTGTTCAATTCAACGCAAGCTAAGTGACGATGGAAAATTTGCTCTGCCAGATATTGCTGAAATTGAAGCAGTCATTGAAGAACACCATCCCAAAGCTGTTGTGCTGATTCCTTACGACAATCCAACAGGTCAGTATTATGACCAGGATGCTATCGACGAGCTGGGTAAACTTTGTGTAAAACACGATCTCTGGCTGGTCAGCGATGAGGCATACCGTGAGTTCTACTACACAGAAGGTGAAGTCTCAAGTGTGTGGGGCACAACTGAAGAAGCTGTCCCTGGAATCACTGGCAGAAGAATTGGCATTGAGACATCAAGCAAGGTCTGGAATGCATGTGGTCTGCGGATTGGCGCACTTGTTTCCGACAATGAACTGTTCCATCGCAAGGCGATTGCGGAGCATACTGTGAGTCTGTGCTCAAGTGTGATCGGTCAGTACATTTTTGCCGGCC
>JAAESD010000443.1 GCA_024229695.1 bacterium
ATTTACTCGCATCAAAGGCTCTTGCCATATGTTTCTCCTAATGTGTTATAAAAGTATGGGGAGATTTACTCCCCACACTAGTGTTGATTTACTTAGTCAGTTTTTCTACTACGAATCATTGCTAAGATATCTGCCGCGTCTGACTTAGGTGCATCAGTAGTTGCTTGTGCAGTTACTGGTGCAGGTGTAGGTTCAGGCGTTGGTGCTGGTGTTTCCGCAACGGGTTCTGCTTTAACTTCTTCTACTTTTGGAGTAGTTGTAGTAGTTGGTGCAGAAGTTCCTGCTGGAATATCTAACCCATAAGGTTTATAGTGCTGTCCCCAACGAGCAGGGTCATACAATTCACCATCAACTGATGCTTCGAACATTTCTGTGATAATTTTCATATCATCGGAAGTTGGACGTTTTGGCATATAATCATTCAAGTCAAAAAGACCATGAGTTTCAATTGCTTTGCGTTCGTCTTCATTCAGTGAACGTTCTTTGCGAGACCAACTTGAAGTTGAATAATCTGCGTATTGACCTTTTTGCGTCTTAGTAAGACGGAAATCAGTGCCCGCTTCATAATCAGTTGGCATATTATCCATATCTGGGTCCATTAGAGCCGCCTTCAATAACTTGAAGATTTGTGGTCCAATGATAAACCTACGAATTGGATTTTCTGGTTGTTCACCACCGATAGGGTCAGTTACAACCAAACCTTGGAAAACGTAAGAACGCTTTTTCCAATATGTTCGGCCCATATCTTCCATCGCTGGGTCTTTAAACCAAGGACGAATCTCTGCGTGAACTGGGCAAGGTTCTCCCCACATTTCAACGCAAGGGACTTGAACGATTACTCGTTTTTGTTCATCACCACCTTTCACACCAGGAAACGGAAGTTTGATAACTTGTCGTTCTTTCCAAAAGAATGTGTTTGTGGGATCTGCATCTGGAAGGAATCTC
>JAAESD010000444.1 GCA_024229695.1 bacterium
CAACAAGTATTACAATCTAATTCAAAAACATTAGATATTTCAGGATTAAATGATGGAACATATATTCTTTCTGCAAAGAATCTTGAAAACAATACTACTACGAATTTCAAAATAATTAAAGAATAATTTAAATATTAACTAAAAAACAATACAATGAAAAAAATTATTATACTATTTGTTGCATTATTTGCCTATATAGGGAATGATGCTATTGCGCAGCCGGCTGATACCGACAAAACTCCTGCGCTTGTCTTTGTGGAAAATGGCGATGGCAATCCCCACAATGGACAAACATATATCTCTTCAGAAAGAGGAGCCTCTAGAAGTGGGAATGGAAACTCTAACGATGCTTTTGGAAATATAGCTGATTGGTCTACGGACTTAACCGTTTCTGAAAAATCTCCTGCACAAGCTGCTGGTGATTGGGGTAATTTTAATGATGCTGGACACCCTGTTTATATGGGCGGTAATGGAAGTGGAGATCAGAATATGACTCATAATGGAATGGGCGCTGTAGGATGGGCTTCATTTACAGCCAATGCTTATAACAGAGCTGCTGGAGTTGGATCTGTTGCTTTAGGATTTCGTATCATTGCTGGGCCAAGAGACTCTGAATCAACTGGAAGTACAGGTGGTAATATTGGACAGCTTGCTGTTGGATGGTCTGTAAGAGCAACTGGGAATAGAGCTGTTGCTACAGGGCATAGAACGCTTGCTTCTGGAACAGATGCTGTTTCTATGGGGAACTGGAACTATGCAACAGGTGATGCAACAATAGCTCTTGGAAAAGAGAACTGGGCTGAAGGAGCAAGTACTGTTGCTATTGGATATAAAAACCACGCAGCTGGAGGAGGATCAACTGCTGTTGGTCAAGAAAATGTATCTTGGGGAACAACTAACTTTACCTCAGGATATCAAAATGTAGCAGGGGATACAAGTCAGGGAGTTGGAACTGGCGGCAGTGCAACAGCTATGGGAAAATACA
>JAAESD010000445.1 GCA_024229695.1 bacterium
AGAGTAATATCTTTTTCCGGAATCAGAGTTTTCCAGTTTTCTGGCGCAGGGTTGGTGGTGTCAATTGCAATCAACTTTTTCATTGGGGCATTGTTGTCTGTTGAAATGTAGAACAGAGGACCATCGTGGCCAACAAAACCGTAACTTGCGTTGAATTCATTTATTAGTTCAACAACTTCTGAATTCGGGTCACGCAGATCTTTGTAGAAAAGAAGACTCTGTGGGGAAGTGCCTTTCCAGACTGATATAATCAGGTAGTCGCCACTTTCTGTGACCGATCCACCAAAGCCCCATTCTTCCTGGTCAGGTCTGTCATAAACCAGAACATCTTCATCTTGTGATGTTCCAATTTTGTGGTAGTACATTTTCTGGAAGTGGTTGGCGCCGTCAAGTTCTTCACCTGGTGCTGGTGCATCGTATCTACTGTAGTAGAAACCTTCGCTGTTTTCATCCCAGCTTGCACCGGAGAATTTAATCCATTCAAGTTTGTCATCCAGATCTTTGCCGGAGTCAATATCCCGAACATACCATGTGTTCCAGTCACTGCCGCTGACGCTGGTTCCCCAGGCCATATATTTTCCATCTCTACTGATAGACAAACCACCCAGAGCAATAGTACCGTCTTCACTCAAAGTGTTAGGATCAATCAGTACAGTTGGTTCACTGTCCAGAGTTTCCTGCATATAAATAACCGATTGGTTTTGCAAACCGTCATTTTTAGAAAAGAAGTATCTGCCGCCTTCTTTAAATGGTGCACCATATTTTGGATAGTCCCAGAGTGCAGTTAATCTGTCCTGAATTTCTTTACGTTTTGGCAGGGTGTGCAGGAAGTTGAATGTCAGTTCATTCTGGGCTGTAACCCAGGCAGCGGTTTCTTCGCTGTCTGCGTCTTCAAGCCAGCGGTATGGATCTGCAACCGCAACACCGAAGTAATCATCGACTTGATCCACTTTTTGTGATTCAGGATAATTGAATTCAGGGTAGCTGACTGGCTCGTCAGCTTGCCAGCAGCCGGTTAGAACAACCAAAGGCAGGGCAAATAACAACAGAAAACGCATTTTGAGAAACCTCTCGTTAAATAAGGGTGACCGTTTATCTACGGCTTTTTTGACTAATTGTTTCAGCAAATATAATCATACAGTCAGTGTATCTACTTCCGCAAGTGCTCGTTGTCTGATATATTACTGGAATGGAAAAACTAAAAATAATACACGAAGACAATCACCTGCTTGCGGTCAATAAACCATCTGGATTATTAACTCAAGGAGACGACAGTGGAGCTATTGCTCTGACTGATCTGGCCAAGGCATACATCAAGGAAAAGTATGAGAAACCGGGAAATGTATTTCTGGGTTTGTTGCACAGAATTGACAGGCCAGTCAGCGGTATAGTGCTTTTGGCCCGTACAAGTAAAGCTGCGTCCAGAATGTCGAAACTTTTCAGTGATAAGAAGGTTAGAAAAACCTATTACGCTGTTGTTACCGGTATGCCGAGCAAGCTTTCTGGTAAATTGATTCACCAGATGGGTAAGAAACAGGATCGACAGGGCAAGACACCCATCAGCGAACAAAAGTTCAAGGATTCCCGCGAGGCGGTCTTGCGGTACAGAGTTTTGAACTCGGATGGCAAGAGGTCTTTGATGGAAGTCATACCTATTTCAGGTCGGAGACACCAGATCAGGGCTCAACTTGCAGAATTCGGTTACCCGATTGAGGGAGACCTGAAATACGGCTCCAAAATCAGGATTAAGGACAGGTCCATTGCATTGCATGCAGCGGAAGTTTCTTTTGAGCATCCTGTAACAGATAGAAAAATTGTAATCAAGGCAAAATTTCCGGCTAACTGGCCGTGGAAAGAGGAATAAGATGACTAGAGTTCTGGCGGCACTTGTTTTCATTGTAGTGGCAGTGCCACTGTTTGCAGGTGGCCAAATAAACTGGGTAAATCACGAAGATGGTTTAAAAGAAGCTGCTGAAAGTGGCAAGCTGATTGTTATCGATTTCCATGCAGACTGGTGCAAGTACTGTGTAAAAATGGATAAGGAAACTTTCACCAATGAAGCTGTAATCAAAGAGATGACAGATAACTTTGTCTGCATTTCAGTTGATACTGACAAGGAGAAAGAGCTGCAGGCAGAGTATGGCGCAAAGAGTTTGCCTACATTCTGGTTTCTTCAAAGTGATGGCCAGCGCATAAACTACCTACCAGGTTTTGCTGATGCGAGCGTATTCCTTGCAGTTTTGCAATACCTATCAAGTGACAGTTATAAAACTGTAGCATTTGAAGACTATATGAAAAAGGCAACCCAATCTGAATGATTTCTGTTGATGTAACAGTTGTTGGCGGTGGAATTATTGGCTGCGCAGTGGCCGACAAGTTATCCACCGCAGGTTTCAAGCCTTTGCTTCTGGAACGCGAATCACAGCTTGCTACAGGTGTTACTTCCAGAAACAGCGAAGTCATTCACGGTGGAATGTATTACCCCACAGATTCACTGAAAGCAAAATGCTGTGTCGATGGCAGGCGGCAACTTGTGCAGTTTTGTGTTGAAAATAAAATCGGCTATAAAAAATGTGGCAAACTGATTGTCGCAGTTGATCAATCTGATTTATCGGGGCTTGAGAACCTGTTCAATCAGGGCTGTGACAACGACGTTGAAAATCTTGTCCTTCTTGATCAAAAACATCTCAACAAACTGGAACCTGAAGTGTCGGCAATTGCTGCGCTCTATTCACCGGAAACAGGAATTATCGATGCAGAGGGTGCAGCCAAGGCACTTGCTCATCGAGCTGCTGAAAATGGTGCAGAAATAATGTGCGATTCCAATGTCGAGTCTATTGAATATAATGACGATTGGCAGATAACTGTCTCAAGAGGTGCTGAAAAGTGGACTCATCAAAGCAGAATTGTAATTAATTGTGCCGGGCTTGATGCCGATAGCCTGATTGACGGTGACGTAAAACAGATGTTTATAAAAGGCAATTATTTTTCAGTAAGCAATGGCCATCTTGGAAAAGTTTCACGATTAATTTACCCGGTTCCACCAACAGAGAAAGACACTTTGGGAATTCATCTCTGCATTGATCTGGCAGGGTGCATGCGTCTTGGTCCTGACTACGAACAGTTCGACGGTGAACTGGATTACACTGTTGACCCGGATAGAGCTGACAGTTTTTATGAAGGTGCATCAAAGTTTTTACCATTTATAAAACGTGAAGATCTGACTCCAGCTTTTGCAGGCATAAGACCAAAAATCGCTACTGAAAAACCGTTTGCCGATTTTCATATCGGAAACAGAGATGGTTTGATAAACTTGATCGGTATTGATTCCCCTGGTCTGACTGCAGCAATGTCGATTGCTGATATAGTCACTCAAAAAGTACAGGAGCAGAGCTGATGTCGTGGGTGATAATTGTACTTATGGTTGTTGCTGCGGTGAGCAGTGGTCTGACTCTGAAAAGAGCAGCTGCAGGTAACTTCAGAAAACCTGTCGGCAGGATGTACAAAAAACAATATTCACGCCGAGGCTTTTTAACTCAAGGTATAATGGTTACAGGTGCTGCAGTTCTGGTTTATTCAGGTGTCGATGAAGCTGTTGACAGCTGGCACACCAAGTCTGTCAGATCTGACTCAACTGACAGTGCTGCTAATTTTTTAAATCATATTGGTGAACGAAAATGGTTCTTTGCCTGGGCTGGGCTTGCTGCAACAGATGTTCTGCTGGCATCAACTCCATTATCAAGGTGGGGTAGAAAAACTTGTGAATCTGTTATAGTTGGCTTGCCGATGTTGTGGGGAACTCAATATCTGCTTGGTGCATCAAGGCCAAAAGAAACAGGCTCGCCAAAATATGATCCATTCAATGACGACAACTCTGCATCCGGCCACACATTTATGGCAGCAATCCCGATGCTAACTCTTGCAAAATCCCAAGCACCAGCACCTGCAAAAATTGCAGGCTATCTGGGGTCACTGCCTGTAGGTTGGGCAAGAATGAACGACAGGAAACACTACCTGTCGCAGGTATTGCTGGGATACGGAATGGCGTGGAACGCCGTTACTTTACAAGAGTCATCAAATCACTCTGAGAACCATCTGCAGAGCTAATTCTGTAAAAATAATTTCCTGAAGAAACTTTTATTCCCGAAGAATCTTTGCCGTTCCAGTTTATCGAGCAAAGTCCAGAAGGGAAGTCATCTCGTTCTTGCCATACTATTCTTCCGGCCAGATCATAGACCGTCAGATCAACCAGTCCAGCAACAGATGTTGTGAACCTGATTTCAGTACTTGGATTAAACGGGTTAGGGAAGTTGCCAAGCAGTTGCAGACCTTGAACAATAACCGCACTAGGTTCGGCTTCATCCATTTCATATTGGTCGCCATGTACGTCATAGGTTCCGGTACCATCGGTTGTGATGACGATGTGTCCGTTCACAATTACACGACCAGGCACTGAATTTGAAGGGTCACCAGTCTCAGTTTGGTAGATAGATGAACCCATTGCATAAAGCCTGTTCAGAACATCTTGATGAGGATGGCCGTATGAGTTGCCATCGCCAACAGAGATAATTGAAACTTCAGGACTGGTTGCTGCCAGGAACGCAGGGTTGCTGCTGGAGTATGAACCGTGATGGCTTACATGATAAACTTCAAGGTCGCCAGCTTCAGGACCAACACTGGTTTCGATGTCTCTGTAACTGCCACCACCACCGGTTAAATCACCTGCGACAAAGAAATCAAAGTCTCCACATTCAACAAGCAGAGCCAGGCAATATTCGTTTTCATAACTGCTGCTGTCATATGGAGGAGAAAGCTCACCGTTACCATTAACAGCAATACATGTGACTGTTACGCCATCGCCCATATCGATAACCTGATTGTCATTGATGGTTACTCGTTTGGAAGCAACTGTATTGGCGTATGAAGTGTATGTCTGTGTTGTGTAGCTCCAGCCTCTGTCGTAAACAGCAACCGACACACCTTTTTCATCAAAAACTTCATCAAGTCCGCCGCAGTGATCAGCGTGATAATGACTGGCTGCCATATATGTAAGTTCGCCAAGCCCAAGACTGTTCATGTAAGGGATAATGACATCGTCGCCTTCACCATTCCAGCCACCATCAAACAACATGGTTTGACCACTTGACGATACAATAAGAGTTGCATCGCCTTGACCTACGTCCAGGCAGTGGATGGTAACATCGGCAAGTGCTGATGATGCAAGAACGATACAAAACGCTATAATAAAAAGCTGACGCATGCCGCCTCCGGGAGAAAAATTTTACTAATTATAGCACATATACAATATAAAGAAAACAGGACCAGCAGCAAAACTGCCGGTCCTGAATCTATCTGGCAAAGAATAGCTATTTCTTTTTAGCTTTTGCCTTTGCTTTACGCGCTCTGTCTTTTTTAGCTTTTGCTTTAACCTGTTCAGTAACCCAGCGGGTTGTAACAGATTTTGGACGCTCAATTGAGGCACCCAATGCACGATCGTAAACCAACTGAGAGCACATTCCCATTGCACGGGAAATTGAGAACAGAACGGTGTAGAAAGAGAACTCTTTCAAGCCGTAGTGGTACAACAAAGCACCACTGCCTGCATCAACATTTGGCCATGGGTTTTTAGCTTTTCCATGCTCGCGTAATACTTCAGGAACAATTTCAAACACATTGTTTACAGTGCGCATGATTTTGTCGTTAGGGAAGTGGTCCATTCCGAACTTGCGGAATGCAACAAAGCGAGGATCCGATACACGCAGAACTGCGTGACCGTAACCAGGAATAACCTTGCCAGCTTTGAGAGTTTCCCAGGCGTTCTTGCGGATGTCTTCTTTAGATGGTTTGCCGTTGAATTTTTTGTTCAGTTCAATAATCCAGTTCAAGCATTCCTGATTTGCAAGACCGTGAAGAGGGCCAGCAAGACCATTCAAACCGGCACTGACTGAGTAATAAGGATCACTCAATGCAGAACCTACAAGGTGAGTTGTGTGAGCAGAAACATTTCCACCCTCATGGTCACAGTGAAGAACAAGATAGAGACGCATGCAGTCTGCAAATTCACCACTTGGATCTTTAATGCCAAGCATGCGAACGAAGTTCTCAGACCATGTCAGACCTTTTTTAGGTGCAATCCGTTTACCTTTTTTGAAACGCATTCTATAAACACCAGCTGCAATCGCAGGAAGTTTAGCAAGCAGATCAAGTGAGTCTTCCAGTGTTGGTTTCCAGTACTCCGATTTGTGCATTCCTTTATCGTATTCCTTACGGAATTTCGATTCACGTTCCATACAAAGGATTGCTGTATCAAGCATACACATTGGATGTGAGTCTTTAGGCATTGCCTCAAGTACTTTCCAGACATATGCAGGAACTTTTGCACGTGCAGCATACTCATCCTGCAGAGCTTTCAAGTCGCGTTTGTTTGGCAGGTGGCCAGTGCAAAGAAGATAGAAAACTTCTTCAGGAAGATTGTCTGCCAATTCACCAACAGGGATGCCACGAACCAGAAGTCCTGTATCAGGTGGAACTTCAGAAGTGTCACAGATCATTCCTTTGACGCCACGCATTCCACCATAAGCTTGCTGGATGGTCACATCGCTGATTTTCATCGATCCATTCTTCTTCACAAGTGCGCCAATTTCCTTGCGCCACTCGGGAATAAGTTTGGCCAGTTCGTTCTGTAGCTTTGCCATTTTCTGATCCTCCTGAAAGAGACTAAATCCGACTAAAATTGTATGATTAACCTATTCTAAACTCGGCATTTAACTGTCTATCATATATTAATCAACTTATATACTTTTACAAGCTATATCACACTTTGAACATTTTCTTTTTGATGTTATTGTCTGATTATGAAAAATAAAACCGAACTATTTAAAAATAAAATCGCTTTGGCGCCGATGGCAACTGGTGGCAACTTACCGTATCGCAGACTGTGCAGACATTTTGGTGCACAACTTACATGCAGTGAAATGATACTTGCACACAAGGTTGTCAAAGGTTCCAAAAGGGAAGATGTACTGCTGCGCAAAGGCGATGATGAATACCCTTACGGAGTTCAACTTGCTGGCAAGAAGCCTGATGTCATGGCAGAAGCCGCACGTATTGTTGCAGATTCCGGGTGCGATTACATTGATCTCAATTTTGGTTGCCCTATCGATTTAATTGTGCGCAAAGGTTCTGGTGCGGCTGTTTTGAAATCGGTTACAAAGCTTGGTAGAATTGTTGAGGCTGTTCGCGAAGCAGTTGATTTACCGATTCTAGTGAAGCTCAGAACCGGTTATCACAGAGACAAAATAAATATCGAAAAAACAGCAGTTGTTGCCGAAGAAAACGGCGCGGACTGCCTGTCGATTCATGGTCGAACACGCGAGCAGCGTTATAGAAAAGATGCAGACTGGTCACTGATTGCCAGAGCGGCAGAGTTGGTCAACATTCCAGTGCTTGGAAATGGCGATATTTTCACTGTCTGGGATTATCAGGCGAAACTAAGTTGCGGAGTCAGTGGTGTAGTACTTGCACGAGGTGCGTTGATAAAGCCGTGGGTTTTTCAGGAGCTGATTACAGGGGAGCCATGGTACCCATCGGTAGAAGAGCGCTGGCAAGTTATGGCTAAATATTTTGAATATGCAAAAGAGTATTTTGGTGACGATGAAAAAGGTATGGAAAGAGTTAAACGATTTTTCATCTGGCATCTCGGTTTCTGGAACAGATACCGACCATACACTGAAGACGATTATAACTCTGCCGAAGGTTCGTTATTGCAAATGAGAGCTGAAGAAATAACAGGTGATCCTGAGCTGGAATTGTTGGCCAGTGAAGATCCGGATGACTTTGAGGTGATTTGGGATAGAATTACTCAATAAACATCAATATGACTTCGATGTCTGCTGGAATAGTAAGTAGTTGCCGCTAGTAAGGAAGTAAATATGTTCGATTTCATGCTACAATTCAGTCCTGTGATGCAGGCGTTAATTGCTACTCTTTTCACTTGGGGTACAACTGCCGCAGGAGCGAGCCTGGTCTATTTTACCAATCATATAAATCGCAAGCTTATGGATTCGATGCTTGGTTTTGCAGCTGGAGTAATGATTGCTGCAAGTTTTTGGTCCCTTCTTGCACCAGGCATAGAAATGGCTGAACAGATGGGGCAGATTCCATGGTTGACAGCAGTCATCGGATTTATGGGTGGCGGAATTTTCATGAGGCTGACGGACAAGATTTTGCCACACCTTCACCTTGGACTAAGCATCGATAAAAGTGAAGGTGTAAAGACTTCATGGCAACGGAGTACTCTTCTGGTACTTGCAATAACTCTTCACAATATACCTGAAGGCCTTGCTGTGGGTGTTGCCTTTGGAGCAGTGGCAGCTAATCTGCCTTCTGCAACAATTGGAGGAGCAATTGCCTTGGCAATCGGAATTGGAATTCAAAATTTTCCTGAAGGTACTGCTGTATCAATGCCACTAAGAAGAGAAGGAATGAGCAAAGGGAAGAGCTTTTTTATGGGACAAGCTTCTGGAATTGTCGAGCCAATCGCAGGCGTTATTGGAGCACTGTTTGTCTTAAAAATACAGAATATTTTACCATATGCTCTCTGTTTTGCAGCTGGAGCCATGATTTTTGTAGTAGTAGAAGAACTAATTCCTGAATCTCAAAGAAAACATGAAAACATTGACCTTGTGACGATGGCAACCATATCAGGTTTTTCTATAATGATGATACTTGATGTTGCTTTGGGGTGATGGGGATAGGTTCCATATGCTGTATGATGTAAATATTATTATTTTGTATTTATGGTGGTGTTGCTTCAGAACTCTATCGGTAGTTGAAAATGAAGTTTCTAATAATTCATCTTTTGTTGGTATTAGTTAGTGGTAGCGCACTTTCTGGAGAGTTAAGGTCTAAGGACGAGCTGTCTGTGAATATGTTGCTTGGGATATCTCCTTACGGCTTAATGCAAATTGAACTACAGAAAAAAGAGCATAGTGTGGGCTTAGGTTTCCCTCCACGATTGTTTTATCGTCACTTCAGTAAACCTGATAGTAATTCATTATTTTTTGGTCTGTATTGTGGGGCTCGTCACAAGTCACCACACGAATTCGAAAGAACTTTTAACGGTGTAGTTTATAATGATAAAGAAACTGAGGATGCAGGTTTTGGAATAGGCCACAGATGGCAGTGGTCATCCGGTTGGAATCTGAGTGCAAGCTTTTCAATCCACTATGCGCATGATGAGTACACTAAATCTGGGTTGCCAAAAAAGATAGATAACTCTATGATACTATTTCCTGGTTTAAATATTGGATACAAATTCTAAATACATAAAAAAGTTAGTTAGATAACATCGTTACAAACATTGTGAGGCTCTACATGGCGATTTTCGAACGTTCATTGGATAGCAGATTTGCCCCCCACTGGCTGAGTTACGTAGCACAGAGTATATTTGCGGCAGCAAGTATATTTATCGTTTTGGCCGCATTGCGCCAGCAGAACCTGGTAATCGCTGCGTCCCTCGCTGCCACAACATTTACCATTTTCACTATGCCCAGCCGTGTAACAGCATCGACGCGCAATGTCATAGGTGGCCACTTCGTGGGTCTTCTGTTCGGGTCTGCGTTCGCGCTGATTTCAGTATCAACACCACTGGCACAGGATATTGTATACGCCTTGACCTTAGGATGCGCCATGTTCGTCATGGCAATCACGAACACGGAGCACCCGCCAGCTGCTGGCACAGCGCTAGGCGTTGTCGTAGCAGGGTTCTCATTGAAAGCTGTCATAGGCGTTGTTGTCGGTGTTTTAGTGCTCACTCTGGTTCACAAGTTGTTCAGCCCGTTTCTTAGAGATTTGATTTTGGCCTCCGATCTAAGTGTGGAATCAAGCGATGAGTTCGGCGTGGAAAAAGAATGACGGGTAATATCGTTGGATAAAGTATTTCTGTAATACAGTGGGAGGCTCATGAGATTAAGCAGTATTTTCCTGGTTGCAATAATTCTATTTTCTGTGGTCCAATTATCAGCCGCTGAGACATTTGAGAACCATGTGATACTTGAAAGCAACGATGATGGGGAAGGGATGCTCTTTTTCCCCAGGCAGGTTGAAGAAGGTCCCGATGGAAATTTCTATGTTTTGGATTCTGGTGATTCTTTCATAAAGGTTTTTTCTCCGGTAGGCCAGTACTTAACCAAAATGGTAGGCGAGGGAGAAGGACCAGGGGAATTCCAACGAACAGATGGAGCAACTTTCGGGTTTACGGAAAATGACAAACTGTTTTTCTCTGAATTTGTTGGTGGGCATCGCTGGATTTCAATCTTGGAATTGAATGGTAATCTTATACATGTCCTTTCACTGCAACTCGATGTTATGTTTGGTATCCAAGCTGCTCGTTCGCTTGATGACGGGTCTTTTCTTGTTCAATTTGCATTCAATTCAACAGCACGTAAAAATGGAGAGTATTTCCTATATGAATTGCCGTGGAGTTTGGCGGTTGTGGATAGCACTGGAGTAGTCGTTTCAGAGATTGTAAAGACTGATTTCACATGTTTTATTTCCAATTCCTCGAACGGAGGTACAATAAACCTCCCATTTACGCCAACGTTTAAATGGGCCCCATTTGGCACAAATGAGGTTATCTGGAGTGATGGAATGAGTCCAAACCTCAAGGTGTTGGACTTTAAAGGGAAACTTGTTCGTGAATTCGAAACGCCCCTGCCTTACCCCGAAAAAGTAACCCAAAGCGATCTTCAGCAATGGAAAAGAAAAATTGAAAATCGAGTTAAGTCGCGGAATCCGTCTTGGTGGAACCGGTTCGGTCGGGTCATCGAGAAGTATAAAAAGCCACTTTACGATAAACCTATTCTACAATCGATCTCTACAACACCGTCGGGCAACCTGCTTGTTTATGGCATGGATATAAATTCTGATGGTTTTGTTTACTGGCTACTGGATAGGCAAGGAAAAGAAGTTGCCCGTGTTAATGCTAACGCTTCGAGAGTCCATTTTTCAGAAAATAATCTATTGTTCATCACTTATGATGAAGAGGGAATTCCACAGATCCACGCATTGAAGCATTTTAACGATGAGGCCACGGCATTGAACCAAATGGGAGTGCTCGTGGGTGCAAATATTTGGTAGTTTGGACTAGACAGTCTAACAACAAGTTGAAACTGGTGCCCTAAAAAGTCTAGCCGGGTAGACTTTTGCCAGAATAATAAATTGCAAATCTCATACAACTGGTGCTATACTGTTTGAAGTTCGAAATTCTTAAATTCTCGGGGTCAACCGGAAGCTGGTTAAAATCCAGCGCGGCCCAGCCACTGTAAACGGTGACGAAGTTTGCACATGCCACTGATGAATAATCGGGAAGGCGCAGACCAAGGAAGAACCGTAAGCCAGGAGACCGACCCAGGGAACAAGGCCATCATACCTTCTAGGGAGAGGTTTCTGGCATGTCCAAACTGGTTTTTCTTTTTCTCTTTTTTTCAATAATTGTAAACGCGGGCGAACCTGTGCCTGCTGTTATGGATACTGTTGTAGTTTGCTCTTCCAGTGAGCAGGATATTTATACAACTGTATCTGTAATTCCAGTTGATCAATCTTCATCCAGTGACATCGCCGACATCCTTGACAGTTTGCCCGGGATACAGATTCGCAGATACGGCACTCATTCTGAATTGACGATTAGAGGCGCATCGGCTGGTCAGTTGCTGGTTACTGTTGATGGTATTCCTGTAAATAATGCTCAATATGGCACTACTAATCTGGTTGATATTCCACTGGATCGATTTGAAAGTGTTGAAGTCTACAGAGGCAATTCGCCAGTGCTGTTTGGCAGTCGTGCAGCCGCAGGAGCAGTCAACTTTGTAAGCAAAGACGCTGCAAGTAACGGCACTTCATTGCATCTCTCTGTCGGTTCTTTTGGCGAGCGGGGTGCAAGCACTACAGCGACAACTGAAAACTGTCTTATTAGTCTTTACGCAAACAGCGCCGATAATGATTACGAGTATCTTGATCACAATCAGACCTTTGCCAACAGCAGCGATGACACAGTTCGCCACAGAGTCAATGCTCAGTTTGAAGAGCAAGGCGGATTTCTGAATATTACCGGAAATGGTTTCCTGATTTCTTCAGGGTTGAATAAAAAGACAAGTGGCAGGCCCGGACCAATTGGCGGTCACCAGAGTCCACATGCAACTCTTGAAAACCTGTCGGCAGATATCAGAATGCAGGTTGAGCTCTGCGATGAAGTGAATCTGGATCTGATTGCGCGTACAGTTAATGAAAAATTGCACGACGACTACTCCGAAGTAGGCTGGGACCCTGCAGGCACAACTGAAAGCAATTCCACTGACCAGATTTGCAGAGTAGGTTTTGATAATTGCGGAATTGAATTCAGAAACCAGACATTTCAGCAGGAACATGCCGGGCTGGTTGATCCCAAACGACATCGTAAATCTGTCGGTATGTTTGCGGCCAAAGTTTATAACTTCAATAAATTGTCTATCAAACCAATAGTCCGCTGGCAGTGGTTACGTGATGAGTTTCCGCCAATTTCTCCAATTCATGGAATGCCACCATGGCCAGCTATTCCCAGAGCTGAAGCTGATCTTTCTCCAACAATCGCTGTTATGCATGGAATGTTTGAAGGTCACCTTTCACGCCTGGTGAGGCAGCCAAATTGGGTTGAACTGTTTGGTCACAGAGGTGGTATTGCCGGTAACCAGGCATTATTACCGGAAAAAATACTAACTGCTGATGCAGGAGTACGGCACGGTAATTACAAAGCAATGTTGTTTGCAACAAAAACAGATGACACAATTATTTTTCTGCAAAACTCACAGTACACATCGATGGCACAAAATATTGGTGGCAGTAGAATATTTGGTGTCGAGCTGGAAGGCAGAGGCAGAGTTGGGAAAATAAGATGGAACAGTAACCTGACTTGGCAATCTGCTCGTGATCGTGGCGATAGCCCAGTTTACTTTGATAAAGAATTGCCAATGCTGCCTTCTTTGCAGGGAGCTGTGAAATTAAGCA
>JAAESD010000446.1 GCA_024229695.1 bacterium
ATACTGGTACAACACCGCAAAAAATGCTTTTAGTGATGATCAGGTTTTAGAAATGTGCAAACTTGTAATTTCAAACTCAGAAGGGAGATAGGATGGCACACAACGAGCGCGGTGCAGGGCGCAAACCCCTGCCATATAAGACGGTACAAAAGCGAGTACCAGTACCTCTGGCTGAAAAGATCGATCAGCTTATCAATGAATACAAACAATCACTAAGCGAGGAAAAGTAATGAACCTACAAACCATCAACAACGAAGTAACAATGACATCACTGGATTTCTTGAATGAGATTATCAACCCTGCTCGTAAGGCTGCTGGTGAAAATGTAGTTAAAAACGCTCACTTCATTACAAGGGTAGAGGATGAATTAGATGATTTGGAGGCGGTTAAAACTTTTAACCGCTTTGGCAATACAGTTAAATACTACAACCTTACCCAAGACCAAATGATGCTTATCGGTATGCGTGAATCCAAGTCTGTACGTAAGTCAGTTCTAGCGAAGCTAAAGCAACTATCAACACCGAAACCAAAACTCCCTCAAACATTCGCCGAGGCTTTGCAGTTAGCCGCCGATCAAGCGCGTCAACTTGAGCTACAAGCGCCAAAGGTTGAATTTGTGGATCGATACGTTGAGTCGACTGGCAATAAAACATTCCGTGAAGTCGCCAAATTGCTGCAAGCAAATGAGAGAACTTTCCGAGCAATGCTTATCAATGAAAAAATCATGTATCACTTGAACAACTCTTGGGTTGTTTATGCGGCATACGATAAGAAAGGATACTTCCACACATCGACAGGTGAGCGCAACGGTCACGCATTCAACACGGTTA
>JAAESD010000447.1 GCA_024229695.1 bacterium
CTATTTCACCGATGGTATGGATATTCTCAACCTCCATATCATCAACAAAAATATCAAACTCCTCTTCCAAAGACAATACCAACTCCGCCATATCTAAAGAGTCCGCACCTAAGTCGTGAATGAGGTTATCTTCAGGTCTGAGGTTTTCGGTCTCAATAGCAAGGACTTTAGAAATTACTTTATCTACCCTTTCTTCTATCATAATGCTCACACATCTATAGTTGACTTTGGATTATTCTTTTTGATCTGTCCGAGTAAGTCCTTCCAGGCATGGGAAGTTTGATTTCCCCCACCGTGTCCAGATGTACTTCTTCCAGATATAATGGAATTGGGATTGGGCACAAATACAGTCACCCAACCCTGAGTTTTCATTGCCTCCATATCGGCAATCGTACAGGAAATATCTTCTGTATTTCCTGTCTCTGGATTTACCATACGATACTGTGGCATTAGTTACTCACTTTCCATGAACCATCAGGCATACGACAAGCAGTGCCATAACCTTCAACAAGTTTTCCACCTACGATAACCTGCTGTTGGTACTCACGGCAATACTGACCACTGTTGGTCTGATAAGTGGCAGTAGGTACGATACGACCACTGTTACCACTATTCGGGTTACGCCAAGTCTGACCTGAGTTATCTGGTGATGTCTCAAGGGCAGTGTGCATCGTGTTACCCATCTGCTGACGGTCACGGGCATCTAAATGCTCTCCGACCTGTGTGCCGATGAAAGTACCCGCAAGAGCACCTACTACTAGAGCAAGACCTCGATCTCTGTGTCCTTTAGAAAGGTTATGTGCCGCAACTGTTCCCAACGCAGCACCAATGAGTTGACCCTGTTGGGCATTATTCATATTTGCACAACCAGTCATAA
>JAAESD010000448.1 GCA_024229695.1 bacterium
CCTCATGTAGGATTATTTCTGCGTTGCGAGGCAAAGAATTGCTGGCAACGATGAGTTGTCTTAGAGACTGGCTGGTAACAGGCAGTGGTCGCAAAGCTGCTGCCACATTGGCAGATTCAGGGATGGGATGGGAGGGACTTGAATCTGGAACATGCTCGCATAGGGAACTATGTAAACGTTTTGAAAGTACAAGCAGTTCTGATTCAGAGAAGGTCATGTCCAGAATATCTTCTACCACAAGTGCATCCTTGTTTCTGGAGAAGCCTCCAAGAAACACCCGCATGAGCTCAGCCATTGCTGAACAGAATTTGTAAGGATAGACTTGTGAAAGTTTGGATCTTTGCCCATACCCTTTTGCCCAACCTTCAACCTGTTCATGATTATGAACACGTTTTCCGGTTTTGTTCGGACACCTTTTGAAAATTGGGTTTAGTGTTCCATCAGGAAAATTGTGGAGCAAACTGGTAGGTTTGTAGTAATAGTCGTTACTCAGGGGATCACGCATCCCAAAGGCACAGAAATCTAGTGTCCCATAAGTGACACCCGCTAAAGCCATCAAATCCAAGAA
>JAAESD010000449.1 GCA_024229695.1 bacterium
AATTGGAAGACCCAACTCACGGTGTTTGTAACATACGGATTTGTTGAACATGGTGGTTCTTTTGCAACCGTCGATGCAGCAAGTGCCACCTACAGCCATGGCCCAATCCGCGCGTCACAAGGCATCAATGTTGTTCCGGCATCACGATTCGCGCTTTTACTTCCTCTTCGTCAAGGTCGAGTCTGTATCTGTACCCATACTACCTGGTGGGCGTGCTAGGTAGGCCATACCACTCTTGGTAGACAAAAATTCATAAATTCCTTGAGTGGGTGCGATCCAAACCTCTCCTGTTCCTGAAAAAGTCTGTAACAACCCTTCTCCAGAGACAGATGTTGCAACCCATGATTTACTGCTCTTTTCTGCCCTAAAAGAAATACCTTCAGTTCTTAGTAATGTAAAATTCCCATCCACACTCAATTTCTCATTGTTCAAATTAATCTTTAGCAATTCACTAACTGGCACTGGTGAATACAACACAGCAACCCCAGCCCCCTCAATCTTAGTCTGGAACAACCCTTCTCCGCCGAAAAACGCAGAGGAGATATTTTTCTGCATTTGAGAACCAATATCTAAACCTCCGGTGCCGGCGTAGAATAGCCCCTTATCAACAATAATTGCCTCATCTTGCGGAGCAATCTGATGGAGGAAGAAATGCCCAAAAGAAGGCTCCAAGAATATTTCTCCAGTTCCATGTATTTCATTTACAAAAAAAGTCTCACCAGAAAGCATCTTTCGAGATAACCCTTTCAACAACCCTCCACCAGTACTAGCTTTCATCTCAAGATTTCCTTTCATGAAGTACAAAGCACCAGGCTCTACTCTTGCATGAGAGTTTTGCAACTTAATCCGAACCAACTTCAACCGCATCCCGCTTTGTTCTGCAAAGAACAGATTTTTTGCAGCACGTAAATCCGCCGAACCCGCCAAATTTACAAATTGTAATACCTCAACAGAAACACCACCACCAAGATCAACAGCATCAATCACTTCAAACATATTTTCATTCATATTCATCAATAATCCTCCTTTTTTTCCAGCCCATTCAACACATCGTACCTCATAGGTTGGCTCCGAACAGAAATTATTGAGTTTTAGAAACCTTCTCCAATCCATTCTCCATATTACATATTTATTCCAACTCGAATATCCAATTCCAGCCTCATACAATACATGAGTTCAAGGACAGCCTAGTTCACGGAGAGCCTGCATAGGGGGGCTAAATCTGGCACGCGGTAAGAAGAATGGTGTGCCCGAAGACGGCTGGATAGTTGTCAAGGGCGCGCGAACCCATAATCTCCGAGACATTGACGTAAAGATTCC
>JAAESD010000450.1 GCA_024229695.1 bacterium
ATGTCTTTGGCTAAATTTTTAAAATCAAGGAACTTGTCTGATGTTGCATTAAAGAAAGCAGTGAATGAAGATGTCATGGCATTGGTTGTTGCATCTATCGCACCACCAATTGTATTGAATATTTCAGTCCATGCAGTCTCAACTGGTGCCACAGTTTCGGTAGTTTCATTTGCTACTCGATGCATCTCAGCACCCAGTTCTCTGATCTTGTCTATTGCAACTGTGAAATCGAATGGATCTTCGAATGAGCCTTTTAATAGCTGGAATTGATCAATTGCTTCACCGATTGCTGTATTGACATCATCCTTAAATTCATCCAACCCAAGCATCTTGCCAAGTCTGGAATCAGATATTTCTGAGAATACCCTCAATACAGTGAGTTTGAATTCTAAAAAACTCACCATTAATCCATGTAATGTTCGAGCAGTTGCGTTTCCAAACTCCTCAAATATTTCTATGGCAAAAATAACCGCATCAACAAATTTTCCAGCCAACTCTTTACCAAATGCCTCTGCACCATCTTTTGATTCTAAAAATCCAAATACTAATTTCTGTAAATTAATAATCATTCCGGTGAATAATGGTGCCAATGCACCAAAGAATTGATCTCTGACTGCAACACCAATACTGATGAACTCTGCCATCTTGTCGTTGAATTTAGCCACCGCATTCAGAGTTGTTTCTGATATTGCAAGACCCAATCGATCATATCTTTCTATGACTTCATTCAATACTGGCAAACCTTGACCGAGTAGGGCATTCAATTGCGCCCCGGTACGACCAAATAGAGCAAATAGCACTGAGTTTTTCTCGAAGCTCGATTCTGTCTGACCTAGAACTTTGACCACATCCATCAAAACTTCTTCGGTTCCTCTTAGTTGATTCTTGCCATCTCTGAGTGATATGCCATATTTTTCCAGTATGACTTTGGCAGTTCCTGTTCCCATCGCAGCATCCCCAAGCTGTTTGGTGAATTTCTCCATTCCAAGCCTTAGTTTTTCGATCTCTGTACCTGATTCAACCGCACCAAACTGAAGGGCTTGCAACATTTCGGCATTCATCCCGACCCGATCCGCTGTTTTTTGAATCGCATCCATTGAATCGAAGGATTTTTTGGCGAGAGTGACAAAGGCAGCCGAAACCGCTGCAATCGCAACAGCAGCAACTTTCATTGACGATTTAACAGCAGAGCCAAACCCTTTGATCGATCTTTGCACCATGGCAAAGACTTTCTGAGTGTTGTCCTTCGCGTTAATCGGTATGGTTATGCCTTTAAATAACTTACCCATCTTTTTTCTCGTTTTGAATCTTCATAAATGCTATCCAGCCTTTAAACTCTGATACTGAAATTTGGTCAACCTCTGCCAATGTTTTGTGCAGATGTTGAGCAAGTGCATATCTGGTCTGTAAATCAGTATCAGACCTTATTTTTTTTCGACTTCCTCAACAGTTTCATCGCTCTGGAATATCCAAGTCGCTACTTTATTGATGACCATCGCATCAGCTTTCTTCATTAAAGCTGCTTTATCTGATAACTCAAATAAACGATTTCCATCAGTATCCATAGCACAATGAATAATGGCTAAGGCCATCATTTCCATGTCGCTATTCCTTGCCAGTTTTTGCAGCTTGTTTGATATATCTAGAGTCAATGGTTTTGCATAGATCACCAAAGGCTCACCATCGCTTCCCCATTCTTCGACTTCTAACTTTCTGATGTCAAGACTCGCAAAATGCGACTTAACATTATCAATTGGGCTACTCATCTTAAACTGTTGTTATGCTTAGATCGCCATCACCTTGAGCAGTGAAGCTCACCATGACTAAATCATCATAAGATGTACTGACTGAAACACCAGTCACAATCGCTGTACCAGTGTAATAAGTATCGCCTGAATCTGCCCCTTCTGGGTACATATTCAGAGTAACTTCATCACCCGGATTCAGTGCTTGCTGTCCAGCATCGGTATCTTCGAGCCAAATTGCATCAATTGAAGCAGACCAAGATTTCAAAGTGCCAGTATAAGTCCTAGCAGCATCGCCCATCTTAGTTGTCTCAACAGTGTCAGAGTTGTAATCAATACTGAATGATCGAATTGATCCCACAGCATCAGATCCAACTTTTACGACCCCATCCTTTCCTACATGTGCCATTTTATTTTCCTCTATTGTTTATAATGCTGTATCAGGTGCATTTGCAGCAGTCTGATATAAGCAATTCCAAGACATTGTGGCTACAGCCAATGGCTGATCCCCTTCGCCTTGGTAGTTAATGTCGGTTGACTCAAGATAAATATCTTTCACCAACCCGTTTATAGTTGATCCACCTAAAGCAGTCTCAACCTCTGAACATACTGTGTCGATGGTGTCGTCATAATTAGAAGTACCTTTTACATATGCTTCTATTGCAACGGTCAGAACTCTGTTAAAAATTCTTGACGTACCACCCATATCAATAGGCTCAGAGCTTTCGGCTGTTGTATAAATCAACAATCCGGGAAGATTTGAACTTTGCAATGGATAAACCCTTGACTGATAGACTTTGCTGCCAGTCGTAGTCAACCCAGTGACCTCGGTTGCAATTCTTTCCCTGATCTGTTGTCGAACATGAGACATTATTGAGTCTCACCAATCAAAACAGTCACCCCTGTAAAATCGGGCTGAACTGAAACGATGTTATAGGTGACACTATCAACTTCAATAGTGTCACCTTGCTCAACTGAAGTGACATCGGAGCTTTGACAGTAAAAAACAGGTTGACTGCTTTGAACTCCTACTTCCTCACCCGGTATTTCGAAGTATTCTCGATTAAAGATCACATCAATAGTAGATGCAGATCCATCAATTGTAATACTTGCCGAACTACCATGAGAGTCAGTATCAAAGAACCCAGCCAAATCGCTACTGCTTTCAAGACCCATATCACTTCTTAGATCGTTTTTTGGTTTTGGTAGTGCTTTTTTTCAATCCCACTGAACGATCAACAGGTTTCTCAACATTTACATGATGAGTAATCTGATTGGATGCCAACAAATTTGGTGCATCTATATCAGATACCTCTGCTGTATCGCCAGCCTTGAAAAATGTTCCAGCAATTCCGCAACCTTTTAAAACTGTGTATTTTTTCATAACAAAAGTAGTGGGCTAGTTATTAGCCAGCCCACCTAAGCTAATTAATCACTTCCTTTAGTGAATGATTGAGCATGCCTTACAGCAACGTCAACAAACTGAGTTGCTCTCAAGCGAGTGATTGAATTTGCAGATCCAGTATAAGGATCAACAAGAATATCAACTCCACCAAAAAGCCCGATCAGAAGATCAGCCCAGTTACCAAAGTAAGCAACACCAGCAGCAACAGCATTAGAAACATACACTGGATGTCCATTTGCTTGACCATTGTCAAGAATGAACGTGCCAGAGCCTGTATCTTTGCTCTTTGACTTCATGTTTGCTGCTACCGCAGAAGTGGTTAGATAAGCTGGATTGCTTAATACAACATTGTCACCCAAAACAGAGCCTTCCATTGATACGATCTCAGCGAAAGTTGGGATCGAATCAGTGGCAAATGTTTGAGTATTAACACCAGTTTGGTTATCTATACCAGTTGGTTGGCCTGAAGAACCAGACCCAGCTAATGCACCAGAATCAATCAGAGTAGCAATACCACCAGCTAGATCATTTCGGATAATTCTTTCCATGTCTAGTGTTGATTGTTGCAACATTTGATTGGTAACTTCTGTGTACATGCTTGCAGTCTTAGGACTCAAAGTGACTGAGCCGAGTGTCATTTCTGATTCAGCAGCAGCACCACCTTCAGCAGAAATCCAAGCAGCTGTGCTTACGCCAGTTGCTTTTGGAATTTTTACTGAATCTTCTAGGTCAGCTAAAACTGTTGCACCCGCAGCAATTACGCCAGAAGCGTTTCTGAGAGCTTCAATGAAAGAACCCGGAAGGAATCTTTCACCTACAGCACCGCCATCACTTCCTACGGAAATATCACGCGCATGCCAGTTACCCATTACCTCAGCTG
>JAAESD010000451.1 GCA_024229695.1 bacterium
CCTCTGACCAGAGACATATTGCGTCTACGTGCAAGCAACACAGTCAGTAACAACAATATTGTAACCTGACTTGTGAAAGCCTTGGTTGAAGCAACACCGATTTCAGGGCCAGCATGAATATAAATACCGGCATCTGATTCTCGAGCAATAGTTGATCCAACAACGTTGGTCAAACCAAGCACTTTTGCTCCTCTGCGCCGTGCTTCACGCATCGCTTCCAGAGTATCGAGTGTTTCACCACTCTGGCTAATTACAAAACAGACTGTTCCCGGCTCAATAACCGGAGATCTGTAGCGAAACTCCGATGCATATTCTACTTCGACAGGAATTCCTGCATGTTCTTCAATAAGGTATTCACCAAGCAATGCAGCATGCCAACTGGTGCCACAAGCTAAAAACACAATTCTTTTAATCTCGCGTAATTCTGTGTCACTCATCTCCAGGCCATCAAGTTTCATATCGCCAAGCTCTGGCAATATCCTACCTCTGAATGAGTCACGAATTGTTTTTGGTTGCTCAAAAATCTCTTTGAGCATGAAGTGCGGATAGCCGCCTTTTTGAATTTGATCAAGGTCCCAACTAATCTCGTTTATTTCACGACTTAACGGCACATTCTCAATACTTGTTACATCAACTCCGCCAGGAGTCAAGACAGCCACATCTCCATCCTTGAGATACAAGACACGCTTGGTTTCACCCAGAATAGCTGCAACATCACTAGCCAGATAATTACAGTCTTCTCCCAACCCGACAACAAGAGGTGATCCCAGCCTGGCAGCAACAATTTTATCAGGTTCGTCAGCATGCATAACAGCAAGACCATAAGTACCTTCAACAAGGTGCAGAATCTTACGTACAGTATCTTCAAGAGAACCTTCGTAATACTCGCTGATAAGATGAGCTAACACTTCTGAATCGGTATCTGAAATAAACTCATGACCAGAAGTAGCAAGTCTGGTTTTTAGAGCAGTAAAGTTTTCAATAATTCCATTATGAACGATTACAACCTTGCAATCACCATCACAATGTGGGTGCGCATTTACTACATTTGGAGGCCCATGAGTTGCCCATCGTGTATGAGCAATACCGGTCAAACCATCCAGATTCTTTCCCCGAGTCACATTTTCAAGCTCGGATATTTTACCTTTAGCTTTGAATACATTCAGACCACCATTGGAAATCGCAATCCCAGAACTGTCATAGCCTCTGTATTC
>JAAESD010000452.1 GCA_024229695.1 bacterium
CTGGTGAGGTCGCGACGGTCAATTTAAGCAAGCTTATTGACTATTCAAAAAGGTTGCAACGTAATCAGCTTAAAGCGCAGTTGCTACTTGAACAGGAGCCTTCAGCTCATCTCATACCTGCATTGCGAAAACCTTTGAATGGTTCTTGGACTCGTCGTGAGTTTCTCTTAAGCGCTTCCCATCGCGCCTCTCCGATTCAGATTGTGAGTTTGGAACCTACTTCTGATGTCAATGGTCGCTTGGTATTGATATCCCACGGTCTTTGGGATTCTCCAACTGTTTTGGAAGGTTGGGGAGAGTATTTGGCGGCTAATGGTTACACCGTTCTTATGCCAGATCATCAGGGTAGTGATGCGGCACAGCAGCAAGCAATGCTCGCAGGAGATCTTCCACCGCCTGACCCTGAAGAGCTGCGTTTGCGTCCCTTGGATATGACGGCATTGCTATCTGCTGTTGAGAGTGGTGCGTTATTGCCAGGCCGCGTTCTTAATACGCGAGAAGTGGCTGTAGTTGGCCATTCA
This sequence comes from bacterium, assembly GCA_024229695.1. Classification (GTDB taxonomy): domain Bacteria; phylum Krumholzibacteriota; class Krumholzibacteriia; order LZORAL124-64-63; family LZORAL124-64-63; genus JABIBH01. The sequence goes on from JAAESD010000452.1 coordinate 522, forward strand.
TGGGGTGGAATTACAGCTATTCAACTTGCAGGAGCGCGCACCACCCATACAAAGCTCGCATCACGTTGCCAGGATCAGAATGATCCTGAGAGAAACATTAGTTGGTTATTGCAATGCAGTTGGTTGTCAACTATTGACAAGGCTTCTTTGGCTGATTCTCGTGTTACTGCTGTTGTTGCTGTCAGTCCCCCGCTGCGACTTCTGTTTGATTCTCGTAGTTCTCGAGATCAAATCACGGCAAAGATTTTGTTGGTGAGCGGTAGTCGTGACTGGGTCGTTCCGCCTGGACCAGAAGCACTGGCACCAATGGAAGATAGCGATGCTTATGCTGATGGACATCGTTTAGTTCTTGTAAAAAATGGCGATCATTTTAATTTGCGTGCTCCAGCAAATTTGCCTTCACCAGCAACCTTGGCTCCGTTGATTTTTTCTTGGCTTAATCAACACCTTGCGCTTACTGGTGCAGTTACTTTTGAATCAGGAGGCTGGGGAGATGCTACTTATCCACTTCTGAGTGTTACAAAGTCGATGCTTGGTTTGAATTTGAATCCTTGATTGATTTTGTTAAGATGATTGTATGCATCGGGTTTATATGTTTTCAATAACATTGATGCATGCGGCGGCTTGATCAGCTTTTCTACGCGCTTCCTGAATATTTTTTGCTTTAGAAAGAGCAACTCCCATGCGGCGTCCTGGTCGAGAATCGGGCTTGCCAAATAGCAACACTTGTGTATTAGGCTCTGCTAGTGACTTTTCGATTCCTGAATAGCCAATAGAAGCTAGCTTTTCTTTAGCAAGGATCACTCTGCTTGCAGCAGCATCTGCATGAGTAATATTAGGAATTGGTAGTTTTAAAACAGCTCGTAGATGTAATTCGAACTCGCTCATGTTTTGGCTGATTAATGTGACCAGACCTGTATCATGTGGCCTTGGCGATAGCTCAGAAAAGATCACTTCATCACCACACAGGAAGAATTCGACTCCGAATAAGCCAGTGCCACCTAGATTATTTGTAACACTTCGGGCCATCGATTCAGCTTTTTTTAGTTGTTCGCTTGAAAGTTCTGCGGGTTGCCAGCTGCATTGATAATCACCATTGACCTGTTCATGGCCAATTGGTGCACAGAATACTGTGCTGCCATTATCTTGCCGAATGGTTAGAAGGGTAATTTCTTGATCAAAGTGTAAAAATTCTTCCACAATCACCCGTGTTGATGTTCCGCGAGCTCCTTCGATTGCGGCTTGCCAGGCTTTTTGAAGTCC
>JAAESD010000453.1 GCA_024229695.1 bacterium
ACTTTCCTATGCCCTTTACCCCATCAAACTTGAGTACAAGCGTATTGCTCTGATTATTCTATCTGCTGTCGTAGTACAGTTTGTTATAACGATTATCAATATTGAAACCTTTGGCATATACCAATGGCTTGATCAGTCTATAGTGCCAGCACTGGCAAACAATTCTTTCCTTGCTGGCCTGAAAGATGGTAAAGTGACTACAATACTTGCAGAAAAATCAGGCATGATTGCTGCATTTAGTGTTAAGCTGCTGATGGTAATGTCTTATTTGCTTCTCTTCCCTGTGTTGCATGACAAAACAAGAAATCGGATTACTGCATCATACAAATCATTGACAAGAGGTGATTGAATTGAAATCAATACTACGAATTATAAAAGAGTATGTGTGGACAATTAAAACTGCCGATGGCCGTTCAGACCTCAAGTATGAATTTGCACGAAACCTGCCCAGCACGTTTGGATTTTCCCTTCGTGAACGAATTATTATGAAGCGACTCAAAAGTTGTGGCCCTGACCTGCGAATTCATCCCGGTGCCCGATTTCGAAATGTTCATGATATTGATTTTGGAGTCAATGTAACTGTTGGTGTTGATAATTTTCTACAAGCTGCCGGCGGACTTACAATTGGCGATCACACTCTTCTTGGTCCTGGTGTAAAAATATGGACTACCAATCACAGCTTCGAAGATCCCGACACAATCATTCGCAAGCAAGGCAGTAGCTATAAAGAAGTAATCATTGGCAGAGATGTCTGGGTTGGCGCGAATTGCTTTATTATGCCAGGAACAACTCTTGGTGATGGTTGTATAGTTTCTGCTGGCTCTGTTGTCGGCGCAAAAAACTATCCCCCATTTACAATTCTGGGTGGAAACCCAGCTAGAGTTATGGGCAAAAGACAGAAGCAAAACGATGAATCAGAGTAGATTCTTTCATTGGCTTTTACCTGTACTGCCAGATGATTCTGTTCTTGTCGTCAGCAACCAGAACCAGTCCGATATTCACTCACATTCTGAAAATAATTATAATGCTGTTTATCTTGATGGTGTTCTGGATTTGAACTTGTTGAAAGAAGTTCGACGGATTCTGAAACCTGAGGGAACACTTCTGATTTGTATAAAAAACAACAATTTCATCTACAGATTTCAAATTAAATGCTGGCTCTCTAAAACAGGTTTCAGTAATTGTAATTTTTCAGGCATCGAACCAGATTGCCAATACCCTGTGTCTTTCATTCCTGCAAATAACAGTGATGCACTGAAATCATATTCCAAAAAACGACGTGACTGGCGATTGAGAGTGCCCGCCTGGCTGTATAAGCTCACCTGTTCATCATTCGCTATTGTTTCCGGCAGCCAGCCATCCAGGCTGGATTGCCTGATGAATTCAGTTTGTGATGAAATTGGAGCCTCCCTGCCAGAAAACTTGTCATGGAGTATTACAAAAAAAGGAAAACTCGTTTCCAATATCAGCGATGGCACTACAAACTGGAATGTTAAAATTCCGATAACACATCTGTCAGAAAACAAAATATATCATGCCCATAATGTGCTGAAACAGATTCATTCCCTGCTTCCAGCAGGTGAACTGAAATCGATTTTCCCTGAACCAAAATGTATTATCGAAAATGAATATGGCATAGCTTTTTTAGAATCAACGGTACCAGGATTCCCTCTGGCAGATCTCAAAGCCCAGCTCTCAGCAGAACTCCTTGCTGAAGTCGACAAATTGGCTACAGAACTTTCTACTATCAAACTCCCTGAACTGCCAAATCCTGATTTTTCATTGCTGGTCAATTCTATGGCAAAACATAGTCCGGATTTGTTGTATGTACTGGAGAAAATTCTGACCCGGTTCGATGGCAAGGATAACAAATTTCTTCACATGGGTGACTTTACATTGAGTAACATTCTCACAGATGGGGAAAAAATTACAGGGCTGGTTGACTGGGATGATGCCGTGTTCAGTCCTGAACATGCATCCAATCAGTCGGACTTTCATTTTTCAAAAGCATGGCATAACAAAGCAGGAAACAGAGTTTCGACACTTAAAGAAGCATTTTCCGTGAATCCAGACACATTTTCCAGCTACATTTTCAGCTGTCTGTCACATGCAAATAACGAGCTGCAGTTTGATGAAAGCAGAGTTGAAAGTCTGTTGATTGAGCCTTGTAAAATTATCGGGAAGCATCTGAATATACTTTAAGGTAACTCTCTGCCATCTGATCCAGTGTAAATTTTTCCCTTTGAAGTTTTTCTGCATTTTTAGACAAGATTCTGGCAACTTGCTCGTCACCAAGAACTTTTGAACAT
>JAAESD010000454.1 GCA_024229695.1 bacterium
CCTGCCCCAAATATTTCTTATGCCGGACTTTATACCATATTTAACTACCAAGTGGGGTCATTAATGCCCCCGCGGCTTTCATGTTCTATACTCAAGCAAATAGCAATAAACAAGTACAGTGAGGTTAGAAATATGATTGACTGGTACGTGGAAGGATTACAGTTTGGCAATTGCGTATGTGCATACGGTTGCCCTTGTCAATTTGAGGCGCTGCCAACCCATGGCTACTGCGAAGGCTTTGAAGCTGTGAGCCTCAACCACATGTCCCTCCTAGGGAAACTAATCAGGGCATTTTTTAAGGAATTTTGACTACTGGGCCAATACCATACGAGGGCCCGCATCTTCGCGACCAGAGCCCTTGACCCCCCTTGACCCCCCTTGACCCCTAGGCAACAAAAGCTACGAAAATGAATATAACCAGAATAAAAATTCAATAAAACGTTAATAATATGTCTAAAATTTAAAACAACGTCTGATATAGAATGTCAAGAAAACGTCCCATCAAAGACAACCAGAGTCACTCAAAAAGAACTTTTTAATAAATTCTCTCTCTCGATAGATTTCAGCAGTTGGCTCTCTATTACGTCTGTCTTTGGTCTTCAAAAATTCAAAAACTGCAGGTCTCGGATCGAAATATGCAGTCCCTGTGCCATTGAGAGAAACGTGTATGTAACTGTTAATCGACTCTGGCTTTAAAGATGCTCTACTGGATGTCTTTATGTTATTATAGTGGGAGACAGCTCTCTCTGTTGCCATGCTATGTGGTGTCAAGGTAAGGAAGGAAGCAAGGAATTTTCGGAGCATACCACAGCTAGCCTCTGTCATTTTTCTTAGCTTCAATGCGTAGAATGTGCCAGCATCTTCTATCTGGCCATAGACTTGAATTTCGCTTAGGCTTGTCCATGACATGCAGACATCAGAAACAAACTCTTCAACCTTGTCTTCTCCAAACATCTGGCTAACAAGATCTCTGCTGGCATTTATTATCTGGGCTGGTGAACTTGCATCCATTATCTTCTTCAAATTGTTGATCGTTTGATCTTCCTCAATATTCATGCGTTGGTCTAGAAAGTTTATTGCCGATTGAACAATTTCAACCCTGATCGGACCATCTTCTCTTCGGTGTGCAGTGACAAACCTGTGAGCCTGGCTGGTTTTTCTGATATTCCTTTCTGCACTGCATTCTTCACTTGAATTTAAATTTTTCAAGTATTTCTCTTCCTGCCCACCAGGCACTGGCATCTCCTTCATGACGTTCAGGTTGACAATTGCTGCATCCCTGGCAGTTAACACATCCAGTAAAATGAGGTCAGACTTTTGAAATATTTTCTGCAAATTCTTGAAAATTTTGCACAGATCATGCATAACAGTGGTCAACCACACTTGCTGTGTGCCATTACCCCATTTCCTAAGAAATCCTTTCGCAGATGAGCTTTCTTTTCTGTCTGAATTTATGGTTCCATCTGTCATTTTTGTCCAAAGCATTCTTGCTGCTTCCAGGTTATTCAAGATAGCTTTCAGTAGATTCAAAGTATGCTCTGCAAATCGGACCTCAAAATGCTTTGGAAAAGCAAGAAGTTTATCATGTTCTTTGTGCAGCAGCTTTGTGCGACGTGGAGATGAGCGGAAGAATGTCGAAAGGGCAAGAACATCAGCCATCCAGTTATGGAGTTCAGGGACCTCTGACTGAACAGATTCAAGGGCCAAATCTGAGCGATGGCAAACACACCATGCTGTCAAGATGTCCCTGCCAATATGTTGTTTAAGTAATGTCCACAATCCTGCATTTTTGCCTGTGTTTGCTTTTTCTCCATCAGTGGTGACTCCAACAAGCTTCTCTGTCTCCACACCAACACTTTTCAAGCACGAAATAAATGAATCAAGAAGTCCTTCAGCTCCTCCTAAATCACTGCTGGCAATGCCAAGAAAAACGGTCTTGACACTCACTTCATTTGTTGGGACTAACCTTGCTGTTATAAATTTAGAATCCACCTGCTGCTTGTCAGCACTTCCATCAATTTGAACAGAAAAGCACAGACAATCTTTTAATACATCAGCAGTTTTTTTAATCTCTTGCTTAGCAACAATGTCTCTCATTGCTGTATAGGTTACTGGATCTCTATAATGGTATACAGAGCTTGGTTGACTAAAAGGAACAAAGTCTGCATCCCATCCTTCTGTTTCAAAGTTATGCAGTAAAGCATTGCTATGCTCAGTTGCCAAAGACCTTGATGGCCAGCTTCTTGCACTGAGTGTCTCCACTCTACAATCATTGTAAACATCAACAGCCATTCGCAAAAGAAACTCTAATGTCTGGGTTTTGCATTGTTTCATAACTTTGACCCAAGGATGACTGTCTGATGAAAGACTCCATGCTTCTTCAAGGTTTTTCAATCTTAATGCTTCATTGTGAACAGAGGAAAGCAAATGATCAACAAGTGAACGCAGTCTGTCTTTCCCATCAACCCGGACTCCACTGGCAACTGGTATTCGTCCATTAGTGGCATATCTTTTCACTTCAAGCTCATACTTGCTGCAAAGTAAGCAGGTGACAACTGGACGTCGTCTTTGTTGTCCTTTCTGACTTTCCCTACTTAATTCCAGGCAAGATTCAGCTAAAAGCAGCCAATTCAAGTCTAATTTTTTCCCTTTGTACCAACGATCATCTGTGGGGTCGATTTTTGACCAGGCAGTGTCTGGTTTCGAAATCTCAGCGTTATCATCAAGACCTAGGCCTATGTCTGCAGGACTATCATCACTGGCATCATCAATATTAATAATGACATCATTTTTCTCAGTATCTTCATTGCCGTTTTTATCATCTTTCATTGAATCAACCAAACTGTCAGAAGCTTTACTCACCTCCTCTTCAACTGGTACTGCAGTTGATGAGTGTTGATCAATCGTCGATCCGCCATCAATAATAGGACTGGCAGTCTTAGGCCGACTGCTGGTGCTTGATTTTGTAAATCCGAACGAGGAGAGTAGCGATGTTTGGCCACTTGCAGTGGCAGCCTCTTTTAATTCATTCTTCTTTTTTTCCAAACGTTTCTCGTGGCCACTCTTTGATTTTCTTTTCATTTCCTAAGTTGATTTTTAAACTGCAATCTTTTGATCTTTCTTCTTTGATTTTCCTCACAGCTCAGTCTAAAACTACCATAACAACGCAACACAACAACATGAACCAGCAACCATAGCAACATCAATCAACAACCTCGACTGAAAACCCAGAAAGAGGCCATGCAAAGGGCCTTGCTTTCTGTGCTCAATCTAAGTGACACAATATGACTGACTGAAAGACTGTCACTATTTACTGTATATTAAAAAAATATTAATGAAAAGGGCCCAAACTAGTGGGCCAAAGGCCCTAAATTTTGCTTTTTTACTGGGCCGGGAAAAGGGCCCACTGGGCCAATGGCCCAGTAGTTACAGTGTTAAAAAATGCCCTGTAATTAACCATAATACTTTTATTGTATTTTAGTTACTGATAATCCTGATCCTAAGCATGATAATGAAACTAATGCTGCTGCTGCTGGATCAAACGCAAGAGCCAAGCCGACTTGCAGAGTATGCAAAGAGCCAAAGAAAGGCCACAGAAATGTATTGCACTGTCCTCTGAATTCTGGAGCAGGGCCAAGTACAGAGAAATGAGTGTACATATAAATTCTATTCTTCAGTTTTTCCGTAAAAAGTTTCTTCTAAATTACCATTTCATCTTCAAATCCTGTATACTCTGTATTTGGGAACTTCTCTCTGATTTTGTTGTAAGCACATGCAGACAGTAGAATTCTTTTCGCACCAAGGTGTCCATGCACTAACCTCGTGAATTCGCGGTAAGCAACACTTGGTAGGAAACTAAGGAGAAAATTTTGCCATAAATTAGGAGTTGAACAGATC
>JAAESD010000455.1 GCA_024229695.1 bacterium
GGTGTTCCATACATTGTTGTTTACATGAACAAAGCAGACATGGTTGACGACGAAGAGCTTGTCGAGCTTGTTGAAATGGAAATCCGTGAGCTTCTCACAGAATATGAATTCCCAGGTGATGACACGCCAGTTGTTTTTGGTTCAGCACTAAAAGCACTCGAGGGTGACACATCAGATATCGGTGTTCCTTCAATCATGAAGTTGGTTGAAGCACTAGACACTTATATCCCAACACCAGAGCGTGATACTGATAAGACATTCCTGATGCCAATTGAGGACGTGTTCTCAATCTCAGGTCGTGGAACGGTTGTAACAGGTCGTATCGAGCGTGGCGTTGTAAACGTTGGTGATGAAATCGAAATCGTAGGTATTAAAGACACTCAGTTGACTACATGTACAGGTGTTGAAATGTTTAGAAAGTTGCTTGACTCAGGTGAAGCAGGTGATAACGTTGGTGTTCTTCTTCGTGGTACCAAGCGTGAAGAAGTTGAGCGTGGTCAAGTACTCGCTAAGAAAGGGACGATCAACCCGCACACTAAGTTTGAAGCTGAAGTATATATCTTAAGCAAAGAAGAAGGTGGCCGTCATACGCCATTCTTCAACAACTATCGTCCACAGTTCTACTTCAGAACAACAGACGTTACTGGCGCAGTTGAATTACCATCAGGTACTGAAATGGTGATGCCAGGTGACAATGTGAAGATGACAGTTGAACTTCTTGCTCCGATTGCAATGGAAGAGGGTTTAAGATTTGCAATCAGAGAAGGCGGACGCACAGTAGGTGCTGGAGTCGTCTCGAAGATTACGAGTTGATTAGTTAAATTAAGACCGTCGAATTATTGTATAATCGACGGTTTTTTCGTTTTGGAAGTTAGATAAGGCAAATAGGCAAATGAGCAATCAAAATATTAGAATTAAATTAAAGGCATTTGATCATCGTTTAATCGATAAATCAGCCGTA
>JAAESD010000456.1 GCA_024229695.1 bacterium
CCCTTCCTCTGTAGATCCACTCATGAGCTTGGGATAGTCGCAGAAGCCGAACGCTTGGCAGAGAGAACCGAACAAGGCATTCAGCGCATCAGCTAAAGAACTGAAATGCAGCTGTCAACAAGGAATTTTTCAGGCTGTCAGTGAAGGCTCCATGTTGAGCAAGGCAAATCAGGCAACGCAGGCAACACAGGCAAAACAGGTAAAACAGGCAATCTTCGCAACAAGTCGGTATGGAGTCATACGTCTACCAAGTAGGAGCAATACCGAAAACAGCGACGAGTATTCACAAGTAGACCATGTCGCTTATGAGCACAATTGGCGACACAGGATGACAAGAGAGGCGTTGCACCAATCCAATCCCTGATCTGTTGATCAGCAAGCTGAGTTTGCTGGAACAGAAATGATGGGCAATGACTATTAACGCAATGGCTAATAAGGCAACGCCCAAGGCGCAAGGATGAAGGTTCAAGGTTCAAGGCTTAACGCTGAAGGCTGAAGGTAGAACGTTCAAGGCAGAACGCTCAAGGCTCAAGCCAGAGAGATCCAAACGTGAACATGGCAAGCCAGGCCAAAAGATTCTTGTCTACAGTCTTGAACATGCGATCAGGCAGGTGATCGATTAAAAACGAGTAACCATTCCTGCTTGATCGCTACAGCAACGTCCACAGAGCACAGCAATCATTGATGGGAATCGACGTGTTAGGAATCTGGATGAGCATCCTGATCAGTATTGCTCCATTAATGCCTAGTGCTTTAGCGCCAGAAGCCACCTCATTTTTATGCGATGGTCGTCCCGTAGAGGCGCAGATCTACAACAACGAAAACGGAGATTACAAACAACTCGAGGCCTATGAAGAACTGGATGCAGGGGCATTTGTAGTCATAAAACTCGAGAATGTGCAGTTGATGCTGCCGAGAACCTTCAATGCAGGAGAAACCAGTTTCACAGATAGAAAGTGGTTATGGAGTTATGAAGATCATCAACATCCAACATTTAAACTTGTCGAGCCAAAGGGGAATATTCGAGAATTCAGCTGCGATGCCAAACCATCTGATGGTCTACTTGGTGGCGAATACTCCTAAGCCAACCAAAACCATCTCCGAAAACCAATTGGAATACAAACAGAAGAGAGCGAAAGAAAGCAAACAAGCCGCATTGATGACAAAAAGCTCTGCAAGCAGAAGCTAGTTTTGAAACTTAATATCGATAAGTATTTCACTCATTCCGTTGCAAATACATCTATTCAATCCAGAATCATGGATGTACTTAGACAGGACTGATTCAAGATGCGAATGCTCCACACGATGCTGAGAGTTGCTGATCTGGAGCGTTCGCTCAACTTTTACATCGAAATTCTGGGCATGAAGCTATTGCGTCGAAAAGACTATCCTTCAGGCCGGTTCACGCTTGCCTTTGTTGGTTAC
>JAAESD010000457.1 GCA_024229695.1 bacterium
TCAGACCGGCGACACCCTTACTCATTCCTTCAATCCTGAGCCCAAGCTGCTCCAGTACAAAATTTCTCAGTTGTAATTTTGTTTGCAAATCCTGCTTTGTCTTTTCAAGAACAACAGCATCACCTCTGGAAGCAAAACTTTGCTGTAGACTGGTAAATTGCCTTTTCTGGTGTTGCTCTCGCTGCTGTGCCGTCTGCCAGCCCTTTTTTGCCAGTTCGGTTTTCTCTGATTCAAAGCTGTAAAGAACCAATGTAATGACAATACCTGCTATCCAGACAACCAGCATATTACTCAGTGAAAGCAAATCCCTTTTCGGTTTAAATTCATCGGTATAAAAGTTGACCTGCTGTTTCATTTTTTTGGCTCCCGTCTGAATGCAGCGGCACAAGCAGGCAGACAATCCTGCTGTTTTGCTGGCGAGAGGGGCTCAGGTAAATTCAGGAAATTATTAATATCCAGATATTCAACTTTTGAGTCCAGATTATTATTGAGGTATTCAGTCAATTTCGAAATATCGGCAAGGCTGGGAGCCAGCAATATTCCTGCAAGAGGCGGTTGTCGCATCTGGGCATCGTAATAATCGAGTGTTCTTTGTATTTCAAGTAGCAAATGTTCAGCCATCATCATATTACCTTCAACCGGTAAACATGATGTCAGGTCTCTTACTCCCGATAGCTTTCTTATGAGATAAAGATATTCACCACGGTAAACCAGTAATGTAGCGCCTTCTTCATGATCCAGTACCAGTGCAATCCCCTGCTCGATACCAGGGTATGATTGTAAAATATCCCCAACCACGAGCTCAGTGATATCGATCGACTTCAGGTCAAGTCCAACTTCGGTGATGGTATCTACCAGCCCCTGAATTGTATCTTTGGATGTTTGGACGACCATGATCTGATCATCCAGTTGACAACCCTCGGGGTAATTAATGACGTCAACCATGGCCTGCTCAACACCACAGTCAAGCCTGTCTTTGATTAGCCAGATAGCAGCTTGTTTAATTTCTGAATCTTCAACCAAGGGACGAGCAATTTTATGAATTTTATGATCTTCTACAGCCA
>JAAESD010000458.1 GCA_024229695.1 bacterium
GTCGCTTGTGGAGTTCCTTCGCAGTTGCTAGGGCTTGTTCCAGTTTTTTTCTGTCAGTCATTACCAACCACCGCCACCATTATTCTCTTCCAAAGCAGATTCATCGTACCATATATTTTTTAGTATACCTGTGACAGCAGCCAACTCATCGGCAGGGTTTACAGTTTGAATCCCTGTGTCAATAGCATCGCCTGCGCCATAGGTGTTATTAAAAGTTTGACCTGCAACCCAAGAGCCGTCTTCTCCGTAATATCCACCAGACTGACTAACTCCACCTTTGTTAGATATATTATTCAGCCAGTCAACTGCATTATCATAAAATCCTGTAGCAGCGTTATACCCCGGAATAGCCTCAAATGCTTCATAGCCTGAGTCTACAACTTCTCCATAAGCATTTAGTCCTACCATTGCCTTGTCTACCATACCTTGGTACATCTTGTCTTTCTCTTCTTCAGACATTCCTTGGAACTTAGCGACACCTTTCATGCCTGCCATTCCTGCTGCTGCAATCACTGTTAATGCTGCCATTGCTCTAAGGTTTGAAGAACCAACCTGCTTGCGAACTCCTTCTGGTAAACTTTTTAATGTTTCTTCAAATGTTTCAGCAACAGATTCTACCCTGCCAAGTTCTGCATTCTCCGCTAACCTTACTTCAACAGCATCATTGTAAGTCTGGTTAATAAAATCAGGAGCATTTTTTATCCTGTCCACATCAGCCTGAGTTACACCTTGAGGTAAAGCAATAGAACCAAAATGTGTGTTGAAATCAAA
>JAAESD010000459.1 GCA_024229695.1 bacterium
GGAGAGAACATAAGTACTAGGCTCAGGAATCGTGGTCGAGACCACTGCATTCTCCATCATAATGTAGCCATCTGACGCCCTTCACCCTGCAGCTGCTGTGTCATCCAACGCATATGTGAGGCCTATACTCGTTATTTCAGTCGAAGTGAGCGTCCCGTACTTGGTGTAAGCACCACCAGCAGAATCAATAATGCTCGCCGCATAAGTCTGAAAATCACCGTTTGTCCCAGTAAATGAAACCTTAAACTGATACTGGGAATTGTAATATATGTTGAAAAAATCAGCTCCTAGATCACCTGCAAGTCCAGAAACTGTACTTCCTGCGTCAAAAGAAAAACTAATCGTTTCACTGCCGGCATTTCCATAGAGGGAAATACCAAAAACATCATTTCCGGCCGCTTGGTTCGGTTGGTTAATCAAAAAATCAGCAGTGAAAGTTCCAGTAGCGTGATTGCCCAATGAGGCAACACCGGTCGTATTTCCGGTCAGCGCAAAATTCACATCCTTCTGTATGTTCATGGATGCGTCTTCCGGTTCTACCCACTTGGGTCCAAAACCGAGGGCCTGCGATGTACCGATACCAGGTGAAGGCACCACAAATCCAAGAAATGAATTGGTGCCACCGGATGAAACTTCCCAGCCGTCCACACCATTCGCGTCCCCAACCAGTTGTCCGGATGGTATCGCGTAAGCCGCTGAATCGAAGTCAATTGTGGCAGCCTCACTGAGGCTCACTGAAGCAATTAATACTATGAGAATACGAAAGTTCACTTTTTTTGGTTTTCTAATTCTGTGATACAATGGCCTTAACTGTTGCAACGACAGTATCAAATTCAGCTCTTGCGGTATCCGTTGTTGTAGCTTCGGTAACTGTCCCGGCATCAGTTGTATTAAATGCAACTTGTCCGTCAGTTATTATTACATAACTAATACTTTCAGCAACTTCTCCGCTACTATCTTTCGCCTTGTCCGTATCATCTACTTCTGCGGCAACGGTCTCAGCAATGACAGTATCACTTGCGGTCGCTTCAGCCTCAGCAGTTGCAATCGCAGCCTGAAGTGCAGTGGCCGCAGCCGAAGTCAAAAACAATGTCTCATTTGTCTCGTCCGTCTCGGTCGTGCTCACAGCTGTAACCGGGTTCGGAGTCAAATCAACGATTACAGTATTGATGACTGTTTCAACGACGGTAGTTCCATTAGTGAGGGTCCTATTAGTGTAGGTGATCTCCTGAGTCGTTGTCTGGAAGGTTCTAAATGTTTGCGCTTCTGCTTGGACGCAGAACAGCAAAACAAAGAGACTGATTAGTCCTAGAAATATTCTATTCATTAAATTAATA
>JAAESD010000460.1 GCA_024229695.1 bacterium
GTTACCAGTCAGGGCAAACCTATCAGGTGTATCAACACCAGAAGGTGCGCCACTTTCAACAGTCATTGTGACTGTAATAACAGCTGGGCCACCATCGTTGTGATCGATGATTATATAAGCCACATAAGTACCATTTTCCATCCCTGCAGAGTCATAGTTTACAGCCAAAACATCTGTCTGACCCTGTCCAACAGAGCCGCTGACAGGAGTAACCGACAGCCAATCTACAGGCTGGAAAATTGTAAATGTTGCGTCACTTGTATCGGTGACAGTTCCATCGGGAGATGAAACTTTTACCAGACACTGAGTTGCAGATGGACCGGTAACAGTCCAGTTGTAAGAACCATCATTATTGGTACCACTTGCAATTGTAGTCCAGCTTGATCCGCCATCTCTACTCAGCTCCAGATTCACAGTGCTTGCACCGCCACCTGCAGAGCTCCAGGTGATTGCATGAACATCGTCAATGGCAAGAGATTCCCCACCATTTGGGCTAATCATTGTCAGGCTAGGGCCACTCATTTCAAGCTGGAAATCGCCAGAAACAGAGTGAGGTTCTGAGCCATAGATATCGCCATCAATCTGGTAATCGACAACAAGGGTGCCTGTTCCAGTAAATGTCACATTCACAGTTGCAGTTGCAGTTTCCTGATCATAAATAACTCCCCAACCAGAGCCATCTTCTCCATGCCAGCTAACTGTTGCGCCAGCTCCAGTAGCGTTATTGGAAGCCATGTCGCCACCGCTACCACCAGAAAATGCAGATGAAGAATTCACAGTAATTCCAGCAGGGAAATCGATTGTAACATCTTTCAACCACTCAGAGTCAGTACTGTTATTAAAAACTGAGAGATTCAAATCAACAGTTTCACCAGGCAGATATTCAGTTTGTACACACTCAATATATGACCCGGCAACACTTCTGAGTTCAGCAAGCATTGGAGGAGCCTCTGCCTGCCATGAAACAGAGTAAACAACCTCACTGCCAGCCTCGCCTGTGTTTCCAATTGAGATATAATCTACCGCAGTTTCATCAGGTTGAATCGATGCTGAAAGTGGTGAAAGATCCAGAACAATTTCTGGAGCTGCCAGTTGGATATCGGTAATATATGGTTCGTAGTTTTGCATGGTTACAACAACGTGCAGTGGTGTTCCACCAACTGGAGTAACATCAAAGTTGACTGTCGCATTTCCTGCAGCATTTGCAGTTCCAGCACCAATCAATGTTCCATTCTGAGTAAGACCGATGTAACTTCCTGGAGCTGCTGTCACATTCAGAGCATTAGCACCAAGAGAAGTTGCAACAGGGTTCACATCAGGAACACCCATGTAAGTTGACAGTGATGGATCGCCAAGCAGGTTGTAGATATTCCAGTAATAAGTTGTGCTACCTGAGCCTGCTTCCTGAACAGCCAGGTTGCCAGAGAATATAAGTGCATCGTTGGTTACGTACCATTGCGCCATATCTTCGCCGTGGTCATGGAAAACACCGTCGTAAGCGCCCGTTCCAGTTTGAGCATAAGTTGTATTTGCACCAATGGTGCCACTGGAACAGGAGCCTACCCCCCACCAAAAGTCTTCATCCCACTGAGTATTGTTACTTCCGCCGATGTAACCGATTGCACCTTTATCAGGAGCACGCAACCATGTTTCACCAAAACACTCACTGTAATCATAAGTACCGGTTAGACAGCAGTTACCAACAGCCATGGTATATTTACCAGAGTTGTTCAAACTGTTGATATTTGATTGAGTAAAACTTGGGTCGGCCCAACTTGTCTGACTTCCATGAGCTGTGTAGTTGATATATGCAACTCCATCACTAACTGTCTGAATGATTGCTGAAGAGTTGCTTCCAGAGCTCGGATACAGATAAGTATTACTGTTAATTCCGTGAGCAGCATTGAAGTAATTAGTAGTTCCGTAATTTATCTGACCATTACCATGTGTTGCACCAAAGCCACTGTCCATACCAGCTACCATTGTCACATTACCAAGATATGATGGATCAGGCATTGTGAACTGATCATACATCATTGTTTTGTCGATGATTGCCTGTAGCTGTGACGTATTAGTTGCAGAAAAACGGCCGTAATAAATATCAGGAATCAGGTCGCCGTCTACAGCACAGTAAGGTCTGTCAGTAGCGTCGCCGCTCTGACTGAAAGTTGGGCATTGAGCTACATCACCAACGAAAAGTACAAAACTTGGAGCAGGCAGTTGTGGTGTAGCATTGTTGTATAGATCATTGATATAGCTCTCAATGCTTGACGTTGTTGCACCAACTTCCGGAGATCCGATAACACCAACAACTACATTGAAACCACGTTCTGTTTTCCACTGCACAAAATCAGCCAGAGTATACTCAAACTGAGATGGAGTGATAATTACCATTGTCACTTGATCACTAACAACATCAGGGTTGTCGTCATGCATCCCCCGCGAGCCGGCAAAAGATGCATAGATATGATCAAAGAAAGGTGAATTAGTCTTTGCCATTAATTCCTGACCAGCAGCATAATCTGCGCCGATGAAATTAACTGTTACATCCATACTCTCGGCAACACGAATTGTGCCACGAGTTGGTGAGTACTGAACTGGCGAAACTTCAAGTCGTGCATAATCAACAGCACGCAGGCGATTAAAATCAACAACCCTTGCAGTCTCAACAGCAGCTCTATCACTGGCATAAGCAGATTGATCGATAACAAATGGCCACTCGGAAGGAATAACATTCTTAGGCATGCTTGGCTGCGCTGGCATAAGTGGTGAACGAACACCAAAATCAGATAGATTTATTTCACGCCATGCGGAAACCTGAACATCGACTGACACTTCTGAGCCAAAAGGAACGGCGATAAGTTTGTTCAACATTGGCAATTCCGGACTACCCTCAACTTTTGAAGAATGAAAACCGGGCAACATTAGCCTGGTAAAAGTTCCTTCAGAAGTTTCAACTTCCATTGCTTGTAGATCGCCTACTTGAACATGGAAATTGAGTTGATCAACGGACTGATTTGTCAGAGCAAGATGTGATTGTCCGCTAACGGGAATCTCAAAAGTGTCAGCCATCAGTGGTGAAGTAAAAAATGCAGTCATGACGACTGCCAAAATCATAAGCTTACGCATTTGCATGCCTTCCTGTGAATGTTTAAAAATCTGTCCATAATCATAGCATTAAATTATCACGTATCTATCACGCTGCCCTGGCTATATAGTTCTCAATACTTCAATCTGATAAATCAATTTTCTATTACCGGCAGTAATTCCCAGCAAATCATAGGATCCCACAATTTCAAAAGGTGAATTCGCAATAACCTCAGCCCACTCATTTTTGTCATAGCTGCGTAATTTATAGGTCTCGTTTATGTGTTCATCACTGTTTTCAACCAAAATATGGCTAATTACAGTCTCCAACCTCGATATTTGATCTGGTGGCAGGTAATTCACTACCTGAGTAACTTTGCAATCATCGCGACTGCCTGTCCAGATGTCCTCTTCCGGGACATCGTTGTCATAATCCGACAAACTGATTCCAACCAGATACAATCCTCCACTGTTCAACGACTGCGCAACCTGTTCCAAATGCACAACCATTGCATCATCACTATGGAGATGTCTGATGCTGTTAAATGGATTGAATGCGACATCAAACTTGCACTGCAATTGTGAATTGAAATCAATCATGTCTGCTTCAAAAAGTTCACAATCTAGCCCACTGTTTTTACAGTAACGAATCATTTCCGGATCGATGTCAAAGCCGGCTACATAATAACCACGGGCAGCAAGCAATCGCAGGCATCTGCCAGTTCCACATGCTGGTTCAAGCCATTTGATAGATTTATTGAGTTGGAGATGAATAGATACTATCCGCTGGTATGTATCGACTTCTTCTGAAGTTCCGGGAGTGTGAAGTATGTCGTAGACTGTTGGATCGGAATACATGGCCACCAAATTGTTGGATTAAAAATTACTTGTCAGCCCGTGGGTAGGTAAGCCCCCTGTCCCACTTAAATCTACCCACAGGCCTCCAGGAATTATAGTCCAGCTTTATTGGATTCGTATACAGCTTTTAATACTTCATTAATACCATACCATTTTAGTATACTTTAGTTCCATACAACCGCAACTACTTTATTGCCTACTATTTTATGGGGTATTACTATTGACCTACAAATACCAAGGAGTTGCCATGGAATCAAGGTTTAGAGGTCTTAAAAGACTTGTCGGCAATACACCACTTTTAGCTGTTGAATGCCTCTACAAGGGCGAGAAACGTACTATTTACGCCAAAGCTGAAAATTTGAATATGACTGGTAGTATCAAAGATCGCATGGCTTTGCATATTCTCAGACATGCATATAAAACCGGTGATTTGCAGCCAGGTTCAACAATAATTGAAGCGACCAGCGGCAATACCGGAATTGCTTTTGCTGCAATCGGAAGATCTCTGGGCCATCCTGTAGTAATTTATATGCCAGACTGGATGAGCAGTGAACGAGTGAATATCATCAAATCACTCGGTGCTGAAATTAGACTTGTCTCAAAAGAACAAGGTGGTTTTCTGGGCAGTATTGATATGGCTGAAGAACTTGCTGCTGCAATGGAAAACAGTTTTTTACCCCGACAATTCAGCAACCAGGATAACAGTGACGCACATTATCAGACAACCGGACCGGAGCTTTACTGGCAGTTGAAATACAACAGCCTGTCACCCGATGCATTTATCGCAGGCGTTGGTACAGGCGGCACAATAATGGGTGTTGGTCAATATCTGCGCGAAAAAAACCCATCGATAAAAATTTATCCCCTTGAACCTGCTAACTCTCCTACTCTGACAACTGGCTACAAAGTCGGAAAACACAGAATCCAGGGAATCAGTGATGAATTTATTCCATCGATTGTGGATCTCAAGCAGCTTGATCAGGTAATTGCAGTTGACGATGGCGACTCAATTATAATGGCACAAAAACTGGCAACACAGCTGGGAATTGGTGTTGGTATTTCATCGGGCGCAAATTTTCTGGGGGCACTGAAAGTCCAGGATATGCTTGGCTCTGATAAAGTTATTGTTACAATTTTTCCAGATGATAATAAAAAATATCTCAGCACTGATCTGTTGAATGAAGAACCTGTAAAATCGGATTTTCTTTCTACCGATGTGGAGCTGATCAGTTTCAACGCCTATAAACGTGTGTGCCACACATGTTGTGAACCGGATAGCTGTGCTGAACATCTACATATTGAAAACGGTTTGAATTTGCCCAGGTGTGTAAGACGGGATTAGCAAAGATTCTATTCTGTTGCCTTACACAAAGTCAGAGTGCTCTTTTTCTTCACGTTTACGTTTGGTATTATTGCCAACTTGTCGAATAATTGAGACAACAACAAAAGCTAACAACCACGGAAAAGCAAAAGCCGCCAAAAGCATTGGACCTATACTAAAGCGTTCAGGAAATCCCAAGTAAAATGGGATCACCGCTACAAATAACAAATTTAAGAATAAAGGGATCACAACCGCAGGTCTTTTAATCCAACTCATTATCTCTTCCTTTCAAAAAAGAGGCACTTTGGTTATCTGATATTCTAGAATATCTGCTGGTTGGCAATCCAGCTCACGGCAGATGGCATCAAGAGTTGAAAACCTCATCCCTTTTACCTTACCAGTTTTAAGAAGCGATAGATTAGTCACGGAGATACCGATACGATCTGATAACTCAGTGAGTGTCATTTTTCGCTTGACCAGCATCATGTCTAGATTTACTTGAATAGCCATAAGGGTATTATCGGTAATATATTATTGTTTGTCAAGTATGTTTTTATGTTTCACGTAAAAGATTTTACGACTTTCATTCTCATTCAGCTGTTACCCACTCCAAAATTGGTTGTACCCATTCTGGAAGAGGCGTGAAAAGGAACCCATGGTCAAGCTCAGTATTGAGTATGATCTCACGTGCATGCAATAGAGGAAGTGCGTCAAGATCTTCCTCATAAGCCGAACACTTACTGGTATACTGATCACTTGCTTCACGGAATGAGAGTATTTTCCCGCATGGTCCTTTACCCTCGTGCTCCAGGAGCCAGTCAATGCTCGCAGATAGACAGGTTCCCAGAACAGCAAAGCGAACGTCGGCGTTTTCCAATCGCGCCGATGCAATCAAAGCAATACCAGCTCCCATGGATCCACCAACCACCGTTATACGATTGGCTGGAACACCAGACTTGAGCAGTTCTGTAATTTGCAACACCACTTTATCAGCTGCATCTAGTTCTGTAGCTGTTTTGGGTCTGATCTCTGAGCTGACAATAAAACCTTGATCACGGAAAGTTTTCAGAATCTCTTCAAGTTCGTAGTAACCAAACTTTGGGTGTTCCGGTCGTGGATCCTGCTGCTCCTGGATGATCCATCCATGCAAGTAGATCAGATACTGCGCATCGGAAGATTTTTCAGCAGCACTGCCGATTGACCCGGTGACAACAAATACGAGTGCGATAATACATATAATCCAGTTTTTCATTTCTTCCCCATCTTTTGAATCAAACTTTTGTTTGTGGTTTACTTGAATCGCTGGTCGGACTTCTTTTTTAATACTTCTTTTCTCGCTTGTTCAAGCCACCCCACCTTAACCTTTGTCTGTTTATCAAACTCGGGAACATAAGGCTTAATGTCCAGTAA
>JAAESD010000461.1 GCA_024229695.1 bacterium
CCGGTGAAGGCAACGCCAGCAATTTTGGCACTTCTCGAGAGGTATGAGCCTACCTGAGAGCCCCTACCCAAACAGAGCTGAAAGAGTCCGACAGGTATGCCGGCTTCGATTAATAGCTCACTTGCCCTATAAGCAATAAGTGATGTGCTCTCTGCAGGCTTAGCAATGACGGCGTTTCCTGCTGAGAGTGCTGCAGCTATTTGACCTGTAAATATCGCCAGCGGGAAGTTCCAAGGACTTATGCAAACAAAAACACCTCTGGCCTGCCTTTGACCAGGCATCACCGCTCTCGATAAATTTGCATAGTAACGAAGAAAATCAACAGCCTCTCTAACCTCATCCGTTGCGTCTTGATAAGTTTTTCCAGCTTCCCTCATGGCAAGAGTCATCAGCTCGTGTTGATTTTCTTCATAAAGGTCCGCAGCACGCTCTAGACTCTTTAGGACTGATTCGATGTCAATCAAATTGGTGTCGAATGCATTTTTTGCAGATTCGAGTGATTTCTCTAGTTGAGCTTCATTTGCATAAAGAACATGTCCAACAATGTCACTCACATCAGCAGGGTTGGTGACCTCTTGATCTGGGCTAGATTTAGCATTGACTCCATCGATAATTGATTTGGCTTGCCACTGATTGCCAAGCCAGGGGCTTTGTTTTTCATGAAGCTGATCAACATCTAACTGTTCAGTTAGTATCACGCTTCGTGAGTTTTGGCGACTATTATTAAAGATGTCTTTTGGCAACTGAATCTTTGGGTGAGACATTTCAGAGTCCTTCTCAACAATTGAAAAAACGTCGCTTGCTAGGCTTTCAGAACTGATATTTTCATCAAACAAATGGTTAATGAATGAACTGTTGGCACCGTTTTCCAAAAGACGCCTCATTAAATAGGCTAGCAACTCTTTGTGACTCCCAATTGGTGCGTATACCCTGGAGAGAACGCCGTACTTTTTTGAAATAGCATGATGCAAAGATTCTCCCATTCCATGAAGCCTTTGCAATTCATAGCCTTCATTGTTACCTGCCATCTCGCAAATACTGACGAGTGAGTGCGCATTATGGCTTGCAAATTGTGGAAAAATGCTACTCCTCATTGCTAGGAGTTTTTGAGAACAGACCAAGAAGGAATAATCGGTATTTATTTTTTTGGTAAA
>JAAESD010000462.1 GCA_024229695.1 bacterium
AAACAAATAAAATCAGTCCAGTTGGTGCTAACGGCACTATCACATTAGGAGACAGTGGGGATACTATTACGATTCCATCAGGTGCGACGATAGCCAACTCGGGAACAGCAACAGGGTTTGGTAGTGATAACAGTGCAGCCTTTCAAGCGCTCTTGAGTACGAACCAACAAGTAACTGATAACACAAGGACTAAAGTTCAATGCACTACAGAATCGTTTGATACTGATTCCGCTTATGACAATTCTACAAATTATAGATTTACAGTTCCTGCTGGGAAAGGTGGCAAATATTATGTATATGGACAAATCTGGTTTTTTTCTACCCACGGTGGAAATGATTTGATAGAACAGAGAGTTGACATTACAAAAAATGGCAGTACCCAAATTGCTGGAGCAAGAAATCATCGGAATTCTATGGGTGTATACGAAACTGTTAATTGCTCAATCATCGCTGATTTGTCTGCTGGTGATTACATTGAAATGTTTGGAACATTCAATAATGTACAAGCCGGTTCATATCCCCATTTCCAGGCATCAAGTACCGGAGAAGGAACATTATTTGGTGCATACAAGATGATAGGTATCTAACATGAGCACAGTAAAAGTAGACGCAATATCGCCCAGAACAACATCCAGTACGATTACGATTGGTGCTGCTGCAAGTAATATCACAGCATTGACTTCTGCAACAACAATCACTATTGACTACAATGACAATAATAACTTTAGCGTGACACTTGCACATAACGCTACATTTGCTAATCCATCTAACCCAACTGCCGGGCAAACTGGTTCTATCTTTA
>JAAESD010000463.1 GCA_024229695.1 bacterium
ACATGGCAACACAGTGATTGCCTTTGTCGAAGATCCTGATGGTTATAAAGTTGAGTTAATTGAGTTGAAAAATCAAACAACACGATAGCCAGAAACAAGCATTACTCGGGATCAAAAACAACTGCTGCAATGGCTAAAAAGGTTGAAAAGCAGAAGCAAGTCACAAGTAATTAAAATGATCACCTGGTAAAGCTCAGCTGATAAAGCTCAGCCGCTCAAAACCACTATTAACTCTAGAAATTACAATAGTGATCTAGCAGGACAAGAGAGTAACCAGGTTCGCTGCTATGAGAATACGCCTCACGCTCCATTTGTAAATTCTCCTTTGGGTCATTGCTATACAAAGGATGCGAGATACTGGTATCAATTGATAGGGAATACTTCAAGCTCAATCCGAGAGGACTTGGATTGCTATTAATCGAGCCCGACCTGCAGCTCTGCGCTACGTGTATAGCCTCATGACTGAGCGTATCGTAGAAATCAAATGATCCCTTCTGAACCAACGATGTCTGCAGTTTTATGGTGCCAGTTGAAGGGTTCCATGTCCCTGCAGCCTGATTGGAATGGGTATTGCCAATAACAACTGAAACACCAAGTTGATTCAATCGATTGAGGATTTTAGTAATAGCAAGTTGTTCTGCTTCGTAGTTGATTGGGTTCTGCATCCTCTGCTTAATCTCCTCCAATGTCAGGTCGGCTTCACCAGCTCTTTTTTTGTATGTGTAGCGAACGGAACCATTGGGCATCGAGATGGCTCGTGGCCTCAATCTCAAATCTGCGGAACTTAGCTGGCTGATTAACCCCGAAATATCAGGAATTTCATTTGGTTGATGAACTGTATTAGCTCTGATACTAGAGTTTATATTGGTATCACTCTTTCGAACCGTTCGAGTAGAACTAGTCACACCTGTCTTGCCACAGGATGACAGCAAAAGAGAAAGGGATAAAGACAATAAGAGGAATCTCATCTACAACTTACCGATCAAATAAGCGTAGACACCAATGATCAGGAGTAGTGGTGTCGCCACATAAAAAAGAAAGAACCACTTTGGCTTGGCTTGTTTTAGAACAGTTCTAGGCATTTCATAAGTATGGCAGATGATTCAA
>JAAESD010000464.1 GCA_024229695.1 bacterium
AAGGGTTGCAGTGCAAATAGTGGTAAAAGCAGCTAATGAGCCCAAAACGACTGCGATTAATGCATAGGTTCTAAGACTAGGATCATCACCACTGAAACTTACTTCTGGACCCTTATTTTCAGCGGCTTTTCCACCTGATTTTGAAGGGGCAGGATCAACATTCCACTCAAATTCCCCATCGCAATATGGACAAGCAAATACCCCGGACGAGTCGTCATCCAACTCTATTTCTTCATCGCAATGCGGACATAGTATCTCGACCATGTTCTGTGTATTGACATTTGAGATATAGTCCTATTCCCGGAATCATTTATTTTTACAAAAAAAATGGGTTTAGAATTTATCTAATTTCGAGTTAAAGTGAAGCCACAAGATCATTTACAACAGAGGCTGGATCATCAGCCTTAGTCACTCCACTAGCGAGGAGAACACCGACTGTTCCAAGTTCGATTGCAGCAGCAACATCAGCACCATTTTTCACACCAGCACCACAAAGAATCCCGACTTCTACGGAAATTTCACGAACGGCAGCGGCAGTTCCACTAACGATACTTGGATCTGCAGTAGTGACAGAAATATCGCCACCAATTAATTCAGGAGGCTCTACAGCAACAAAGTCGGGCTGTAG
>JAAESD010000465.1 GCA_024229695.1 bacterium
CATGAAATGTGAGTCAGTAAAAGCGACAGTCCAAAAGAGTAATGGAAAGGTAAAACAGAAAGCACACTGTCAGTTTTCCCAAGATTCAAGTAACTCAGAATCTGATGAGTGTTTGCAAGAAGATTTGCAGGGGTTAGTGTCACTCCACGAGGCTTTCCAGTAGACCCGCTTGTATAAATAATCACTGCAATATCGCCATCAACAGCGGGTACCGAGTCAGCAGTCTCAAACTGATCGATTTCAAATTGAGGCAACTCGGAATCAAGTCTTGCGAGCAGTCTTTTGTCACCGATAATTACTTTTGCATCACAATCAGCTAACTGAGTAAGGTGGCTGTCCTGTTTGTTTGCATTATTTAGAAGCACGGCACAAAGACCTGCTTTTTGAATCCCGAAGAACGCTGCAACCCAATGCACCGAGTTTTCTGCAAGCAGGGCAACTCTATCGTTCTTATTCAAACCACAGGATTGCAACTTTGCAGCCACAGAATTGGCTGCAATTTCAAGTTCGGCAAAAGTCAGGTTGTTGTTGTGAGTAACAGCAAAAGCAGTGGGTGATTTATCTGCCAACAAGCTGTGCAGATTCACTTTGCTTACCCCCGTTTAATGTCTACAAATTTTGTGAGGTTATCTACAGAGTCCAAATTTTCCGGGACCAGTTCGTCATCATTGATATTCAGTTCCAGGTCACCTTCAAGAAAGGCAACGAGTTCCATCACACCAACTGAATCCATAATACCGTTATCCAAGAGGGACATCGAATCATTTTCAAGA
>JAAESD010000466.1 GCA_024229695.1 bacterium
ACCAGAAGTAACTGGCTCTCCCTTGTTGTTTAATCCAGCCCAGATAACATCGTGGCTACCAGCGCCAACATGTTCGTTGACCAGGTTACGAACAACTCTACCGGCGATATCATAAATCGTCAGTTTAACCATTGAAGGTTGACTCAAGTCATAAGTAATCTTAGTCGATGGGTTGAATGGGTTTGGAACATTCCTGTGCAATGCATTAGGCAATGTTGGAACCATGATTGCTTCAGAAGTTAACAGAATGTTTCTGTAGCCATCAAGTGAGAAATTCACACGATAATCATAGCTTACACCAGGCTCAGCTGAAGTATCACTGGCAAGATAGCTCAATGGAGTACTTGCTTCAGGAGTGATATCCAATTCTGCATAGCTGTTTTCACCAGCAGGTGAACGCAGAACATTGAAGTAAATGTTTTCTTCAGTTAATGAAAGTTCCCAGCTCAAGTGAACGCCATCGGCTTCAGCAATAACTGATGAGTTGGAAAGCATTACTGGCTGAACACCACCGTATTCAATATTCAGGCACCACTCATTCAGAGAACCTGTGTCTGCACCAGCATTATCACTGATAAACAGAGTCCAGTCTCCACTGAGCATCTCACCTGCAAACATACCTAGGTCACCTTCAGGAGTAAGCTCTTCAGGATACCAACCGAGGATATTATCATCACTGCCACCTGTGCGGTTATGCAGAACTACAGTTGTTCCCTCTGGAGAAGTCAAATTCATCAGAAGGTCGCCCTGCCATGTATGAGTAACATCTACATAGACTTCAACATTTGCCACAGTAGCATCTGATAATGAAAGAGTCATAATGTCACTTATACCAGCTGGATCTGCATCTGGAATAGCCAATGCTGGTTGACTACAATCAGCCATCTCCTGAACTGGAGTCAGAAGCATATCAACACCAGTCATATTCTGGCCATCTTCAAGAATTACATCAACAGATCCAACACTCCAAAGTTGCTTGGAAGCTCTGATGTTGTAAGTACCAGCATAAAGACCTGGGAAGCTGTAAGAACCATCAGCTGCAGTTACTGTTGAGCCGCCACCCGGTATAGCTTCAACTGTAATGCCAGCGTGATTGGTCTCGCCTTGCAAGGTTACTGTTCCGCTTACAGAGCAGTTACCAATTTCAAGAGCCAACAGCCAGGTTACAACGTTTTGTAACAACTGTTGTCTTGGTTCAACATCCATTGCTGAATAGTTAAAGCAAAGACCAACATACTGTCCACCTGCAGGTGCAGGATTACTGTCATAGGTAATTACTGAAGCAGAAGGTGATTCAGTCCAGCCACCAACCATTACAGCATCAGATGTTGGAGTAGCACTATCCTGATCACCATAGCCAGCATAACTGACAGCAATTGGACCAGCAATAACATTAGGAACACTCATTACATAGTGAGCTGCATCGGCAACTGTTACACTGCCACTGCTATCACTTTGCCAGCTTTCACAGTGCAATACATCAGCACCAAAGCCAGAGCCATTGTGATTGTAGAATACTTCTCCACCCTCAACAATGTAGTGTCCACCAGCAGCAGCAAATGAAGTCAGTGCTGTCTGGAATCCAGCAGGAAAATCAGCTGTATTATCTCCAACAGCTACCAGAAGCATATCATAAAGAACCCAGTCATCTGGATTTATAGCATTGATATCTTCAGTCTGAGCACTATAACCAAGGTACTCAAGATCTGCTACCAAATCAGCAGTAGTCCTGGATTCAGCTGGAGCATATCCAGAAGCAATCAAATTACCTTTTTCATCAAACTTGTCTGCGGTTAAACCTTTTACACCATGACTGATAATCAGGATGTCACCATTTGTTGGATCAAGCATGAAGTTCTGAGTAACAGAAGGTCCATTGATTGTAATAGTCATTGTAACTGGAACGTGGTGATATGCACGAACCAGAATGTCGTAATCAAAGAATGGTAGATTTTCGATGCTGTAG
>JAAESD010000467.1 GCA_024229695.1 bacterium
CAACACTTCTTTGCTCGCTTCTTCAAGCCACCCTACCTTAACCTTTGTCTGTTTATCAAACTCGGGAACATAAGGCTTAATGTCCAGTAAAGGTGTTCCATCAAGGATATCTACGTTTTCGATGTACAAAATATTGTCTTTAATCTTCTGAAGTTTTACAACCGATAATCCGATACCGTTTGGGCGTCTAGGTGCACGGGTTGCAAAAACACCGCGAGAGGATGAGTCCAGGAAAGGAACTACATGCAACTTGAAGCCATCGCTTCTGTGGAAATGGTAAAGCAAAACGATATGAGAAAACCCTTCAAGATCCTTCAGGCCATCTTGGAATTCTGGGAAAACATCCACTGTCCCCTCAACTCCAGCAGCTCCTGCGGGCTGTATAGGCATGCCGCTTAGCTCAGTGAACGGTGAGTGAATAATGCCGATAGGGTTGTAATCGATTTTCATTTTTACTCCGACAGACAGCTGTCCTATTCTTCTTTCAGTATAGCAAAGAGAGCATTGTCCCGCCATTCACCTCGAATTTGACAATCATGCTTCAAGCAACCTTCCTGTTGCATTCCAATTTTTTCCAGGACCCGGAGTGAAGAAATGTTTTCTGTATCGCACTTTGCCCAAATTCGATGGAGTCCAAGGGTGTTGAATCCATAATCAACAAGAAGTTGAGCAGCTTCGGTTGCAAACCCTTTGCCCCAGGCAGAGCGAGCAAAGCAGTAGCCAAGCATGGCCTGAAAGCTTTTTGTATGAAGCCCTATTCCACCTATGAGTTCTTCGGTTGCCGCTTCAACAACTGCGAATTCGTAGATAGCTCTTGGGTCCTTTAATAGCTCTGCCTTCGCTCGAGCCAGAAAATCTTCCGATTCAGCACGTGTATTAGGACCCCACTCCATGTATCGCACAACCTCGATATCCGTTGCGTATGCATGCACAGTTTCAAGATCGCTGTCTTTGAATTCTCTGATGGTTAGTCGATCACTGTTGAGCAATGGTTTCTCCTGATGCATATTTTGGAGCATCATATACAACTTTTGTCAGGTTGTTCCTTCATCTGAAATTTCGACGCCAACAAGGCAAATCTATCGGATATCATCGGTTTTTTCTTTAGGTGACTTATCTGGTTCATACTCCGTTGTCCGATAATCAATTTCAATCTGATTCTCAGTATCGACAACTGTCTGACCAACAGTCATCGCCCGGATTTCCATACCTGGTGGAATCCTGCCTGCTTCTCCTTTGTTCAAGAGCGCTAAGGGACAAAGAATAACCCCAACCGCAACAGTTGAGCCCACTTCTGACTCACCAGAATTCATCATTGTCCCCGAGAGCGGCACTATAGAACCATCAACTGCAACTGTTGATCGCATTGCCAAGGAAATTTTCCCTGAGATACCTGCCATTTGAGAACTAGAAGAATCGTTTACAAAAGCTACCACCGGCGCGCCTGCCTTAATTACTGTCTCCTGGTTAATGCGCACATTTGATGCAACAACTAAAATAATTTCCTGCCCAGCCTGGATATATTTCGCGTCAATAGGCTCTGTTGACCGAACAGGAATTACCGTATTGGGCGGGATAGTAACCTCAGCAAAACAAACATTCACCAAAAGCATCATGGCAATAACACAAATAACTGTCTTCATCGTAATTTCCCTTTCGATTGTAATGAAAAAACTGGCATGAACATCAAAGACACGGCAAAACCACCAAGAGCCCCTGTCAGGAAGCGCATTGGATTGGAACTAATGTAGGAGGTGTTTAGCTGCACGATAGGATCCAGAATAGCTAAAGCCAATAGAAGTAAACCGATAACAAAGCGCTTTTTGCCACCCCACCACCATCGCCTAAAAAAAACGGCGAACATAACGCCCAGATACCCTGAAAGACATCTTGTACATAACCCAAGAGGGCGGTCAAAAACCCACAGTGAGCGAGTCGGGTACTGATGGCAAATTGGATGTAAAAACCTATAAAGCTCTTCACCATACGGGTATCCACGAAAATGCTGAATAATTGGCGCACAGATAGCAATCGCAACAAGGCTCCCAGCAACAACAATAATAATTGCCAAAATACTTCGATTCCAAATTGCTTTCATTTGCTTAAACTCCTAATAACTTTCATACAGCCTACATAAAACTCTTATTATAGCAGTTACTACCTGTACAGAATCCCAACACCTTTCTAATAAAAATCTATAACTACCTGCATCCTATAATCATCCCATTTTCATGTCAATTAAATTTGATTTTCATCCAACCTGCAAAACACTCATTAGTCCACACGTGTGGACTGCTTCATTGACAAACCATCGGTCTGCAGTCAGTCTCAAGTTTCCGGAATTCCACGCGCGTGGAATTTCCAGATTCTATTGCTGTCGGAATAAAGGAATATTATGCCGAACTCATTTACAGCTCAATTTGGTGAATTCAAGACGCGATACACATCGGGTAAAATCAACAAGAGCGTTATTAACAAGCTTGCGCCCGATGCAATAATCTGCGATCGCAAAGTTGCCCGGCTGTACAAAAATATTATGCCTGTTTCAGTGCCCGTGAAACTTGTTACTGGCGGTGAACAGTGTAAAACTTACCAGCAACTTGAACTTTTGCACAAATGGTTTGCAAAACTCAATCTTCGGCGCGATGGGACTGTAATTGTAATTGGCGGTGGCTCGGTAATGGACCTTGGTGCCATGGCAGTTTCGACCTGGAAGCGCGGTACTGGGCTTGTGCTTGTGCCGACAACTTTACTTGGGGCTGTTGATGCATCGATTGGTGGCAAGACTGCAATCAATCTTGGTAAATTGAAAAACCCGATTGGGACCTTCTACCCTGCATCGCAAATTCTGCTGGATGTTCGTTTTTTCAACACTTTGCAACCCGCTCAACTGCGCGAAGGAATGGCTGAACTTATAAAAACTGCAGTCATCGGCAATAAAGCTCTTTTTAATGAGATCTATAGAGGCCGTAACAGCATTCAATCAAAGACAGTGCCTGAAAATTGGGTAATCAAAGCTGCGAAAGTAAAAGCTAAAATTGTTGCAGCAGATTTCAGAGAAACTGGCTTGAGAAAAGTGCTAAACCTTGGCCATACACTTGGTCACGCGCTGGAACTTTCACTTGGCATCAGTCACGGCCAGGCAGTGGCATTGGGTATGGTATCGGTGTGCAGAGTTGCAGCTGCTCAAGGTTTATGTGCGGAAAATGACAGCAATAAAATTATCAATCTGATTGCAGCGTGTGGGCTTGAAACGACCTGCAAAGTTAATTATAAAAAAGCTGAAAAATTGATTCTCAACGATAAAAAATCAGGCTGGGTCCTACCGCTTGGCATTGGTGCTGTTATCTGGGATCAGGAAGTAGATCTGCAAGCTGCCATAGACGCAATAAGTCCCTGACTCCGTTAGGAACCAGGGACTTTAAAAACTTACATTTCAAATTTACTTGGCCATTACAACTTTCACAGTTCTGTGTTCAGAACCAGCCTTCAGTCTGACCAGATAGACACCGGCTGCAGCCTTGGCGCCATTATTATCTTTGCCATTCCAGACTGTAGTATGGCTACCAGCTTCCATTTCAGTTGCAACCAGAGTTTTAACTGTACGACCACGAGTGTCATAAACAATCAATTCAACTGGTCCAGCAACTGGCAAATCAAAGCTGACTGTAGTGCGTGGGTTGAATGGGTTTGGAGCAACGGAAGTTACAGCCAATCGAGCTGGTGTGCCACCAACTCCAGAAACACCACTGCCGCCTAGTTTGGCAGAGTAACCGCCAATTAAGCCGTCATTATTTACTGCCACAATGTAGTAATATCCGGAGTGAGGATCGCTATCCAGCCAGCTTGCTCCAGGATGTGAAACGGTTGCTACAACCAATCCAGCTGAAGGAACAAATTGTTCCGCAGTTCCAGCATAGATTACATAGTTAGCTATGTCGCCTTCACTGTTTGGAGTCCACTCCAACAACATGCTGTCGCCGTCGACGGTCAGAGTTGCATCTGCAACAAAAACAGGAGCAGAAGTTACTGCACCAGGTCCACCTTTGGCACCAATGTTTGCGCGAGAACCATCGGGGTCAGCACAATAGCTGTCAGGGTCACCGCCATCAAGACATGGTGAGTGCAGAAGCAGCTCGTAATTAACATCCAGATTCGGATCTACAGAGATGTCATTTGCACCAGCTGTATAACCTTCATAGGCCATGCCTGTGTTATTATAAACATTGTTGTAATCGAAAGTGATATTGGTAGCTGAGCCAGCAATGCCACCACCAATGTTACCCATAACAATGTTATTTCTGAACAGAAGAGAACCATTGCCAACGGCAAATACACCTGCGCCGATATCAGTACCCTCATTATCAAGGAACAGACAGTTTTCAATAATACCGTCATCAATGTTTGTTACCTTGACGCCAGCACCAACACCAGTTGTGGTGTTGCCTGTGACAGTAACATTACGCATGGTGATATCACCACAATCGCTGTATACACCACCGCCATTACCGCTGCCTGTTGTATTGTTGCTGATTACGCAGTTACTCAATTCAAGCGTGCCACAGCCGGCAAATATTCCTCCACCAGCATTAACTGAGCTGTTGCCTGAAATTTCAGAATCAGACATGCGCACTGTTGTTGCACCGATGTACATGCCTCCGCCCTGATAACATCCACTGTTATTTTGGATTGTGTTGTTTATAAGTTGAGCAGAGCCTCCGGTGATGTAAAAAGCAGCACCGTTATTATCGAATCCGACACTATAGCAACTGTTGTCAGTAAATACATTATCCTGAACCAAGGCGTCAGTACAATCCAGCAGAGCAATTGCGCCACCACTTGTAGCTGATCCGCCAGTAAATGTATTGTTGCTGATTTCAGGTGTTGCATTCAGAGCAAAAATATGACCACCGAGACTAAAGTCCCCTGATTGATCACCAGTGTTATTAATGAAAGTACAGTCTCTGACATATGGAGATGAGTCTTTAATAAATACTCCACCACCGTATCGACCAACTTGAGGTTGATCAAAAATTGCACCCTGACAATCATGGAATTCAATACCCTCGACTCCGGCATATGTACCAGCACCGGCAGTAAATCTCAAACCACTGCTGAAGCCACGAACCCGAGTTGGACTGCGACTGTCCCTGGTTGTAAAACTCTGATCCCATCCACCACTAAGTCTGACAGTCCAGTTAATAGACAGAGACTCCATGTAATCGCCCCCAACAACCAGAACGGAATCAAGCCCGGTACATGCCATAATAGCATCGTTGATTGAGTGTGCTGCAGTGGCAGGTGATTCGTAAGGAGGAGTGTTATTACCAGTGTCAGAAACATATCGAGTTTTAAATCCAACCAGAACTACAGGATCGACAGAAAAGCCATAGCCCTGATCAGTAGTACCGTTGGCAACTATGCATATCTTTCCAGTTTGAGTTCCTTCGTTGGGTACATCCCAAGTCCAGGAACCGTCGTTGGGAACATTCTGTGCAATTCGTTCAGTGAAATCAAAACCATAAGTAGTCCACCAGATATCAACAGTACTGCAACTGCCACCTTGTGTATTCCAGGTGATTTCTTCCTGACTATTTGCTTCAATGGGGCCATCAAATGGCAGCACATTAACTACCACAGGAGGTGGTGTGTACTCAAGTTGAGTTACGCCGGAACCCATTCCAGCACTTCCATATCTACAATTGAAATATCCACTGGTACCAAATGAGAAGCCCCATGAGTTTTTAACAATCCAGCCACCCTCATCATCACAAAGACGGTCATCCCAGCCAACAATAAGAACCAGATGGTCGGTCCATCCCGGTGGTGGGTCATAACAAGTACCATTGTAGTCTCCCAGAAATCCTTCTGCCATAACAGAAGTACATACTGGACCATTCTCCATGATTGCAGTTTTAATCTGGTCGACATTATTTGAAATTGAGTGCCATCCTGTAATTTTGGCAAAGCTCAAATAATCAGTCTGAACACATGGCTCAGTATCGTTAAACTCATATGACATACTATGTTCCATAATGCCACCATAAGTCTGCAATACGTTATAAACTGCCGATGCCCAGCCACCATTACAGCCTGCGCCATAAGAATTACATGATATTATCTGTTGTTCGGAAAGATCCAGAGTAAGGTTATAGCCAATTTTAATTCTCGACTCCATCTCACCTATTGCGGCAAATGCCCAACATGAACCACATGATCCCTGGTTCTTCACCGGAGATTGATCTGCCATCCAGTTAAAGTTGACTGGCAAATCGCGTGGGACATCAAAAACTTTCAAATGCTCTTGAAAAGTTCTCTCCCAACCTGGTGGCTCAACATAACCAGTGGTATATCTCGATGGAAAATCGTTACGATTCTCAAGGATATCGATTAATTCCTGGTCTTGTGCAGTTGCAGGAAGAACAGCAATTACGGCGATGAGCAACAGAACAATTGAAAGCAGGCGCTTTACCTGAATCATAAGTAAACCTTTCAGTAATCCTTATATTTTGAGGCAACAGAGGGCGGGAAGACACTGCTACTTAACTTCACAAGTAATTATACACTATTGAGGGGTGATTTGGCAACTGCTTACAGTATTTGTCGTGTCGTACGCCTGCTCAGAAATAAGAAGCAGACTAGAGAAAGAACCGTGGAGCTGAATATCATTGCCATAACCATAATCTGGTATCGAGCTGCAATTGGCGGCGCAATTCCAGAAAGTATCTGACCTGTCATCATTCCGGGAATTGACACAAGCCCAACAGCAAATAGTGCATTTACGATTGGAATCATCGCTGCTTTGAGGGCAATTTCGCGTGCGCTGTTATAGGTCTCATCTCTACCCAACTCTGCATAAAGTCTTTCGGCAGCGAGACTTACACTATTCATTGAATTTGCAAATATCATACCTGCCAGAGGAATCAGATACTGCGGACAGTACCAGGGATCGATATGCAAAACGCCTTGAGTAACTATAAACAGGGTAAATCCACCACCAGCAACGATGGATAAAAATGCATTTTTGTAGAGTTTTTTCCTGTGCTGTTTAACAGTTCTCAAAGCAATCCAGCTTGCGAAAAGAATCATCGTAAATAGCACAGATCCAACAACCCAGAAACTGTCAGAATCAAAAATGTACATCAGGAAATAACCGATCAACAACAGCTGAACAAGCATCCTGGAAATTGCGTAACCAATATTCTTGACCCCAATCGACCATTTCAATAACACAGCAACAGCAAGTGCAACAGGCACCAACATTAAAGACAGGTTAGTCAAAGAAATTGCGCTTACGGTATTGGATGGCATTAGAATAATCCTGATGGGTCAATATCGATTTGCACGTCAACGGTTCTTTCACGATTGTGCATCTGCCTTGAAATCTCGGATAGCCACTGTTTCTGGGCAACTGACAAATTGCCTTTCAACAGTAATTGAAAACGGTATCTGCTGTTCAATCGGGGAAATACTGCTGGAGCTGGCCCCAAAACTACGCAGCCTGATTCCGACAGCCCAGCTCTACAAAGCGTGGCAAATGAGTTGGCAGAGTTTTCAACCGTACCAAGTTTTTTGCCAGTAAATATTACTCTTGCCAACCGTTGCACTGGTGGGTAGCCGGTCATTTCTCGTACATCAAGTTCAGCTTTTGCAAATTCAATGAAATCATGTTCCGATGCCTGTCTGATTACCGGATGTTCCGGCTGCCAGGATTGAAAAACAACTCCCCCAGCTCCAGTTCTACCAGCTCTGCCGGCAACCTGGGTCAACAACTGGAAAGTTCTCTCCTGGGCTCTGAAATCAGGCATTGAAAGTCCATCGTCTGCTGCCAGAACACCAACCAGATCCACCTTTGCAAAATGATGACCTTTGGCAACCATCTGCGTGCCGATCAGAATATTCGCATCGCCATTTGCGAATTTGGAAAGTATCCGTGCATAACTCCCGCGTTTGCGAGTTGCGTCGTGATCCATTCGCAACAGTTTTACACCGGGAAAGTGTGCCTCCAATGCCAACTCAACTTTTTCAGTGCCACCGCCAAATGGAATGAAGTTTTTGCTTTGGCAATCGGGGCATTTATCTGGAACAGGAATACTGTGGTTGCAGTAATGGCAGAGAAGCCTGCGGGGCCGCAGATGCAAGGTCATGGCAATATCACAAGCATCGCAGACAACCGATTCACCACAGTCACCACATTGAACAGCACGAGCAAATCCACGTCGATTATAGTAGAGTATTGCCTGCCGATCGTTCTCAAGCACTTCTTCAATTCTGTTGAGAAGAGTTTGCGAAAAACCGTCGGTTACTGTCTCGTTGCGCATATCAACAATTTCGACTTCAGGCAATTCGCCTGAAGGTCTGGTCATCATACTCACCAGATTATAAAGACCGTTTTTAGCATTTCGCCATGACTCCAGATCTGGAGTTGCAGAGCCCAGCACAACAAACGCGCCAGCTTTGCTGCCTCGCATTATTGCTGTGTGCCTGGCATGATATCGAGGTTTGTCTTCCTGCTTATACGTTGTTTCATGTTCTTCATCGACAATAATTACACCAAGATTTTGTAGTGGCGCAAACAGTGCCGACCTTGGCCCGACAACAACTTTCAATTCACCTTTGGCAGCCTTTTCATGTACCAGACATCGTTGGCCATTGGAGAGTCCCGAGTGCAGCGTTCCAACTTGATCGCCAAATCGTTGACGGATTCTGGCTTCAGTCTGTGGAGTCAATGCTATTTCAGGAAGCAGAAAAATAGCACTTTTGTCCTGCTGTAGAGCATTGGCAATAATGCGCAGATAAACTTCTGTCTTGCCGCTGCCAGTTATACCGTGAAGCATCAGTGTGCCAAACTTGTTCTGGTCAACATGCTCAGCCGCAATATCGAGAGCTTTTTCCTGCTCATTGGTCAATATTATGTCTGTAGGGTCAGTGAGCATCATCTCCACTTTATCGATACGTGGCTTTCTGGCTTTGGTACCTGGGGCAGGAGGATGAAAAAGTGGCAGAAGCTCACCAATCGGCAATCCATAATAACCAGTCATCCAGTTAATCAATTCCAACCTGTCGGCTGATACTTTGTAATTGTCAGAAAGCAGCTTTGTTATATCACGAAGTTTATTGCCATTGTGTGTTTTTGCATCAAAATCGGCTTCAGAAATACCGGTTACCATGCCGACTACAGCTTTGCGCCGACCAAGCGGGACTTCAACCAGAGTTCCAACCTGTGGGTCGGGATGCAGGGCTAAATCACATCGATAAGTGAATGGCTCAGTAAATGGCACCGGCAGGACTACATCCAGCAGTGCAACAGTATTATTGATGTCAGAAATAATATTCACAGGATTGATTGTAATACCTGTGAGCGTGTGAGTAAATAAAAAGGCCACGATAGCCGAAACTATCGTGGCTTGGACGCCTCCGCAAATACATGCGCCCAATTATTTATTTGTAGCTCCTAAAAAGGAATCTGTAAGTTCAACAAGCCTTTGAGGGCTGAACGGTTTTGTAAGATAACCATCTGCACCAGCATCTTTTCCCTGTTGATGATCTTCAGCAGCACTTTTGGCTGTCAGCATTAGAACTGGAATCATCGCAGTCCTGGAATCAGCTTTCAGTTTCTCACATGCCTGATAACCATCCATAATCGGCATCATCACATCCATGACAATCATATCCGGTAGATGCTCTACGGCCATTTCGTAGGCCTTTGCACCATCAGATGCTTGAATTACTTCGTATCCCTCTGCACCAAGACTAAAATCCAGGATATTCAGAATCGACGGTTCGTCGTCTACTATTAAAATTTTCAACATATCAACTCTCCTTCATACATGTTTCTATCGACTCTTAATTGTATTACTTGAATGTTTCTCTACGATGTCTATTCCATTAGCTGCAATCTCTTCCTGGAAATTTGATACAACTTCAGGGCAAAATTGTTTACCCTGGTGCAAATCGATTTCCTTCAAAGCATCAGTTAATGATTTTGCTTTCTTCCATGGTCTTCCCTGCAATATTGCAGTTAGCGCGTCACTTACAGCAAGCAACCTGGCTCCAAGCGGAATTGCCTGACCAGATAGTTTTTCCGGATACCCGGAACCGTTAAATCGTTCATGGCTATATCTAATAATTTCAACTGTTTCAAGCGGGACTCCCAATACTTGAGCGTATTCACAACTTTTTTGTAAATGACCACGAATTATTTCCCATTCAGTAGCACTCAAAGCACCAGGCTTATTCAATAGCGGTTCAGGAATTCCACTAACTCCCAGATCATATACCTGAAGTGCCATTGCCAATGATGCAATCTGCTTCTCTGGCAAACCCATCCTCGCTGCAGTTCGTAAACAGAGATCCTTGCACTCTTGCGAAATTGAATCAGCTCGTGCACGACGAACTGCCACCGCTAACTTCAAGGTATCCCTGAGATCTAATAACTTATTATTACTCTCACGGAATTTGGCTATTTTATCCAGGCTATTGATAAGTTTTTCGCCAACTGATTCAAGTAATAACTGTTCGTGTTTGCAGAACGGTTTGTTATCGATTCTGTCAGTTACATTCACAACAGCTACAATCCTGCCATCATGAAACAACGGCACACTCAGTGCAGAATCGCCTTTGTAATTTCTGCCACTAATATCGCCGTTTACAAGAATTGTCTTTCCTGTTTCCCAAGCTTTGCCGGCAACACCATCACCGATGTGAAGTCTGGTATCCTGAACTCTGTTTTCAGGTAAACCCATTGCAGCTGCAATTATCAGCTGGTCATTATCTGGCAACATTATCGATACAACTCGTGACCTCATCAGCTCGGCAATCCAGTGAATCAATTCGGAAATAAATCCAGCTTGTTGATTACTGCAAAGCACTTCACCGACTTCAGTATTACACTTATGAACTTCATTTTTCCGCGGCAGAACAATGTTGAAACGCATTCCTGCAGGAACAACTTTCTCACCCCAGATGCGACCACCATGTTGGCCAACAATTTCTTTACAGATAGACAGACCGATGCCTTGTCCACCATGTTTGCGGGTTGTAGATCCATCAACCTGGTAAAACCTGTCAAATAGATATGCCAACTCATTCTCGGGAACACCCAGGCCATTATCCTCAACAGAGATTCTGACCGATGACACTCCCTCGGAAACCTTCAAATTGATTTCCCCACCATCAGGTGTAAACTTCAGAGCATTGTCCAGCAGATGACGTACCATTTGACGAAGTAAATCATCATCGGCAATCAGTTCGATTTTATCTTCTGAGCAACTTGCATTCAGCTTAATATTTCTGGACTCAGCTTCACTCCGAGCACCACCTTCAACACCTCTTACCAACGCTACCAAATCAGTTCGCTGGTTGTTCATCACTACCTGTTCGCGTTCCAATCGGGAGAAATCCAGCAGATTATTGATTATGGAATCCAGTCGATTGCTTTCCTGGCTTATAATTGATAAAAACTCGGAAGTTGTTTGGACATCTGCACTCGCACCAGGAATAGTCAACGCCTCGCTATATGCTTTTATTGAGGTAAGTGGCGTCCGCAATTCATGACTCACATTGGAAATAAACTGCTTTTGAATTTCACTTGTTTTTGCAAGTTGCTGCTCAATGTCTTCAATCTTGCGAGCATCTTGTAACAGCTTTCCGCTTTGATTAACCGATGTAATTGCAATCCCTACAAGTGCGGCCAATTGAACCAGGTTCCTTGATTGGCCTACTGACTCCAGGAAACCGGCAACTGCTCCATCGGGAAGATAAACAGGAGCTATTTTTTTCATGCTATTATTGTTGCTGATTGTCTTGAATTCCGAATTGTCTATGCGCTCTTCACCGCAAAAGAACTCACTCGACTGCGGGTCATAAAGCCAACATTTCACACCTTCAAGGCTACGTGCAATGTCATCCACTGTTGCACAACTGTGCAACGCAACGCCATTACCAAGGACTAGTTCAAGCTCACTTATCTTTTGAACTGTTTCTTCTATTTTTCCAGATTTTATTTTCGACACGACAATAAATCGCACTGCCACAACTGCTGCTATTGCTGCAACTGCCCATGAAATCCAGAATTGTTGAGTATCGTATAACAAATCTACTCCTATTCCCTGACCAGCTGTTCTTCAAGTAACAAGCTGACTCTGTTGAGCAATTTTGAAACTGTAAACGGTTTGTTCAAATAAAGATCGGCTCCCGCATTACGCATGCCTTCAGTTGCTTCTTTATCAATTCGCGCAGAAAGGGCAACAATCAGTGTTTCAGTGAAATCCGGATTATTTCTGATCATTCGCACTGCTTCTATGCCACTTACGTGCGGCATCATTATGTCCATTATTATGACATCGGGTCTGAAATGAGAGACACTGTTCAGACAGGACATCCCGTCACAAGCAGTTGCAACTTCATAACCGACAGACTCAAAAGAGTGCTTTAATATTTTTGTAAGATGCGGTTCGTCATCAACAATCAATATTCTATAGCTCTGCATTTGTTCCCCCTGAAAAGACCAGTTCGCATTTTTCTGTCGAGCCAGCTTCCCTGCGATCCTGCACAAGAACACTGCCGTCATAACTTTTGCCGTATTTTTTCAGCTCGGCAACAAGAGCATTAACTTTTCCTGCATGTTTG
Organism: bacterium; assembly: GCA_024229695.1. Classification (GTDB taxonomy): domain Bacteria; phylum Krumholzibacteriota; class Krumholzibacteriia; order LZORAL124-64-63; family LZORAL124-64-63; genus JABIBH01. The sequence continues at coordinate 12,631 of JAAESD010000467.1, forward strand.
AACTGGCCGCCTTGATCACAAACCATCGCAATGGTAATTGAGGTTGGCGGAAAGCGTCGCACCTTGCCCTGTCGATCACCTATTTCCAGATAACCTCTGGCCCAATCTTCAGGCTCATAGAGTTTTTCTATTCGGGAGTCAAATTGTTCAATCGATTTTTTGGCAATTTCTGGAGCCAAATCAGGTGTAGCCATAATCACAAAATCGTCGCCACCAACATGGCCCACGAATGTACTTCTGTCGCCACACTTTTGTGCAGAATCCGATAGCACATCGGCCAGCAAGGTCAGCATTGTGTCACCTTTGGAGTAGCCGTAATAATCATTGTAAGCTTTGAAGTTATCCATATCGATATACAAGAGTGCATACGGATTTGAATCAGATATACGCATTTCGAGTTCATTTTCAATCGCATGATTTCCAGGCAATCCGGTCAATGGACTTGCATCGCGATGTTTCTTGTTAAGCTGTAAAATATTTCTTACTCGAAGCAATACTTCATCCGGCACAAATGGCTTATACAAAAAATCATTGGCGCCCTTTTCCAGTCCTTCAATTCTGACTTCTTTCTCAGAATTGGCAGTCAGCATTATAACTGGTAAAGATTTGGTCGATATGCACTGTCGCAAGTCAGCCAGTACTTCAATTCCATCTTTGCCAGGCATGTGATAATCCAACAATACCAGATCTGGTCTAGATTTAGCTATCATCGCTTCAACGTCGTCACCATTACCCGTCTCAAATACTGTATATCCTTCTGCTTCAAGAGTATAACGAATTATTGAGCGGATAGTGATTTCGTCGTCTACAACTAAAATTTTACCGTGAGAATCCATTCTTGGGCGTCCTTTGTAAGGCATCATTGCCATATTGAGTGATTGTTTACCAATCAACTACAGGCAATCTTCAAGCCAAAAGGGAATTTATGAGGAATTTACTTCCAACTACTGATGGGGCGACGGGCAAAACTGTCCAGATCAAGGTTATCTGTGTGGCCTGCATCCAATCTGGCCGCTCCAGCGCAAGCAATCATGGCTGCATTATCTGTACAATAAGCCATCTTTGGGGGAAGGAAATGATAGCCATATTGTTGAGCCATCTCAGCAGTTTTACTTCTGAGCTTACTATTTGCAGAAACGCCACCTGCAAGATAAACAGCTTTTACATTATGCTCATGAGCAGCTTGAAAGAGCCTTTGAGTCAGGCTGTCGGCAATAGCTTCACGCAATTCATAACAGATATCTGCTTTTTGCTGGTCGGATATTGGTCTTTCAAGTTTATCGACAGCTACACGAACCGCAGTTTTCAGTCCTGAGAAACTGAATACAATTCTGGGATCTTTTTGTAATGGCCTTGGAAACTGGAATGCTCCAGGAGTTCCATCATTGGCTAGTTTGTCAATTATCGGACCACCTGGGTAAGGCAAACCGATCAATTTTGCGCTTTTGTCAAAAGCTTCACCAGCGGCATCGTCAAGAGTTCCACCCAATCGCTCGTAAACTCCAATTTCAGGCATGAAGATTACTTCAGAATGGCCACCGGAAACTACCAGCACCATAGCTGGGAATTGCATCGGTTCAGTCAGTTCATTGGCCAGGATATGTCCTTCAATATGGTGAACACCAATCATCGGGATATCGCGGGCCCAGCAAATTGCCTTGGCAGTTGACAGGCCGACAAGCAGCGCACCAATCAGGCCTGGCCCTGAAGTAACAGCAACACCGTCAATATCGTCCAGAGAAGTTTCAGATCGATTCATAAGTTCATCAATAAGAGGCATCAAATTTACAAGATGCGCACGCGATGCCAGTTCAGGGACAACACCACCAAAATTATTGTGCAGCTCAACCTGACTTGAAACCAGGTTCTGAATTACGCCCTGCTCTGTGTCAAAAAGAGCAACCGATGTATCATCGCACGATGTTTCTATCCCAATTACTTTCATCAAGCTTCCAAATCTTTGAATACAAATCCAAAACTGTCCATCACCTGGGTTGCAGTTACTGATCTGCATGAAATTTCTTCGTTAACTAGTTCACCAGCTAGTCCATGAATGTAACAACCAAGCAGTGCTGCATTTCTGCTGCTGCTTCCTTGAGCCAGTAATCCGCCGATTAATCCAGTCAGTACATCACCGGTTCCACAGTGTGCAAGTGAATCGTCGCCAGTTGGGTTGATCGTCACAGTGCCATCAGGATGACCAATGATAGTTGGTGCACCTTTAGCAACTAAAGTTACATTCCATTTTTTAGCAAGTTCTGAAATCTTGTCAGCTGAAAGCTCATCAATATCGATACCGGACAATCTGGAAAGCTCTCCCATGTGTGGAGTCAGAACTACATTTTCAGACACAAATTTTGGTTCCACACCGCAAGCAGCAAAGGCGTTGAGTGCATCAGCATCTACAACCATCGGCAAATCAAGTTTGGCCAGAAATTTACAGATAAAACTGGCTGTCTCTTTATCGGTTCCCATTCCCGGGCCAATTGCCAGCGCATTTTTCTTTTCCAGAAGCGATTGCAAAGTTACAGAGTCAATTGCTGCTACTGTGCCAGCATCAGTTTCAGCAAGTGCAGAAACAACTGCCTCTGGGTTGTGA
>JAAESD010000468.1 GCA_024229695.1 bacterium
ATCGGGCTTAATTATTACTATCCAGATGAAGCCTTGCGATTTGTTACAAAGTTTGAAAAAGCAGACTCTGAAGAGACAGTTGTCATGGAAAAGCACAGTGGCAAAAAAGTTGAGTACCTGCGTAAAGGGTCAGTCAGCTTTAAAATCGACAAAGAAATCCACACCCTCTGGGCTTATGGTCCTGTTGATACAACAAAGCATGGTGACTATCTCTGGCTTCCATTCTACGATGCAACATCTGGCAAAGAAACTTATGCTGGCGGACGTTATCTTGACCTTGAAATCAATGATGATGGAACTATAGAACTGGATTTCAACTTTGCATACAATCCTCTGTGCGATTACAACACTGAAGATTATAACTGTACTATGCCACCAGCAGACAACACGCTCAATTTTGAAGTAACAGCTGGTGAAAAATCATTTCACCTGGAGCTATAGTGCCGGGGCTTTCTGAATTATCTTTTCTAGGTGTCTGGAGTCTGTTTTTTCTCTGGGCACTGTTGCTTGTTGTTTCATCGTTGCTGGTCTATCTCGGTCTTGGCGGAACGATGGCAGTGTTTATGCTTGCCCTTACCCATGGTGTATTTACCGGTTTTGACCCGATAACCTGGAAACTGCTGGCTTTACTCGCTGGCTTGGTAATTCTGGCCGAGGGAGTAGAGTCCCTGCTTGGAATTCTCTACACAGCCAAAATGGGCGCAACCAAAAGTGGTGTTGTTGGTGCATTTGTCGGTGGTCTTGCCGGTGCTTTTGTTGGTAGTGGTATTGCTCCGGTTTTCGGAACTTTGATGGGTGGATTTTTTGGTGCATTTGGTGGTGCAGTTCTGGGTGAATACATCAGAGAGAAAAGGCTGGAAGAAAGTCTGCGCATCGGTGTTCATGCATTTATAGGTAAACTGCTGGCAATCCTGTTCAAGCATATTGTTGCACTTGTAATGGTCGGTTTGATTTTACGAGCTACCTGGCCCAATTGATTTCTACCATTAGAGAATAGTGACTCGCCCAGACTTCCAGGTCTTTGCCAACTGAGCCGCAGTAATAAATTTGAGGACCAATCTCCATGCCTTCAAATTTGAATACATAACCAACAGCGCAACTCACTGCTGAACCAAAGTCCCTTTTTCTGTGCCAGTCGCCTTGTTCAAGATAGTCAACGCCGGTAAGGGAGATACCAGCTCCCGGTCGAACATAAAAATTGTTTTGCCCGGGAAACCAGGTCGCTACAGGTGTAATCACCAGGTGATCAAAATCAAAAGTGCCATTTCTTGACCAGCTGTCTATTACCAGGCCAGGTCTGAAATCACGAAGCAGGACATATCCCAGTTGTAGTTGTATACTATAGCCTTGCTCTGCGGGATAAAGTTGAGGATCACGGGAGTAGTCATCGAAAATATGAAAAGCATTGTCGCGCATTTCGCCACTTCCAGCTCCAGCACTGAAGCCGTAGAAAAAATCGCCCTCGTATGCAAAAAGAGGAACAGCAAAAAGTAACAGACAAATAATCAAGGTTTTCATGAGTTGAAAGTACAACTCTTATAAGGCATCGGCAATGAACAGTTTTTGGAAAAAATTTACAGATGGTAAAGATGTTCCCGCATTGGAGCTGCTCACTTTACAACGATACATGTTTGGTATGTTATTTCAGGGGGTCTGGTGGGCAGGCTATGTGATGCTCCCGTTTGTGCTTGGCAAAAGTCTGGGTGCTCCCGGATGGCTGATAACTGTTGTTGTAACGATGGATACTGCGGGCATGCTGCTGGCTCTTTATTGGGGTCACTTGATGGCAGCAGGTGGTCGGCGCAGAGGGCTGTTCTGGGGTGGACTGCTTGGCAGATTTATACTGGTTCTGATGCCTCTTTCCGGTAGTATTGCCTGGTTTGTAGTTTTGGTTGCGATGGTAAACACTTTCACAGCAATCCTTTACCCGGCCATGAATGGAATATTTCAGGCAAATATTCATCCTGACAGGCAAGGTCGATACTTTGGTTACGGCGCATTTATTCAGCACACAATGGTCATACTTTCCAGTCTTGTAATCGGAAAAATTCTCAGCAATGATCCAACTTCTTATCAATATATTTATCCTGTAATTGGTATCTGCGGGTTTGTCTACATGTTCATTCTGGCTCGATTGCCAAGACCGGAAGATGATAAAACTCCCGACCCGGAACCGTGGTCAATACCAAAATATTCAGGAAAAATTCCATCATTCAACTTGCTGTTGAAACCATTTCAGGATGCCAGGAATACTTTTTCAATTGATAAAAGTTTTCTCTGGTACGAGATGAATTTCATGCTCTATGGCTTTGCATTTATGATGTTAAGCTCTGTTGTGCCATTGTACTTTATTAATAAACTGAATCTCGGTTACGACGAAATCACCAACGCAAGACTGCTGATTGCATCAGCCGGAGTGGCCCTGTTTGGTCCTCTGATGGGCAAGCTGTTGGACAAATACAAGCCGGCAACGCTGTGTTGTATATCGTTCACTATCCTTGGTTTTTACCCGATCGCATTGCTTGCTGCCGAAGGCTCAAACTGGGCAGCTCCAGTGACGATGGCCTATATCGCGTTTGCAGTCTATTCGCTAGGAATGTCTGGAGTAAATGTTGCATGGCATATTGGTTCAATCAGTTTTGCTCCAAAAGGTGAGGGCGGATATTATCAGGGCATTCATGTAGCAATGGTTGGCGTCCGAGGTATTTTTGGCCCGCTGGTTGGCTACCTGGTAATGAAAATATTCGGTTATTACGAAGCATTTGCCGTAACAGCAGTTTTATTCTGGTTGGCAGCAATTTCATCGTTTGTCATGGGTCGTAAAAAATGATAGCATAGCTCTATAGAAAGGTCACAATTTGGAATCATCATAAAGATGATGCCTATATCTTTCGTGATAGGGTACAGGGTGAGTATTTCCAAGAATATAGAAAGAGGTAAGTTATGTTGATCAGTATGATTGTGGTTCTAATGATGATGGCGCCTATCTGTGTCACCGGCCAGCCGTGTGACAGCTACGAGATAGTTCCCGCAAAGGGGCCAGTTGATATTGAAGCTCTGAAAATCAGGTTGCAAGGGTTCAACTGGGTGAACCCGGAAACTGATATTGTCTTGATAGGGGAAGTGGCCTCGATCGAGACAGTCAAGTTGAAACTCTATGATTCCGGGCCAACTAATCTTTACGGTCGATTCAAGTTTGAGACTTGCCGGTGGATTATGGGTGAGAGCGAGAAAAATATCGACTTATACAACAATACATTTGTTTTCTGGTCCGAAGACGGCGAACTCATGCGACAGATCACCGCTGGGCAGTCCTGGTTAATGCCGGGCGAGAGGATGATCATCGTTGCGTCACCTGTTAAGGCTAAATTGGATGGAGATGATTTTTATAATGATATTCTGGAAGTTCGCTATGTGCGCTATTTGAGCGATGACTGCAGCAACGAAGCCCAGCTGGTGTACGAAAATCGGGGGTATGATTTCGATTACACTTTGGGCAAGAGCGAGGATCTGGCAACACTGACCAGGGAATGTATAACGATCAAGAAGAGTTACAGTGGTGAGACATTGGGAGGTGTTCTGGCAGAGATTGAAGCAGTTGCAAAGAGGGAGGAAGTACGATGAAAACAAGCGCTATCATGTTCCTTGCTTTTTTTCTCCTTATTAGTGTGACTCAGGCCTGTCCTACAGTAGACCCGAACACGACCCTGTACTGGGCTAATAATTTTGTTTACGACTGGGGTACATCGCTTGCTGACGACTTCCTTGAGGCCTTTCAGACGTGGGCGATTTTGGCCAGTGAAGTTGGAATCGGCAGCTGGCATTGCACTCAGTTATACGACTGGACTTACTGTAATATGTGGTTGCAATGGGGTGGAGGTGAGTCAGTGGACTTTCCTTTTGCCAGAGCGTCTTGGCAGTTGGGGCCGACCGGTCGTATTATAAGTTGCACCGTGACATTAGATTCGGTTTATCCTTGGTGGGCAGGGGATCCTTCGCTAGTACCATCGGGGTATCCATCCGCGCTGGCTGTGCTGACTCATGAACTTGGCCATGTCTTTGGCGCGAGCCACTCCAATGATGTTACGAGCTGTACTTCATTCATGAATGAAACTTGGGAATATCAATTAGAAAATCTACCAACAATGGCGTCTGGAAGCCAGACGGTTACTTGGAACTGGGGTTTATTTCCACCTCACATTTTACTTCATACACTCGCACCGGCGGATTTAGACTGGGTCAGCACCGAGTATCAAGGTGTAGTGGAGATATTGGTCACAGAGATGAGCTGCCGGATCGAAGTGGACGGAGTGACAATTACCTGGGTGATTGGCAGTTCAGCGGGCGATGATATGAATTTCGTTATCGAGGGAGAGCAAGATGGCCGAAAGTGGTTGATCCCTCATCAGCGAGTGGGGGAATCCACTTGGGCTGCACACGATGAAATTGCAAATGTCATTCCTGGTTCTACAGTAGACTACCATCTGTATGAGGATTGTGGATTTGGCGAGTTATTGCTACTGAACACTAAGACTGTAATGATTCCCGAACTTGATACCAAACAGTTGCTCATTTCGATCGAACCTAATCCTTTCAATCCGTCTACGGAGATTAAGTTCAATGTTGCGCGGCCAGCGGAAGTTAATTTGACAATTCTGAATGTCGCTGGAGAAGTCGTACGCAGACTGGTGGCAAGCCAGACATATGGTCGAGGCGCGCATGTGGTGACATGGAATGGAAAGAATGAAATGGGGATACCGGCTGCATCGGGTATCTATATCTGCAATGTTGAAGTAGACCATCAAGTGGAGTTGCGGGCGATGACATTACTGAAGTAAACTAATAAATAATGAAAAAAAAGGTTATACAACAGGAGCCACCTACGGGCGGGTACAGATATGGCGAGAGTTGTCAGTAGCTGTGGAACCGTTACTCATAAAATGACTCGGGCAAAATAAAATCGGACAATTAATAAGGGGAGGGACATTCAGTTTCTACCTTTTGATGTCAAGGAGCGCTGATGGAGTCAGTCAAGGTTTTCAATGGAATGTTGGTTGTTGATCTTTACTTACCAGGCTGTTCAAGCTTGAAAGATCGGCGAAAACCGTTACGTTCACTTTTACAGAAACTTCACAATCAGGATTTCAGCGCTACACAGTTTGGAAATGCAGACTTGCATCAAAGAGTTTTTCTTGCTGTTTCAGTTGTTTCGGGTAATGCTGTGAAACTGGAAGAGTTGTTGGATGCTGCTGAAAGAATTATTCTGGATTCCAGTTTCGAGATGCGAATAATTCAAAGAGATACAAACACATTCAGTGAATATTGAGGTCAGGTTTTGTTCGAGTTTGGAGTCATTCCAGAGTTTGTTCTTGGAGTTATTCTGCTTATCGCAGGTGCGTGGGCTCTTGTGCATGGCGGCAGCCGCATTGCGGAAGCTTTTGGTATTCCGCCAATATTGATTGGCTTAACAATCATTGCCTGGGGAACTTCAGCACCGGAGTTGATAGTTTCACTTGCAGCTTCAATGGCTGGCAGTCCCGATTTGATGCTGGGTAATATTGTCGGTTCCAACCTGGCGAATATTGGTCTGATTTTGACTACCGCTGCGTTGTTGATGCGGCCTCCAGTAGAATCCAGGTTGTGGAAATTTGATATCCCACTGCTTTTGCTGGCAACTTTTATGTTTTCCAGTTTTTGTTATACTGGCAAAGAAATCAGTCTCTGGGAAGGTGCTTTGATGATGCTGGTTTTTGCCGGCTACACGTATCGCATTATTTCCAATGCCTTCGACAAATCAGAGTCACACGATCGTCTGAAGGGCTACCCGTACTGGCATGATATTCTGTACATAATTGTTGGTGGCATCGGGTTGTATTTTGGTGGAGAATTTGTTGTTGAATCATCAATCAAGATTGCAACAAGACTAGGTGTTTCCGAGGCTATGATCGGTTTGACGATAGTTGCAATCGGTACCAGCCTTCCCGAAATGGCTACAACTCTGGTAGCTGCATATCGACGGGAAACTGGTATTGCCATTGGAAATGTGGTAGGCTCCAATATGTTCAACCTACTTGCAATTGCTGGCCCCATTGCAGTAATTAGTCCGGTAGAAGTTACTCCGGGATCAATCAAGTTTTTGCCAGGGATGATTTTAATTACGGTTCTTCTTCCAATCGTAATTTTCAAGACTGACAAGCTGCAGAGAAGCAGAAGTGTAATATTATTAGCTGCTTATGTCGGAACCATAGCAGTATTGATTAAAGGACTCTAATGTCGACACAAGATTCAGAAACCACCAGCCACCTTCCAGGTTCAATGGGACTTGCCAGATTCATATCCAAAGCTGGTTATGGTACTCGTAAGCAGGTTGAAAAGAAGGTGTGTGAGGGACACGTGAATGTGGATGGTGAAAGAATCACTGACCCAGGTTTTTCTGTCACACCTGACATGATGATTTCAATCGATGGCAAGCTGCTGGTTGCTCATGACAGACATTATATAGTATTCAATAAACCTGCAGGCGTTGTAGTTTCTGGTCATTATAATCGCAGAGACAGAACTCTGGCAGAGTTTTTGCCACATGATATTCTAGGACTTCAGCCAGCTGGCAGGTTGGATAGCTCAACAAGTGGTTTGCTTCTGATTTCAAATGATAATGCCTGGAATGCAGTTGCTGCTGGTGGAAATCATCTGGAAAAAGAGTTTCTGGTTACAGTATCTGGTTCAGTTACCGATGCAGAAATTGCAGTTCTCAATGCTGGAATGATTATTCCCGGACTAGGAGCAGTTAATCCTGCTGATGCAACAATTGAAACCAGAAAAACCATGTCGACAGTAATCAGGATAAGTCTTGATGATGGAAAAGTAAGACCGATAAGAGATCTTTTTAAGGCACTGTTGCACGATGTAGAATTGATTCATCGAGTAAAAGTAGGTCCGATTGAGCTCGGTAGCCTCCGCAGTGGAAACTACCGACATCTCAAACCGGAAGAGATAGAAGCTATCAGGGGCTAAGCTTTAACATCCGCGTTAAATTTCTCAATAGCAGCATCCCACTCAGTTGCACCAGCATACATTTCTGGCCAGAAGTCACGGTCCCACAACTCACGTAACTCATCAACATCGCGCTGCTGTTGTTCAACCCATGTGAAATACTTGAAGTTGTGGAGTTGTTTTCTGTCATGGAATGAAAGCTCTCTGGAATTGTCGGTTGTACATCCTTGCAGGTCTGCAGCAATATGACGCAGGGCATCTTCATTGCTGTACTTGCCATTTTCTGTTTCAAGTTCAGTCAAACGTGAATTGTACATTTCAGCAGAGTCAGTAAGTGGCATGAAAATCACATCCCTGCCATCCATCTCATACCATTTTGCAGTTTTAATTGCTGAAAGCAGATTTGATATCGATGAGATACCAAGCAGCTTTAACTGGTTAATCAGGTCACTGGAAACGCCAGCTTTTGCAAGAGCCTTATGTCCTGTTTCTTCATTGAACAGACGCAGCAGGTTCATGCACACCTGATCATCAACTGCGGTAACAAGGTCAGTGTTGCGGACATTGTGAATCCATGGCACATGCTTGTCGCCAATTCCTTCAATCCTGTGTCCACCAAAACCGCAGCTCAACAGGGTAGGGCACTGTAACGCCTCGCTTGCAGAAACAATTACATCCGGAGCAATAGTTTTCAGATAATCACCAGCAGCAATTGTGCCTGCAGAACCGGTTGCCGACACCCATGCAGAAAGTCTCTGCCCAGGTTTTTTCAACCTGTTGAATTGCTCTTCAACAATCGATGCGGTTACATGATAGTGCCATCTGGAATTGCCCCACTCTTCAAACTGATTGAAGACCATGCACTCCGGACGTGTACTTTTAATTTCCCAGCATTTATCGTAAATCTCTTTAACGTTCGATTCACAACCAGGAGTTGCAATTGTTTCCGATGCAACTTTGCTCAGCCAGTCAAAACGTTCCTGGCTCATTTCTTCAGGCAGGATTGCAATCGATTCACAACCAAGCAGAGCAGAATCAAATGCTCCACCACGACAATAGTTTCCCGTCGATGGCCAGACTGCTTTCTGTTTCGTTGGGTCAAAGCCACCGGTAACAAGTTCAGGAACAAGACAACCGAAAGCTGCACCTACTTTATGTGACCCAGTTGGGAACCATTTGCCAACAATGCCAATAATTCTGGCATCAACGCCGGTCAATTCCGATGGAAATTCAACAATATTACCGTCATTAAAAAGGCCTGTTTCTGGATCATTTTTCCAGGTGATTCGATAAAGGTTAAGTGGATCAATTGCTTTTATATCAACAACATGAAGCCTTGATTTGATGTCTTCGGGCACAAGCTCCGGATTTTTCTGCATCGCAATTGTCGGGATTGAAATTCCTTTTTCACGGCAGCGCACAACAGCATTTTCGTAAGCTTCCCGGTTTTTAATATTCATCTTTTTCGACAAGGCAGTTTCCTTTTTCCATTTTGTGAATTAAGTTAATCAACAAGATTAGCAACTAAGCAATAGTCTGCCTTTAAAGAATGATTGTTTGTGACCAATAGGTCAACTCTCAACTGGCATGTTCGGAAGGATTTGTTTCATGAGTATCGATACAACCGCATCAATGGTTCAAGCAGTTTACAATAACTCACGCGAGAAACTTGCTGTAATTCGTGAACGATTGGGCAGACCTCTTACACTGGCAGAAAAAGTATTACTGGGACACCTTGTTAATCCTGTTGAACAACAGCTCGAAAGAGGCGAAGCGACTTTGGCACTGCAACCTGATCGTGTTGCTATGCAAGATGCTACTGCTCAAATGGCAATCCTGCAGTTTATGCAGGCAGGCAAGGATGAAACTGCGGTTCCTACTACAGTTCACTGCGATCACCTTCTGCAGGCTCACAAAGGTGCGGCATCGGATAAAGAAACAGCTCTTGATGTAAACAGTGAAGTTTATAATTTCCTTGGCTCTGCTTCTGCCCGATACAACATGGGGTTCTGGAAACCAGGCTCAGGAATTATTCACCAGATTGTACTTGAGAATTATGCATTTCCTGGCGGCTTGATTATCGGCACCGACAGTCACACACCAAATGGTGGTGGACTCGGTATGGTTGCCTGCGGTGTTGGTGGAGCAGACGCTGTTGATGTAATGGTTGGTCTGCCGTGGGAAGTAAAGCACCCAAAAATTATCGGTGTAAAATTGACAGGTCATCTCTCAGGTTGGGCTGCACCAAAAGATGTAATCCTGAAACTGCTTGGCATTCTGAGTTGTAAAGGTGGAACCAATGCGGTGATTGAATATTTCGGTCCTGGAACTGCTTCCTTGAGTTGTACTGGTAAAGCTACTATCACCAACATGGGTGCAGAGCTTGGCGCAACGACTTCAATCTTCCCGTTTGATAGCAGAATGGCAGTTTATCTGAAAGCTACTGGCAGAGAAGATCTGGCTGATCTGGCACTCGAAAATGCTGACCTGCTTACTGCCGATGTTGAAGTAATGGGTGATCCAACTGAGTTTTATGATCAGGTTATTGAAATCGATCTTAGTGAACTTGAGTCTCATCTTGTGGGCCCACACTCACCAGATATTGCACACCCGTTGAGCAACATGGCTGACGATTGTGCCAAAGAAGATTATCCAACCAACATCACAGCTGCGCTTGTGGGAAGTTGTACCAACAGCTCTTATGAAGATATTTGTCGTGCTACCGATGTTGCGAAGCAAGCCATTGCCAACAATCTGAAAATGAAAGCTACACTCTGGATATCTCCAGGTAGTGAACTGATTTATGAAACAATCAAGCGCGATGGCCAACTGGAAATCCTTGAACAGGTTGGCGCCACTGTTTTGACAAATGCGTGTGGACCTTGCATCGGTCAATGGAAACGTGAAGACGTACCGATGGGTGTTCGCAACAGCATCGTAACTTCTTTCAATCGTAATTTCCGTAAACGTGCTGACGGTAATCCTGATACTCATGCATTTATCGGTAGTCCTGAAACCGTTATGGCGTATGGCTTGAGTGGTCGTCTGGATTGGAACCCGCAAACTGACACATTGACTAATGAAGCTGGTGAAGAAGTCAGACTGGTTGCCCCAAAACCTGCAGACGAACTGCCACCTGAAGGATTTGCATCTGCATCCGATGGATATCAAGCACCACCGGAAAACAATTCCACAGTTGAAGTTGATGTCAATCCTGATAGTGAGCGACTGGCACTTCTTGAATCATTCAGCCCATGGGATGGCAATGATTATGTGAAGTTGCCTCTACTTATCAAAGCGCTTGGCAAATGTACAACTGATCACATCTCAATGGCTGGTCCATGGCTCAAATTCCGTGGCCACCTTGATAACATCAGTAACAACATGTTGATCGGTGCTGAAAACGCATTTACTTCAGAAATCAACTCGGTTAAAAACCTGAACTCAGGTGAGTATGGCGAAGTACCTCAGGTTGCCAGAAGTTACAAGGCTGATGGATTACGATGGGTTGTAGTTGGCGATGAAAACTATGGCGAAGGCTCAAGCCGCGAACATGCAGCAATGTGCCCAAGACATCTTGGCGCAGCAGCAGTTATTGTCCGCAGCTTTGCCAGAATCCATGAGACAAATCTCAAGAAGCAAGGTATACTGCCATTGACGTTTGTATCGGTTGCAGATTATGACAAAGTCAAAGAGGACGACAGGATTTCAATCAGCGGTCTTGCAGATTTTGCTCCTGGAGAAAACCTGACTGTTACTCTGCATCATGCAGATCAAAACGAAGAATCATTTGCTGTAGCTCATACATTGACCAGTGAACAGATTGACTGGTTTAAAGCAGGGTCGGCATTGAATAAAATTAAAGCTGGCAACTAGCTGGCAGGTTTGCAACCCCGGTCCGATTATCGGGCCGGGGTATTTTTATGGAGGATATTGTCATGGCTATTAATTGGGAAGACATCCGCTACCGGGGAGACGATGAAGCTGTAAAAGAGCTTTATGAAACCTACAAGGTTGAGAATTATCTGGTAGCTTTTGAAGATAATTTAAAACAGCAAAATCGTGGTATGCGTGAGCGACTTTTAAAGCACGGTATTCGCCTGACAGAAAAACTTTCCCCACGAATTTTCGGGCTCTTCAACGATGTCTGTAAAGCTCTTGAAATTGAGAGTGAAGCTGAGATTTTCTGCCTGCCTGATCCGGGTATCAATGCCTTTGCTATGGTTGATACAACAAAAAAAGGCACCCGATCACTTATTGGACTGACTTCCGGAGCCCTTGAAGAGCTTGACGATGGAGAAATCAGAGCAATTCTTGGCCATGAACTTGGACACTTTCTTTTTAATCACAACAGGCTGAACGCGCTGCTCACAATGGATGAAAATAATCCTGCTATGACAGTGCTGCCCCCATTTGGTGAATCGCTGTTTTTGCGTTGGCGCAAAAAAGCAGAAATTTCTGCCGATCGTGCAGGACTGCTTGCCAGTAAAGACTTTCATGCAACAGCAAGATCACTTCTGAAAGCAACATTCGGATTGAGCGAGAAAAATCTGAATCTCGAAATCGATGCGCTTGCAGAACAAATCGATGAAATCACAGGCTCTGCTGAAATGGTAGAGGAAGCATTTTCAACTCATCCATTATTGCCTATACGACTCAAGGCATTGGAGCTTTTTTGGAATAGTGAACGTGCAACCAGAAATAATTGCATGGGCGGTAACAAGTCACTTAGTGACGAAGAACTTGAAAATCATGTTGATGAATTGATTGCTTTGACTCGCAGACATCCAACAAGTCCATTGTCGATAGCAGTTATGGAAATGATTGCTTACGGCGGGGCATTGATGCTTTCAAGGGATGGCGATATTGGCGATGATGAAATTAAACTCCTGATTCAGATGCTCCATGAAATGTTTACCGATGACCCGGAATCTGTGATGATTACAGATATAAAAGAAATCGACAAACGGCTCCATGAAGTTGCCGCTGTTATCAAAGAAGAGGGTAGCGAGGGAGATAAAACATTCCTTCTGGCTCGTTTTGCTGAAATTGCTCTTGCCGATGGTGCCTTGATGGATGAAGAAGGTAAAGTGATTACAGCACTGGCTGGAATGCTTGATGTGTCACCTGAAAAAGCTTACGGTATCATCGTCAGTACAGCCCAGTCTGAAGGTTTCAAAAGAGATGTTAAATTGAACACTCTGGCTGCAAAAATGAAAGATGACCTGTTGAAAGGCAGAAGATGATCGGCAAAATAGTACGTTGGTTGGCTCGCATAACAGCAGCAGTGATGATAGCATTTTTCCTGTTGTTTTTTATTGGCGAAGGTGGTTTCTGCGTTTTGAAACTTACTGTTCGCGAAGTTTTCCTGATGCTGTCCATGTTAACAATTATCTACGGTCTTGCAGAGGGATGGAATAATGAAAAAAATGGAGGGCTGTTAACCATAGTTGGTCTGATAGCATTCTATGTTTTAAATAAAGTATTCAATGGCAGCTGGCCAGGTGGTCCATGGTTTGCGTTCATGGCATTTCCGGCTGTTTTGTACCTGATAAGCTGGCGGTTAAATAAATGATATCTGCAAAAGATGCTCTGCAAAAACTTATCGATGGCAACAAGAGATATGTAACAGGTGATAACAGCCTACACACTCATAAAAGCGATCTTGTCGATGGCCAAAAACCATTTGCAGTTGTTATAGGATGTTCAGATTCCAGAGTTGCTCCTGAAATTGTGTTTGATCAAGGTTCTGGAGAGCTGTTTGTAGTCAGAGTGGCTGGTAATGTTGTTGGTCCACTTGAGCGGGGCAGTGTTGAGTATGCAGTTGAGCATCTTGGTGTTCAGCTTGTTATTGTGCTTGGCCACACCGGTTGTGGGGCAGTTAATGCAACTTTAAGTGAGCTTGAAAATCCATCGCAAAATCTGTCTCATGGACTGAAAAGTATTGTTGAAAATATAAAACCGTCTGTGATAGCAGCAGACCTGAATATCGATGAGGCTATCCGTGAAAATGTAAGAACTTCAGTGAAAAATTTGGAATTTGAAGGTGATGTCCAAGTTGTTGGTGCCGAGTTCTGCCTGGAATCCGGAGCAGTAACTTTTCTATAAAAATTGGGCCCGTCATTACGACGGGCCCGTTTTCTACCTGGATTAAACGGTTATTAGAATACCCATTTACCCATGAACTGAATAGCATTGTCGTCTTTTCCATCAATGCCATACATGTTTTTCCAGTATTGATACTCGATACCAGCGTAGTATTGTCCACCCTTATCCATCAGGCCACCAACGTCCAACAGCAGTTGAGGTTGGCAAACAATCTGAGCTTCAGCTCCTTCACCTTCAGCTGTTGAATAATCCAGGAAGCCGTTGAACTCAAGGTTCATAGTGCCAAGAGTAATAGGCATGCTCCATGCAGGACTGACCTGGAAGCATGTCTCATCTTCAATACTTTTATCATCACGAATCATGAAGTTGATTGCAAACCAGTTGAAGTTAGGAATATCCAGGTCAAAGCCAACACCATACAAGTATGCACGGTTGCCTTCCCAGAAGTTGATCTCTGTAGCAATTGCAATGTCTTTTACCATTCCAAATGCAAAATCGTTTCCAGTTAATTTACCCAGGCTGAAACGAGGGTGCCACTCGCCATAATAAGCGTTTCCGTCCTGGTCAGCTGCTCTTTTGATATCAATAAAGAAGAAGTTGTCACCATATTCCCAGCCACTTGCATGTTCAAATGTCATGATTGACGCATCGTACAGAACTTCATCTTCAGCGAAAGGCATCAGGTAGTCGGTACCTTTAAGATAAGAAAATGATGTCGAAGACCAGATTGCTGCTGAAGCAACACTTGCGCTTAGCATCACTACAAGGGTGATTGCTATTACTTTTGTGAGTTTCATTAGTGACCCCATTCGGTAAAAAAATAATTAATCAGGCAGAACACCTAGACTCAATCAAATAAATGGGGTTTTGGCAACAGGAATTTTTATAATTATAGTTTAGAAGTTAATATTCTGCTCTTTTTTTCCAGCTTCATCATAGTGACGTTGTACGATTTCATGAATTTCATCAATGGTGAGTTTGTCAGCCCATTCCAGTCTCTGCTCCCAGGGTTGCTTGCGGATTTCACGCAAGGGGCAATTCACAGATTCGGTGTCATAGGGACAAGCTTGCAGGAGACCTAACAAGATTGTTTTCTCATTCATGATGTAACTCCTCATTGCAGATGGGCGAGGAAAACTACAATTCACACCATATCAGTAAACCCTGATTTAGCAACTCATTCTTTTTCGAGATCTAGTTTTCTACTCTTCTTTTTATCTGATTGTTTCTTTTTCTCATCGAGCCTTTTTTGATGTGAAGCTTTTGAGCGCTTTTTAGGTTTCCTTTTTTTAGGCTCAACAGCAGCTTTTTTAATAAGCTCAATTAATCTGTTAAGAGCATTTTCCTTATTGCGTTCCTGAGTTCGTTGATCCTGCGCTTTGATAACTATGCAATTTTCTTTATTTAGTTTACTGCCAGCTAATTTTACTAGCCGAGCACGCATTGCTTCATTCATGTTTTCAATTTTATCGATATCAAAGTGAATCTGAATTGCAGTAGAAACCTTGTTTACATTTTGCCCACCAGGGCCGGCAGATCGGACGGCATTATATTCGATATCATTTTCATCAACTGTAATTTTATCAGTTATCTCAATCATGTTGTTCTCTGTCGCCTTGCTTCATACATCATCAGCGCCGATGAAACGCTAACGTTCAATGAATCTGCAACTCCTGCCATCGGTATACGAACTTTTATGTCAGCACTGTTAAGCCAATTGATATCCAGCCCAACATCTTCTGCGCCCATTACCAGCGCAATCCCTTTTGTCATGTCAATATCAGTATAAACAATATCTGTATCCGGGGTAGTGGCAGCAATCTCAATGCTGTTACTTTCCAGATATTCTCTTAGTTCATTTGCGTTGCATTGCACAATTGGAATCTCAAAAAAAGCACCTGTCGAGGATCGCAGGGTGTTGGGGTTGAACA
>JAAESD010000469.1 GCA_024229695.1 bacterium
AAAACGACAGGACCTGTTCCATTTGTAAGTAATTCATCCACAATTAAAGAAACATCTTCCGGAGTTTTACCTGGTCCAAATACTGCTTCTGGGAGCCCTTGACGTAATGCTCGATGGTGATCTATGCGTGCTGTACCAATATCAGCAAAAGGAAGATTGCGTAATTGGCGTACTGCAGCATCAGGGTCAAGTACTCCCGAAGCAACATCGTTTATTAAATTCCGCAGGTCGTTGGCATCCACAGCACTATCCTTACCTATTGTGAGTAATAACACACCCTCAGCCACAACAGTTCTTTCATTTCTTGGACCGTTCGGTACTTTTACCGATCAAGCTTTGCTTACCCAAAAAGACCTAGCAGTTTGTGATCTGAATCCTTTAGCTTCGATTCCTGAAGTTTTACATTGTGTTTCTGATGGTAGATCTGATCTTGGCTTTGTTGCAATTGAAAATTCAATTGAAGGCAGTGTAAATATTACGCAAGACACTTTGACTTTTGAAACAGATGTTCTTATACAACGAGAAGTTGTTATTTCTGTTCAAATGAATCTTTTGGTAAATTCTGATGTGGCTTTAGCCGACATTGAAGAGGTCGCTTCTTTCCCTCATGCAACTGCTCAATGTCGTCAATGGTTGGTTGATAATTTGCCAAATGCTGTTCATCGCGCTGCTAACTCAACAGCTGAAGCGGCGCAACATTTAGCAGAGAGTAAAGCTTTAAATATTGCAACAATCGGTTCTGCTCGCGCGGCAGAAGTTTATGGGCTCAATATTTTGGCTGAAGATATTGAAGATCATCCAGAGAATCAGACACGATTTGTTTTAGTGGCTAAAGAAGGCATCCCAGCAGCTACAGGTCATGACAAAACTTCATTAATTATTTTTCAGCGTGCTGATCGGCCAGGAAGTTTGTTAGGGATCTTGCAAGAATTCGCGGCCAGAACTATCAATTTGACTCGTTTAGAATCTCGGCCCACGAAACAGGCGCTTGGAGATTATTGTTTTTTGATTGATATTGAAGGTCATATTGCTGATGAACTAGTAGCTGATTGTCTTCGTGTTTTACATATGAAACACGGACAAGTTAAATTTTTAGGTTCATACCCAACTGATTCTGGAAGTAGCGACGGACAAGATAAAGATATTCGTGAAGCTGCTTCAAATGCTTCTCAAGAAGCTCAAGAGTGGTTAACAGATTTACGTAACCAGTTACCTGAGTAATATTGATTAATTACGTTTATTCTTTGAGGGAAGTATGAGAAAAAAAGGTTTTATTTCTTTTTTTATTGTTTTTTGTTTAGTGCTTTCGAGTTGTTCAAAAAATTCTGATATAGAAACTGTTTCAACAACTACTGCTCTTCCAACAACGACTAATGCACCGACCACAACTACTAGCGCACCAACAACCACTAGTGCACCAACAACAATCCCACCGACAACGACAGTTGTGCCTTATGCAGGTTATATAAGTGATTTATATAGCGACCAAGAAGTTTGGTTGTGTTGGCCTGGAAAGCTAGAAGATGTTTGTG
>JAAESD010000470.1 GCA_024229695.1 bacterium
ACGGCAGTAATCTGGCTGTTGATCAACTGAGCCTTCAGGTCAATCCTGGGGAGATATACGGTCTATTGGGGCCAAATGGTGCTGGAAAATCTACAGCAGTGATGCTGGCAATCGGTTTGCTTGCTCCTGAAAAGGGGTTGGTGGAAATCAATGGTCAATCACCAGCGAAACCTGAAGTCAGACAACAGCTTGGAGTAGCTCCACAGTCTTTGTCGATATATGAAGAGCTTACAGCTCTGGGTAACTTGCAGTTTTTTGGCAAAATGTATGGGCTTTTTGGAAGCGAGCTCTCTGAAAGAGTGGAGTGGGCACTTGAGTTTGTCTCTTTGAGCGATAGATGCAAAGATATTGCCGGCAGTTACTCTGGTGGAATGAAAAGACGGCTTAATCTTGCTGCAGCGCTATTGCATGACCCTGATTTATTGCTTTTAGATGAGCCAACAGCAGGCGTTGACCCACAATCCCGGAATTCGCTTTTTGAAAATATTGAAGAACTCAAGCGGCAGGGAAAAACAATAATTTACACAACTCATTACATGGAAGAAGCAGAACGATTATGTGACAGGGTTGGAATAATCGATAAAGGAAAACTGCTTGCCCAGGGTCCAATTAAAGAATTAGTCAAAGAGCATGGCGCCAAAGACAGAGTATTTGCAACTGTTAGCGGCACTGAGCAGGAATTAACTGGCAATAACCATATCGATGAGTTGTCGCAACTTCAGTCCGATGGACAGCTGGAGCATTTCAGGACCGAGCGCGCTAATCTTGAACAGGTATTTTTGAACCTGACCGGTAGAAAGTTGAGGGACTGATGCGAATAATCATTGCAATTGCACTTAAGGATCTCAAACTTTTATTCCAGGACAAATCCGGTTCTTTCTTTGTTTTTGGCTTTCCTTTACTGATGGCTGTTTTCTTCGGTTTTATTTTTGCAGGTGGCGGAGATGGTAAAGTCAATCCGATGAAGGTTGTGGTTGCCGATGCCGACTCTACAACTGCCTCAATTGAATTTGTTGCCCAACTAACAAAAACAGGGGCAGTGAAAGCTGTTCCTGTTTCAGAAGAAGAGGCAATTAGCACGGTCAGGCGAGGTAAGGCTACTGCCTACCTGATAATTCATGAAGGCTTTGAGGCCAATAAAATGGGTATGTTCAGCGGTAATCCACCAGAGATTGTGGTCGGAATTGATCCATCTCGAAAAGCTCAGGCCGGGATGTTAATTGGTATGCTGCAGAAAGCCGGTTTTGCGGGATTACAAGGTATGTTTGGTGGTGGCGGCGGCTCAGGTAACAGCATGACTCCGGTTACAATCGATGTGCAGGATGTATCAGTCAATAGAACTGGTCCGAAGAATTCTTTTGATATCACTTTTCCACAGTCGATTGTCTGGTTGTTAATAGGAACTGCAACTGCCTTTGGAGTATCTCTTGTTACTGAAAAGACGCGGGGGACTCTTTTCAGATTGCAGGCTGCGCCAATAAAGCCGGGTTTAATTATTTTAGGTAAATCCCTGGCTTCATTTATATCCACTATTTCAGGTGCAGCGGCTTTGACTCTTATTTTTGTAAACGTTTTTAATGTGACAATTAATTCCTGGCCACTTGTTGCTCTGGCATTTGTTTCTGCTGCGGTCTGTACTTCCGGAGTAGTGGTTCTGATTTCTGTAATGGGAAAAACAGAAGCATCGGCAGGAGGAATTGGCTGGGCAGTAATGTTGTTTATGGCGATGACTGGTGGCGGTATGGTTCCGCTGATAGCTATGCCGTCCTGGATGCAGACCTTGGGTAATGTCAGCTTTATAAAGTGGGCAGTACTTGCTGTTGAGGGTGGCTCATGGCGTGGATTCTCGTTGGCAGAAATGATGGTACCGTGTGGAATTATGATCGGTATTGGTCTGCTAAGCGGAATTATTGGAACAGTGGTTTTCAGAAAAAACTACTTGTAGAGCGATCGTCCTAAATGGAATTTTTGCAGAATTGCACCTGCGGCTCTGGCGTCATCCACTGCCCGGTGCATCTGCAGTTCCTGTCCAATCTCAAGTTTTTCTAAAATCGATTGCAGATTCATCCCTGAAGTTCGATGGTGCTCCTGAGCCATTAAAGCTACAGCTACACCTCGCAAATCATAAGCCCCACCAGCAATATGCTTACGAAAATCGAGGTTGAAAGCATCGCATTCCCGTCTCAGCAAAGGTATGTCATAGTAGGCACCAAAAGCAGCTATGATTGCTTTATTGCGAGGGCCATACCAATCGAAAAAGCGGTTCATCACAATATCAAAAGTATCTTTATCTTCAACATCTTCTGGAGTTATTGCAGTCAGGCCGGCTATAAATGGTGTGATTGGATATTCGTGTGGTTTGACCAATTCGCTGAAACTGTCAACCTCTTCAAGGCTTTTACGGTCGAGTCTGATAGCACCAATTTCGATGATATTGCTGCGTTCAATGCGATTGTCGCCCTCGTCTGATTCAGGGCAAGTGGCTTCAAGGTCAATGATTACGATGTCAGTGCTGTAGCGCATGGTGTCCCAACTGTCATTTACCGATTTTTTCCAGCTCGCTTTTCAACTTATCAAGCCTGGACATAAATTCATCTTTTTGGTTTGAAACAGCATTGCTGATGTTCTCGCGGTAGTGGCTGATACCACTTGCAAGATTGGTGAGAATAGTTTGTGTAGATTTTGGAGTTACTTCAATCAACCCCTGCTTGTGCCTTTCAACTTCAGCACGCAACCGGTCAAGATGAAGGGAGAGTTCCTTGAGGAACATGTGTGGTCTGTCATTACTGATTGGCAATTGAATTCGACCGTAAATATGATCTACCATTTCGCGTAGTTTAGCAATTCGGGAAAAGTAAACAGTATTTGGACCACAACAGACTGCAGTGCTTGCAGTAGGGTCAATGCCTTTAGGTACTGTTACACTACCAGCAAGGTCATGACAGATGCATGCCTTGTCTTTTATAATCTGCTCTTCAAAAGAGCGTTGTTGATCAGACAACTCGGAAGTCTCAAGCTCCACAAGCTTTTTACGCTGGTATGCGCGACTGGCTGTGCAGATAGGATTTTTTGAAAACTCTGTAT
>JAAESD010000471.1 GCA_024229695.1 bacterium
AGTCTCACCATTTGGAAGCCAACCAACTCTGACGCCCATTACCTTGCAACCCCACGCAACACCAGCAATTCCGGTGCCGTTGTCAGTTGAAGCAGCTGAACAGCCAGCACAGTTAGTTCCGTGTCCGCCGTAGTCCATAGGATCATTGTCTGGAGTACTGACGTCTTCGTCAGGATAACCAGTTACACCAGTTACAAAATCCCAGCCACGGAAGTCATCAGTTTTTCCGTTGCCATCATCATCAACACCAGGGGTGCCATGGAACTCATCCCAGTTGATTTTAATGCAACCGTTAATGTAGTTTGGGCCATCACCGCCAAGGTCTGGGTGCTGCCAATCGATACCTGAGTCAACAATTGCAATTATGACATTTGTGTCACCCATTGCATGGCCCCAGCCACCAACTGCACGGACATCTTTGCCACCAGCAGCCATGTTGCGTAAGTACCACTGATTGGATTGTACATCATTCGGGAGTCCGCGTTGTTTGTATACTCCTACCGGGAATACCTTGTCAACTTCAGGGAGGGCTTCATATGCCGCGATTACACTATCTAGTGAGTTCCGTTGATTGAACACAATGTTCCAGTGAAGTCTGAAGTCAGGTGCACTGCGCTCAGGTTCACCTTTAAACCAGTCGTAAGTCCTGGACATTTCAGAAACATCATAGCGACTTATCATTGCATCAAGAGATGGAATATCGACGCTTATGCCTCTGTCATCTTGAAGGACTTCAGGAAAGACGTTGTCTTTCAAGACAATAATCAGGCGATCAGGTTCATTGCGGACGAAGTCATCGGCATAAACAGAAGTAAATGCTAGTACTGAAATTAGTATAGCCAGAAAGATGCGACTCATTTGTTATCCTCTCGTGAATTCACGGGTACCAGACCATAGTTGTATATAGTTGGCGGGGTATATATATATTATACTAAAGATACACCTTTAATTCAATGCCATTTGGGAGGCACAACCTGAATATCCAGTTTATAGAACCGTATGATGGTGGATCACATCGTTCATTTCGTGAAGGTCTGGAGCAATATTCTGCTCATAGCATCACTTCTATGACTCTTCCAGCACGATTCTGGAAATGGCGTATGCGTGGCAGCGCTATGTTGTTTGCCGATCAGATAAATGAGCAGAAACCAGATGTAGATCTGATTATTGCAACTGATTATCTGAATGTTGCCGATATGAAAGGTATGCTCAATTCGCCGTACCACAGGGTGCCGATACTTTTGTACATGCATGAGAACCAACTTACATATCCGTTGTCTCCTGAAGAAGAATTCGACTTTCATTTTGGGTTTACAAACATCTTGAGTTGTATTGCAGCTGACAAAGTTGTCTTCAACTCCGAGTTTCACAGAAACCTGTTCCTGGAATCGATCCCAAAGTATGTAGGGAAGATGCCAGAAAGTATTCCCAAAAATATTCAGCCAAGAATTGCAGAAAAGTCAATTTCATTGCCGGTTGGAATTGGCCGAAATCCTGGTCAGATTCCTTTGCGAGCGGTTCCGTCCGAACCAACAATCCTTTGGAATCACCGCTGGGAATTCGATAAACGGCCTGAAATGTTTACTGCAGCAATTCTCAGGTTGCTGGACTCTGGTGTAAATTTGAAGGTGATGCTTCTGGGTGAGGAACGTCAAAATGAAAAGAACTTTGCCCGGTTGGCCGAGCGATTGGGTTCAAATTTACTGCATAGCGGGTTTTTACCATCGCGCGATGATTACAATAAATGCCTTGAGAAAGCCGATATAATTGTCAGTTGTGCAGCTCAAGAATATTTTGGTATTTCAGTTGCTGAGGCAATTCATGCTGGATGTTATCCGGTGTTGCCAAATGAGCAGGTTTATCCGTCATTGTATGGTAACTGCACCGGCGCACATTTGTACGATGGTGAAGATGGGCTCGTGAAGTTGCTTCAGGAGTTGGTTGCAGGAGAACATCGGCACGATTGTCCTTTGCCATTGCAGAGTGACAGCTATTGCTGGCAGAATCTGGCTTCCAGATACGATAAGTTATTTGAAGAGATTGTCTGACAGGAGAACATAACTGGCGTAAATGCATCTGAAAGTGTATTTATTTCAGACAACATCATTGCAGTTTTGATTTGAGGGAGACCCTGTGAACGAGAACCAGGAAAGCATACGTGACAACAAACGCCTGGAGCAGTTAGCAATAACATCCTGGGAGATGGAAGTTCATCAGCAGAAGCTGTCTAAAATAGACGGTTCCGGTGTGATGAGTTTGCGTTCCCATCGTGGTCTTCAAAACGAAGTCGAACGTGTGCGTGGTGTTGCTAAAGCCAGTCGAAGTAGAATCAAGATCGATGAAAATTCCGACGAAGCGATTCTGTTGATCCACGGCTCAACCGGTAGCCCTTCTGATCTTACACAGCTCACAAATTATCTGTCTGATAAAGGTTTTACTGTCTATTCAATGTTGCTTCCTGACCATGGTATTGAAAGTGACGTTTTCCCAACTACTCGCTGGAAAACTTGTCTGCATGAAGTTCAAACCCGATATAAAATTCTCAGTCAGGCAGTTCCCAGGGTTCATGTTGTTGGTTTCAGCTTTGGTGCTTCGCTTGCTATTCATCTTGCAGATAAAACCAAACCTGCAAGTTTGACATTATTGGCTCCGGCTCTACATCCAAAAGTTTCGGCTTTCACTCGTTTGATGCTGACTCTGGGAGTTCACCACTTGCCGATGATGCGTCGCTGGTTTGGATGGAACCTTGAAGTTCTTGAAGCGATGGAAAAAGCTCGACGCAAAGTTGGAAAATTACGCATGCCTATTTATGGTGCTCACTGTGCCGATGACCAACGTATTGATGCCTCAAGTCTGCGTCACCTGCAACGCAAAGCCAGACATCGGGCAAACAGGTTCCGCCTTTTCCCTGACGGTGGGCATATGATTTTGCAAGCTCATGGCCGCAATGGTCTTAACCGTGAGATCCTGGAATTCATCAATGGCGGAAAAAAAGGTCGCAACTAGCCACATTTTGTACTTGCTCAGTTGCGCCTTGCAATATCCATCTATTACCTGTTGTTCCTCAAACTACCTAGTATTAGTATTCTGAGTAAATGCTAACTACCTGCAAAATATACAGATACAAAATAGCATTATACGTAATGTTATATAATATGATAAAAGGCACACTGTTTGCTATGCCTTGTGCAACAATGAGTTGTCATAAGGAGGAATAACATGGCAAATTACTCAGAATTTTACCAAACAGGCGACGTGATGACTTCAGTTGAGGCAGCAAGCTACTTGAAAATGCACGTAAAAACTGTTTGCAGACTAGCAAAAGAGGGAAAAATACCAGCACGTAAAGTAGGCAGTGAGTGGCGTTTTATGCGTTCAGTATTGGATAAATGGCTGACTCGCGAACCTGAATACGTCTAAATTATGTCTATACGCATTGAAATAATTAACGCAGGGCCTGAGCCTTTGCGCTCTGCCAGTATAACTGGAGTTGCAGATCGGCAGGCAACAAATGAGTTGCTTGAATTTGTTAGTCGTTGTAGCCGCGACAATGTTCGGCATGTCTTGTTGGATTTGTCAGACCTGGTTTCTATCGATCAGCAGTTTGTCTCCATCTTGAGCAAAATGCAGCTGAAGCTTCGGGATAGAGCTGGTGGATTGCACCTGGTTGGACCTGTAGCAATTGTCAGCTGGGTGTTGGAAAGCAATTTTGGCAAAGTGCCTTTGCTTATTCATCAGTCCCGTGAAAGTGCTGTTGAAGCAATTCTAAATCATTCGAGTGATATTGCTGCTCCAGTTGAAGCTGGGGACAAGCAAACTGTTCCTCAGTGGTTGGAGGTACTTAAAAGTACCGGACTTTGTACTGGCGGTAGACTCTGTGTTGTCAAAGGTGACATATTTGT
The DNA here is from genome assembly GCA_024229695.1 of bacterium. GTDB lineage: Bacteria > Krumholzibacteriota > Krumholzibacteriia > LZORAL124-64-63 > LZORAL124-64-63 > JABIBH01. Next base: position 3,903 of record JAAESD010000471.1, read on the forward strand.
CGATCTGCATGATAAAGACCTGGCAATCGATATATCAACAACTCTTGCCAAAGAATTGCAATCAGTAAGAACTGTTATGAAAACACCGACTGAACGCGAAGGTCTTACCATTTTTGAGATTGCATTTTTACGAAAGTGTAATGCAGATATGGTTGTACCTTTGCTGAATAATAACAAAGTAGTGGGTGTGCTGATGCTGCAAAGTGGTAGAGCTGGCAGTCTGGCAGAATATCGCAGTGGTGAACTATTGGCACTTAATCTTGTCGGTATGAAAATAGCAGAACTGTTATTGGTTAAAACTTCAAAGCAGAGTGAATCTTCATTGTATTTGGTACCACAACTGTAACTTTTTGGTGACAGTCTCGCAGTATGTTGTCATACAACAAGTTGTCGCAGCTCCTCACTTTACTTGTTAAATTGCACACAAACCGTGACAACAAACATATATTGCCAAATGTGATAACAGTAAGGTAGCACACAAGTTAACAAAAACTATCTATTGGCATAATAGATGCAAAACATTAAGTGACAGTTGGTGGGTAACGGGAGATCTCATCTACTGTCTTGATGATTCCGGCGAGGTGTGGGCCCTTAACATTTCGCCGGAGTTTACTTCTTGGCAGAAGAAGAAATAATATTGGTCAGTTCAATTGTGATATCAGAAATCGATAGCCCACGTTTAATTTTGCCATCAAATGCAAGCGAAATAGCACGAGATTCTTCACTGACAACAATTACAATTGCATCGGATACTTCACTCAATCCAATTGCGGCACGATGCCGTGTTCCAAGTACATAACCAAGTTCTGTTTGTTCGGTATTAGGCAGAATGCAAGCTGCAGCACTGATTTTGTCACCAGTGATTATTACTGCACCATCATGCAATGGACCTGGCGGAGTGAAAATTGACTCAAGCAGGGAAGCGGATATTTCAGAGTTGATTTTGGTTCCTGTTTTTGCCCATCGGCCTAATCCGATATCTCTTTCCAGAACAATCAGCGCACCAAGGCCACGTTTACTCAAGCGTTCAACAGTTTTTAGTACTTCCTGCTCTGCCTGTATTTCTTCTTCACTGGTAAATAGAGTCATACCTCGCCGGCGACCAAGATGTGTCAGTGCAATTCGCAATTCCGGCTGGAAAATTATGAGGAACGCAACAACCCAAACTGTTTGCAGAGAAGAAATGATTTTTTGGAGGACAATCATTCCCAATCGGTCTGCAATCCAGGAAAGCAAAATAAGAGAGAGCAAGCCAAAGAACATCTGTACAGCACGAGTACCGCGGACAAGAAGAAAAAGGCGATACATAAGGAAAGCCACAATCAGAATATCGAGTAGATCAATAAGTGGTGATTCAAGAATAAAGCTGATCATGTTTGCTTTCGCTGTTTAATGTAATTGCCTTGCCCGAACATAGCACCGGGCAAGCAGATGCTCAACCCTTGATACTACTTAAAACATTTAAAAACTGAACTGTTTCCTGGACGTCGTGAACTCTTACAATGGCAGCTTCTGAATGATAAGCTGAGGCAATTGCTGCCAGACTGCCGCCGAGTCGATTCTCAGTGGCGCTGTTGTCAATCATACTGATGAAGCTTTTTCTCGATGCTCCAAGCAAGATTGGTCGATCGGAAACAACTTTCAGGTTTTTCATCAGTTCAAGATTATGTTCCAAAGTTTTGCCAAACCCGATACCGGGGTCAACAATAATCTGTTCTGCACATACGCCTGCATTCTCTGCTTCTAATACTCGATGAGCAAGATACGATGACACTTCATCAATTACAGAAGAATAGCTGGGAGCATCCTGCATATCTGTTGGCGAGTTTTGCATATGCATCAGAATCAAGCCACATTTTTTATCGGCACACAGAGGGAACATTTCAGGGTCACTGCCGGCAGAGATATCGTTGATACCGTCAGCACCCAGTTCAAGTGCCAGCTTGGCAGTGGCAGCATGTCTGGTGTCTACAGTTATGGGCAAATCGATTTCAGAACGAATTGCTTCAAGTATTGGAAGCAATCTTTTTTGTTCCTCTGCAATAGAAACAGGCTTACTGCCTGGGCGTGTTGATTCAGCACCAATATCGATTATATCTGCGCCGTCAGTACACATCAAAAAAGCACCCGATAGTGCCGTAGCAATATCGGGTGTTCGTGATTCTGTGTAAAAACTGTCAGAAGTAAGGTTGAGAATTCCCATTACAAGAGGGTGCCTTTGATAACTCAGATTATGGCTACCCAATGCAATAGATTTCAAATTACTCCTGTTCCTTGTCTTCAGGTTCTTTGGTTTCTGTTTCATCGCCAAAGCCTGGCATGACAGGTTTTACAGGCTCATCGCTGTCTGTAACATCAAGCTCTTCAATTACAGGGTCAGGCAATTTCTCGCCTTTCATAATGAGTTGAACTTCTTCACGATCGATGGTTTCTCGCTCCATCAATGCAGCAGTCATAGCTTCAACTTTGTCTTTGTTATCTTCAAGCAGTTTCCTGGCTCTGTCTAATTGTTCATGGACAATACCGGAAACTTCAGCATCAATAATCTGTAAAGTATTTTCACTGACACTGCTTTTGCTGCTGTAGTCACGACCCAGGAAAACCTGCTCGTTGCCACTCTCAAAAGCAATTGGTCCCAGCTTGTCACTCATACCAAGCCTGGTAACCATTGTGCGAGCAATATTAGTAACTTTCTGGATATCGGAAATTGCACCGCTACCCATATGACCCAGGAAAATTTGTTCAGCTACACGACCACCAAGTGCCATGCAAATGTTGTCGAGGTATTTTTCACGAGTGTAAGTGTACTCGTCTTCATCAGGACGCATATAAGTAACACCAAGTGTCTGGCCACGTGGAATGATTGTAACTTTATGAACTGGATCTGCTTCTTCGCATAATTCGGCAACAACTGCGTGACCGGATTCGTGATATGCAGTCTCTTTTTTCTGGGCTTCGGTAAAGACTCTGCTCCGACGCTCTGGTCCAAGAATCACTTTTTCCTTGGCATTTTCAAAGTCATCCATTGTGACTTCTTTGTGATCCATTCTTGCAGCTAGCAAAGCAGCTTCGTTAACCAGATTTGCCAGGTCAGCACCAGACATTCCTGGTGTCCCTCCAGCAATAGTTTTAGCATTAACATTGTCGCTGCATTTTATCTTTTTCATGTGAACTTTTAGAATTGCTGCTCTACCTTTAAGGTCAGGTAAGTCAACTGTAATTCTTCGGTCAAATCTACCAGGACGTAACAGGGCAGGATCAAGAACATCAGGTCTGTTTGTTGCAGCGAGAAGAATAACGCCTTCGTTACTTTCAAAACCATCCATCTCAACCAGCAACTGATTCAGAGTTTGCTCACGTTCGTCGTGGCCACCACCAAGTCCAGCTCCACGTTGTCTTCCTACTGCATCGATCTCATCAATAAACAGAATACAGGGAGCATTTTTCTTTCCCTGATCAAACATATCGCGAACTCGTGATGCACCAACTCCAACAAACATTTCAACAAAATCAGATCCACTCATTGAGAAGAATGGAACATCAGCTTCACCGGCAACTGCTCTGCCAAGTAAGGTTTTACCAGTTCCAGGTGCGCCAACAAGTAGAGCTCCTTTGGGAATTCTGCCACCAAGGCGTTGAAACTTTTTAGGGGAGCGGAGGAATTCAATAATTTCCTGCAACTCAACTTTTGCTTCGTCACAACCTGCAACGTCTTCAAAAGTAACTTTGATTCTATCGATGTTCATCAGCTTGGCTTTACTTTTACCAAAACTGAAAGCCTTGTTGTTGCCGCCTTGCATCTGTCGAATAAAGAAAAGCCAAATAACAAGAATCAGCAGGAATGGCAGATAATAAGTTACAATAACTGTCAGCCAGCTGGTCTTTGCAGTTTCGCCCTTCAAGCGGGCTCCCTGGTTATTCTCTTTAATCCACTTTGGTAATTCAGGATCTTCAGTCAGTAATACCAAATGGAATCTGTCTACCGATTGGATAAGACCACTGTCCAAAGTTACTTCAGCTGGAGTAACAAGTTTTCCCTGAATTTCCAGATTTGTTTTAGTAATTGAATCAATATTGCCTGCCAGTACCTGCTCTTCAAAAGCAGTGTAGCTTATCTCATATACCTGTGCCTTGCGCGAGCTCATCATGTTGAACGCAAGCATTCCCAAAACCAGAAGCAGCAGCCAGAATCCGATTGTTTTACCCGGCATTGGAGGCATTGGCATGGAACCTTTTGGCGGCTTTGGTCCGTTCTTCTTTTCGTTAGACATCTAACTCCTAAAATTCTATTTGCAGTGTAACCGATGCTCCCGAATCAAGTTCGGTTGTCCGTTGTGCTTGTGCAAGTCCAACAACCCAAAGTAATCCAAGGTCATCTTCAACAATATAAACATTTTCTCTGTCACTGACGCCAACACGTTTTTCACGCAATAAATCGCTGATTTTCTTTGTCCCATTCAGACCAGGTAACCTGATTTTATCTCCAGGCTGCCATTTGCGCAAAGTCGGTTTTCCACAAATACAATTAGCGGGCAAAGTTAAATAGTGCGAAGCATCAGGTGCAGGTTCCTCAACAATACATAAAACAGGGCAGTTAGTCACCTTTTGTTCTGAAACAAACCGCAAAATATCAAACTCACGAACTGCTCTCCAGTTCCCAACCAAATCCAGGGCTGATCCACTTTTGGAATTAGGCAGCCAATCCAGAAGGGCATCGATATGATGCATGGACAAATCACGCTGCAGCCCATGTTCAGTTAACAGAATATGCCTGATAACTCTTGCTGCAAGAGGTCTGCTCAACCTTGATAATCCGTCTACTGTCAGCGGATCAAGATTTTGGACAGCATCAATTGTCAAGGAATCCAGAAGCTCGCTGTCGCGTTCAAGAAGCTCTGCAGTTCGGGCAGGGCTGTCGGTTGAATCAAATATATCGGCCATCAGTGGAATTAATTCATTTCGGACTCGATTACGAGTAAACTCATTGCTACTGTTGGACTTATCTGTGCGATAGCCTTGGTTTCGCTGATCCAGGAACTCAATAATTTCAGTTCTGGAAACATTAAGCATCGGGTGAATTGTCCGACCGGAAATTGGTCTGATTCCTCTCAAGCCGTCAAGACCAGCACCGCGCATGAGTCGCATAATTACAGTTTCAACCTGGTCGTTGAGGTGGTGACCTGTAACAATTGCAGTGAAATCCTCATCCAGAACCGAGTCAAAGAAGGCTCGTCGCTCAATTCTGCATCGTTCTTCCAGATTGGAAGGGTCTTTTTCATAATCATTGACCGTATGCTCAACCCGAATAGGGATATCCAGCTCAAAACAGAGGTTTCTGCAGAAGATTTCATCAAGATTTGAATCATCGCCTCGCAAGTGATGATTGAAATGCATTGCTTCAACCCGATTTCCGGTTTCTTCTTTCCATTGAGTAGCAGCGAGCAAAAGCGCGATAGAATCAGGGCCACCACTGATGGCACAAAGAATGGAGGGCGAACTCGTTGAAAGCCTGTTTAGCAGGTTGTCGAAATTAGGTAGGACTTTATTTATGAAATTTGTCATATGTCACCGGGAAAAATATGGTAGCGGCTCAGGGATTCGAACCCCGGACACCTGGATTATGATTCCAGTGCTCTAACCAACTGAGCTAAGCCGCCACCATCAATAGCGGTCACCAATTTATATACGCAACCGTAACTTGTCAAGACAGCCGAACACGCTTATTGTCGGTTTTATACACAGGAGGACTACAGGTGAAGACTGTATTTGAATATGATCAAGTTTCAATAAACAAGCTCGATGGCAAGACTATTGCAGTGATTGGATACGGCAATCAGGGCAGAGCCCATGCGTTGAATCTACGTGACAGTGGAGTTGATGTTGTTGTTGGTACAAGAGATGGCTCAAAAGCAATTTCCGACAAATTTGAACCTCTCTCAATTCCAGAAGCTGTTGTTGCAGGCGATATAGTGATGATTCTTCTTCCAGATGAAGTACAGAAAATTGTATGGGAACAGCAGATTAAACCAGCCATGAAAAGTGATGCAATTGTTGGCTTTGCCCACGGTTTTGCGATCGCTTTCAACCAGATTGATACCGGACAAAGAGAAACTATACTGGTAGCGCCAAAAGGTCAGGGCGATATGCTACGCGAGGCATACAAGAACGGTGGCGGATTGCCAGGATTGCTATCAGCTACTTCTGATTCCGGTCTGGAGATAGCTGCTGCATATGCAAAAGCTGTCGGTTGTCTGCACGGTGGCGGTTTTGTCACAACTTTTCGTGATGAATGTGTTGCCGATCAGTTCGGTGAGCAGGTTGTGCTGTGTGGCGGATTGATTGAGCTGATCAGAGCATCGTTTGAAACTCTGGTAGCACGCGGCTACGATGAGAAAAATGCCTACTTTGAATGCGTGCACGAGGTTAAATTGATTGCAGACTTGTTGCATCGCGAGGGTATTGACGGGATGCGGAAAAAGATTTCACCGACCGCAGCTTATGGTGGCTTGACACGTGGTCGTCGACTAATAAATGATGACACTAGAAAAGAGATGCATATAATTCTGGATGAGATTGAATCTGGCGATTTTGCCAGTGAGTTTTTAGATAATGATAACCTGGAGCAGCTGTCTGATATAGAAGCTGATTCCAAATTGGTTTCAACCGGCAGAACAATGAGAAATCGGTTGGAAGCTTGTGGCTTTTCAGAAAAGAAAGAAGAGAAGTAATGAAACTAGCGAACATGCTTTGGAGCCTTGTTAACCATCCTACGCTGGCCATGGAATCAGTTGCCAGTAAACCACAACTACTGATTGCATCATTATTGGTTGCGATAATGAGCGGTCTTTTTCTGGGAGTGGTTATGGATGTAATGATTCCCGAAATTCTGAATATGCAACTTGAATCACTATCTGCTGCTGAAGCTCGCAAAGCTGCTCAAGACATGGAAGTGGTTTACGATTTCATTGAAAACCCGGCATTGTGGGTGAGAATTGCGGTGGGAGTTCTTGGTGGTATAGCTTCTGTCATAACAGTTTTAATTACCGGTTTGATATTTTTCTTTGTCGGTAAAATTGTTGGTGGAATGGGCAGCCTGGCGCAAATACAGGGTGTTGTGATGTGGGCAAATGTTATCGGCACCGGTTTTTCTTCACTATTCAAGATGCCTGTTGTTTTGGCTAAAGGTTCACTAATGGAGGTGAACTTCAGCCCAGCGATTTTATTAGCAAATATGGATCCTCAAAATACATTATATCAGTTTTTATCGATTTTTGACTTCTTCTCAATCTGGATGTTGGTAATAATTATTATCGGTTTACAAAAAGTTCACAGTTTTCCACGCAACAAAGCTGTTTTGGTTACCGTATTTACATGGTTCGCCATGAGTTCTTTTTCGATTTTACTGGCAGGATTGCAATAAAGGAAGTGTCTCTTGAAAAAATGGATAATAATAGTAGCTGTACTGCTATTGGTTGCTATGGTTGTGGGCAATATTGTCAAGCAGAAGCAGACTAAATCGACTAAAGTTGATTTTGAGACAATCGGCACTGAAAATCTTATTGAAATTGTGAGCGCCAGCGGAAAGTTGACTCCCAAGCGTAAGGTCGATGTGTCTGCCGAGGTAATTGGAAAAGTTATTGTTCTGAATGTTGAAGATGGTGACTCGGTTATTAAGGGTGAGGTTTTGTTGGAGATCGATGCCACAGAAGCTAACTCAGCGGTTCGTGGTCTTGAAGCTGCAGTGACAACTGTTCGAGCTGATGTTCAGTTGGCTGTAGCAAGTGCAGACAAAGCTGAAATAGATCTTGGTCGAGTAAAAAAACTGGTTGCCAATGGACTTGGTTCGCAGGAACAGCTTGATGCTGCTGAGACAAATATAAAAATTGAAACTGCAAGAGTTGCAGCAACCAAAGCAAGGTTAGTTCAAGCAAAAGCCAACCTTGAATCTGCTCGTCACAACCTTGGAAAAGTTACAATCAAAGCTCCGATGACTGGTGTTGTTACCAAGCTGAATGTTGAAGAGGGCGAAAATGCGATTATGGGTACGCTCAATAATCCGGGAACAGTTTTGCTGACCATTTCGGATCTTTCAACTATGGAATCGGAAGTAAAAGTTGATGAAACTGAAGTTGTAGGAATCAAACTTGGTCAGGCGGCTGAAGTTGAGATTGATGCATTTCCAGATTCCACATTTGCAGCAGTTGTAACTGAAATCAGTAATAGCCCTGTGACTTCCGGCGACCAGGCTGTCGATTTTAAAGTGACTGTTACATTGCAAAACCAGATTGATGGAGTCAGACCAGGACTTTCATCGAAAGCAAAAATCACGATCGCTGCTGTAGACAGTGCTGTGTCTGTACCAATTGGTGCAGTGACTGTTCGTGAGTGGCCACCGCGTGAGAAT
>JAAESD010000472.1 GCA_024229695.1 bacterium
ATATGAATACTGGAAAATATTACAGCATATACTCGTAGAAGGCAAATATATATCCCTGGCTGACTGCATGAGATGTTCAGCCAAAAGTAAATTTAACGATTAACGGAAACAGGTACCATGTATGGTACCCCTACCGTCTGCTGCAGACCCTTGTCCACCGAAAAAAGGGTCTGTAATAAAAATTACAGACGGTAGAACCGTCTGCAAACAGACGGTAGTACCGTCTGTAAATGGTTTTGGCGTAGGGTCTGTACAGACCCTTTTCCATAAGAAATACATCACCTACAGACGGTAGTACCGTCTGTAACGTGTTGGTAGTAGGGTCTATACATACACTTTTCCATATGGAATATACATCCTACCGACGGTAGTATCGTCTGCAGTGGGTTGACCGTAACGTCTGGACAGACCCTTTTCCATAACTAGTATATCTTCTCCAGACGATATCAGCGTCTGTAAAGGTTCGGTCGTAGCTATAGGGTTTGTACAGACACTATCATTAATTTTACTGTATCATTGCTGTCCGATTGTGTTGCTGGATCATTGATAGATCAGTCGTGATCCAGCAACGATACAGCAACTCATCTAGCAACGCATAAACCAATCACAACTGGAATGTAGCTGGATCACTTCTTTCCCACTTTCCGCTCCGTGTGGCCCTGCGACAATTTTAGAAGTTGCTGGATCAGCTCCTTGTATATGTTTTGGCAACTTAGAGCTTTTTTCGATACTGTACTGTCACCGTATGAAGATCTGAAACAATAAATAACACAGTTCAATTCCCAAAGGCTATACAATGTGCTGATCCAGAGACCTTCGTGTCTCGGTCACACGAAAAGTATAGTGATCCAGCCACTTTTTAGTTGGTAAATAACTATATCAGTTGCGGGATCTCGACCGATCCTGCAACGATCCAGCAACCCCATCGGACAGGTGAGAACTCTAGTGCGCTTGTCCATAAGAAATATAGCGCATAAAGACGTACGTACCGTGCGTATACGGTCTGGATTGATTCTGTATAGAGCATTATTCTCCAAGAAACGTATAATATGTAAACTGTAGACGGTCTATATCTGTTCGATAGTATGAGGTGAATAGTTTGTAGATACCAACCATTTATAACATTAATATGTGCTTGTTGATCAGTTTGCGGACAGCACCACATTATGGTGGATCACGATGTACTGAGAAACATATCTGGGAACTTAAACTTCCACAAGTACACCTAATCATTGATTATGTGTAAGAATATGCAATGTATTTCAATTATCACAATTGTAGTGACCACGTGTATGATGAATACGAGAGCATGTGCTCAAATACATGCAGTGGCCATCGTAGACAAAAATACACAGAGAGATGTTGTTCCCTTGTTTGCGAAGGGGTCAGTATACATTTGCACCTTAGACCTTCGACGTGTCATATAACTACGCCGAACTATCATACGGTTTGTAAATATTTTTGCCCTGATTTGCAGATACGGTATTTTATCTTTGCGCTGTTTTGCAGAAAATATTCCAAAATTGACGGCATATGGTGGGTCTGTTTTGTAGATCCTTTTCAGTGATTTCAGTGGAATAGGGTCTGTTTTGCAAACTATTCCAAAATTTGCGGCTTATTGTCTGTTTTGCAGATCCTTTTCCATGATTTCAGTATGCACAGAGTTTGTTTTGCAGACTGTCAGTGATTTTTTTCGACTTCCGGTGATGGGTACCGGATCAATACAACATCTATATAATAACGGTATTTTATAATATATTTTAAAAAAATCGATACGATCATCAGTGATGAATTTTTGAGAATGATGCGTATTTTCAAAGTACCGTTCCAAAATCTTGAACGTGTGTCTGGAGCTCTCGAAAGGGTGAATAATACCGCGAAACCGCTCAAAAAATCGCTGCATTTGCCGTGAATTCAGTGGAATAGGGTATGTTTTGCAGACGGTATTCGAAAATTTGCGACATAGGTGTGTCATTTTCCATGATTTCAGTGGAACAGGGTCTGTTTTGCAGACACTTTGCCATGAATTCAGTGTAATAGGATCTGTTTTGCAGACACTTTGTCTTGAATTCAGTGGAATAGGGTCTGTCTTGCAGACCCTTTGTCATGAATGCAGTGGAATAGGGTCTGATTGGTACCCTATTCCAAAATTGGTGGCATAGGGTCTGTCTTGCAGACCCTTTGCCATGATTTCAGGCGCAAAGGGTCTGTTTTGCAGACCCTTTGCCATGATTTCAGGGGCAAAGGGTCTGTTTTGCAGACCCTTTGCCATGATTTCAGGGGCAAAGGGTCTGTTTTGCAGACCCTTTG
>JAAESD010000473.1 GCA_024229695.1 bacterium
CAAGATAATCAAGACAACCAAATTCAATCAATGGAAAAGCACATCATCTGTAATTCAGTGGTTCAAATCAATCGAAAGCAAGAAAGATCATAACTTTATCACATTCGACGTCATTGAGTTCTACCCATCCATAAGCCAAGACCTCCTCACCAGAGCACTAGACTTTGCCTCAACCTACGACAACATCACAGACGAAGAAAAAAACATCATTATCCATGCAAAAAGCTCCATCCTCATAAGCAACCAACAGCCATGGCAAAAGAAAGGGAACTGCACATTCGACGTTACCATGGGAAGTTACGACGGCGCCGAAACATGCGAGCTAGTTGGAAGCTTCCTCCTCTCACAGTTACAGCACCTGGACATCAACGTAGGACTTTACCGAGACGACGGACTCGCAACACTTAACAAAACGCCCCGACAAACAGAGAACATAAAGAAAGAAATATGCCGCATCTTCAACAACAATGGACTAAGAATCACCATCGAAGCAAACAAGCAGACCATCAACTTCCTCGACGTCACCCTCAACTTACACACCGGCACCTACCAACCCTTCACAAAGCCCGACACGATCCTACAGTACGTTCACCATGAAAGCAACCATCCACCTATCACAACGAAAAACATACCCGAAGGCATCAACAAGCGACTCTCAGCACTCTCATCCGACAAAGCATCATTCGAACAAGCAGCACCTCCATACCAAAAGGCACTCAACGACAGCGGCTACCAGTACAAACTGCACTACAAACCAACCACAAACACGAAACGAAGAAACAGACAGCGAAACAACATACTATGGTACAACCCACCCTTCAGCAAAAATGTCAGCACCAACATCGGACACAGATTCCTCACCCTCATAGACAAACACTTCCCTAAAGACAACACACTTCGCAAAATCTTCAACCGCAACACCATCAAACTCAGTTACAGCTGCATGAACAACACCAAACAAATCATCAACGCCCACAACAAACATATCCTGAGTTCACAACAACCGAGCAACAACAACAGCAACAACAGCAACACCCACACCAACACAACCAATACCACCATCAGCACAGCAAACAGCAACAACAACAGCAACTCCAACAAGAACATGAAAACGTGCAACTGCAGACAAAAAGACACATGCCCACTCAACGGAAACTGTCTTCGACAATCAGTAATTTACCAAGCCACCGTCACACGCACAGACAATAACACCACAGAAACGTACGTCGGACTTACTGAAAACGAATTCAAGACAAGATACAGAAACCACACATCCTCATTCCGTCATACAAAACTTAGACACGCAACAGAATTAAGCAAACACATCTGGACCCTCAAAGACAACAACATCAGCTTCAAAATTTCATGGCGAATCCTTTCATCAGCCCGCGCCTACAGCAGCTTAAGCAAAAGGTGCAACCTTTGCATAAAAGAAAAATTCTTTATCATCTGCCGACCACATCTCTCCACGTTAAACAAAAGAAGCGAACTACTTTCATCTTGCCGTCACAGAAACAAAGCCTTAATAGCCAACAACTGACAACAACACAACAAGACCGACTAATGCACAGGAGACGAACACCTTCAAGAAAAGAAACTGACTCAGGACAATAGAACACGCGTAACGATTAGTCTTATGTAATCATTGGTATGGATATAACTTGTAACTTTGGAATATTTTATTAGTACATCTCCTGATGAGTGAGAGATCACGAAACAGGCTTGTCGAGATGAAAGTGTAGATTCCTGTCTCTTTTCTGCCAACCAGTGCTTATATATGCTCTACTTCAATGTATTGAGCACTATTCTCTGGGAACCAACATACTGGCTGTATAAGAGCTATATATGTGTTATAAGAGCTTGACCTTGACTTTAACCTTAGTTGACCTTGTGAGGTGAGTTTGACCTTATGATTTTGCCCTTAAGAGTTTGACGTGTCGAGTTTGACCTGATGTTTGACCTCGTGAATTTGAGGACCTCATGTTTTTTACCTTATGAGCTTGGCCTGACGAGATTGACCTTATGAGAATCTTGACACAAGATAAACAAAGCATTAATTCTCTGACTTGTCCAACGACTTTGATTAGCACCCTGGCCTATTGGGGACAAGGTATCGGATTCGAGACCTGGTTGGTGCATATCAGAATAGTGGTAGCTTAAATCATGAGAACATGAAAACAATGCTTACGTACAAACTAATACAATACGAGTAATAACTAGAATAGAATAATCGTCATTTTTGGTTATTTCTAACACTTTAACA
>JAAESD010000474.1 GCA_024229695.1 bacterium
AACATAATAATATCATTGTAATCAACTAGGTGTTTATTTATTCTTTTCAGACAGAATTGGTTTACTTTTTCAAAAGGTAAGGAAATGCGAAAATATATATTTATCGGGCTGTTTTTGGTTCTGATTGCTGGATGTCAAGAAGACACAATTGTTTGCCCTGTACCTGTTGTCACAGGTGAATTGGTGCCCGTTACAGCTGGTAGTTTTATGATGGGATCATCAGAAGATGAACCTGGCCACCTTGGCGATGAAACACAACATCCGGTAACACTTACTAATGACTTTTATATGTATTCAACTGAAGTTACCAATCAGGAATTTGCTGATCTTGCGCAATGGGCTCTTGATAACGGCCATTGTCAGGTCATCGATATGCGGCTCTGGGATAATCTTGATGGTTCAACTCTTGAGTTGCTGGACATGTTTGACGAGGACTGCGAAATCTCTTTTGATGGCACCAGTTTTATCGTCGATGAAGGAGCAGAGCACAGGCCGGTCATAGAAGTGACATGGCATGGTGCTGCATCTTTCTGTGATTGGAAAAGTTTGATCGATGGACTGCCCAGAGCATACGACCACACAGATCCCAACTCATGGAAATGCAACGATGATGATCCCTACACAGCTTCAGGATACAGACTTCCAACAGAAGCAGAGTGGGAG
>JAAESD010000475.1 GCA_024229695.1 bacterium
AACATAATAATATCATTGTAATCAACTAGGTGTTTATTTATTCTTTTCAGACAGAATTGGTTTACTTTTTCAAAAGGTAAGGAAATGCGAAAATATATATTTATCGGGCTGTTTTTGGTCCTGGTTGTTGGCTGTCAGGAAGATGTAATTGTCTGCCCTGTACCTGTTATTAACGGTGAGTTGGTGCTTGTTCCAGCTGGCAGTTTTATGATGGGATCATCAGAAGATGAGCCTGGCCATCTTGGTGATGAAACTCAACATCCTGTAACACTAACCAATGATTTTTACATGTACTCAACCGAAGTTACCAATCAGGAATTTGCTGATCTTGCGCAATGGGCTCTTGATAACGGTCATTGTCAGGTAATCGACATGCGGCTCTGGGATAATCTTGATGGTTCAACTCTTGAGTTACTGGACATGTTTGACGAAGATTGTGAAATCTCTTTTGATGGCACCAATTTTATCGTCGAAGAAGGAGCAGAGCACAGGCCGGTCATAGAAGTGACATGGCATGGTGCTGCATCTTTCTGTGATTGGAAAAGTTTGATCGATGGGCTACCAAGAGCATACGACCACACAGATCCCAACTCATGGAAATGCAACGATGATGATCCCTACACAGCTTCAGGATACAGACTTCCAACAGAAGCAGAGTGGGAGTATGCCTGCCGAGCTGGAAGCGCAGTAGCTTTTGCAGGTGGTGAGATAACCGAAATTGGTTGTGAAGATGAGCCAAGTTTGTCAAACATGGGTTGGTACTGCGGTAACGCCAGCGTCAGATTGCATGATGTTGCTGAACTCAATCCAAACGGATACGGGCTCTACGATATGCACGGAAATATCTGGGAATGGTGCAACGACTGGTATAATAGCAGTTATGCTGATGAAGAAATCAACCCGATCGGTCCGCCTCCAGGCTGGTACAAAGTTCTGCGTGGTGGCTCATGGAGTGAAACTGCCAGAAGATGTCGTTCATCATCGAGAAGAAATCCAAGCCCGCACAAAAGTGTTGAAGAAAACGGTCGGCATGGGTTCAGGTACGTGATCAGTATGTAGAAAAAGGGGCCACATCCGTGACCCCTTAACCTCAACTTCAGTACGATTTCACAATTTACTTGTCTGCATCGTCCTCTGTGATTACTTGAGGTTCGTTTTCGATAATTTCTTCACTAATAGTTTCAACTTCTTCATCTGTATCTGCTATTTCAATAGTAGCCATCGCAAGTCCTTCAACATCGGCTTCAGCGATTTCCGGTGTAAATGAAGCGGCCAATTGGTCCAGGTCAACTACTGTGCCAGCTTGCGCTGGAAGTAGAGCCTCGATGCGAATCAAACTTGCGACTGCTTTGGTGTAGAGAGAATCAATTGCAACAGCTTCGACGAAACAGTCTACTGCCGATGCCAGAAATCCCTCTTGTTCCAGCGCCAGCCCCAGGTTGTTATGGAAGCAGGCCACGCTGGAATCAATGGTGACTGCTTTTGCCAGTGGGGCAGTAGCTTTGCCATAATCGCCTTTCATGATATATAGAAGACCAAGGTTGTTCAGGGTCCATACATCGTCCGGGTCTGTGCTGAGAATTTCATTGTAAACTGCAGCTGCTTCTTCAGTGCGTTGCAACTCACCATAAGTTCTGGCTAGAACTCTCAATGCAGCACTATCACTACTTCTAAGTGCAACCGCATTTTCGATGTTAACCAAAGCTGCTGCTGCATCGCGTTGCTCCAGCTGAACACGCGCCAGATTAACCATACTTTTGAAGTGATCAGGTTTTATTACCAAAGCGTGAGTAAGGGCATCGTTTGCAGCTTCCAGTTCGCCATTCTTCCAGCTGGAAAGACCGAGCATATAAAATCCCCATGCATTTTGTGGCCTACGATCTGTGTATACAGTGAACAGTTCTGCTGCCTGACGAAATTCTTTGTCGGTGTAAGCTTGCTCTGCATCTGCATAGATTACCGATGCTGGAGTGTTCTCTGTGTAAATCTCTCTGCGATCAAGACTACTTTCGGTTACAGTTATGACCTCAACTTCTTCAACTTCATCAACAATTTCAATCGGAGCTGGTTCGATAACTTCTACTACCTGTTCTACCTCTGTAGCCTGAACTGCGACTTCGCTATCGCCGCTGTTCATTTTTACGCCGATGCCAATTGCGATGAACAGAACTAAAACGAACATTACTGATGCTTCCAGGAATCCGATTCCATTTGATTTGACTTTTTTCATGACTTTCTCCTCTGATTGTGAATGAGTAACCAACTATTGCTACTTATTTTGCAAGTGGAGAGCCATTGATGGTGAGAAAACCGATGGATTTTATAAAGGTATGTAGATCAATATGTTAGAGGTGCAGTAGAGGCGCCGCTGAATATGTATAATTCAATTATGTGTTAATCTGTACACAAAACGTTGTGTCTAATACTACACAATTACTTCAGTCCGAGCCGTTTCATTATCTTTGTCAGGCTGGAGTGGTCTGCCAACTCAAGTTCTTTTGCTGTGTTGGTGAGATGCCAGTTGTTGCGCTCCAGTGCAGCAGTCAGAATCTGTTTTTTAGCTGCTGAGACTTGATATTCAAATGAGCCCGAATTGCTGACCAAAGCTGAGCCGGTGATTTCAGCAGGGAGATGTTTCATTTCAATAATGTCATCGTCACAATTGAAAACCATTCTTTCAACAGCATTAATCAGTTCACGCACATTATTATGTTTCCAGCTGTATGCCATCAAAGCTTCCATCGCTTCTTCAGAAACGGTTTTGAATTTGCACGACATTTCTTCACAGCTCGATTTCATAAAGTGATTCACAAGTATCGGGATGTCACTCAGTCGTTCTTGCAATGGCGGAATATTCAGCACATGAGTGTTAAGCCGATAAAGAAGGTCCTGCCTGAATTCACCTCGGGTAACTTTTTCTTCCAGGTTTTGGTGAGTTGCAGCAACTACCCGGACATCGATTTCTATGTCTTTGGTTCCGCCAACTCGTCTTATGGTTTTATTCTCCAGCACTCGCAGAAGTTTTGCCTGGGCTTCAAGAGGAAGTTCTCCAATCTCGTCGAGGAAAAGGGTGCCTCCGTCAGCAAGTTCAAATGCACCGAGTTTCTGATTGTCAGCGCCAGTGAACGATCCTTTTTCATGACCAAACAGATTACTTTCAATTAACTCTGCCGGGATTGCAGAACAGAGAACAATCTCAAGTGGCTTATCGTTTTTATCTGAGCTATGCCGATGCAATTCTGCTACAACAAGTTCTTTTCCAGAGCCACTTGGCCCTAAAATCAGAGCAGATTTTTTCAAAGGGGCCAGTTTTTTAATATCGGCTTTCAGCTTCAGCATTGCTTCACTTTTTCCAAGCAACGTGGTTTTGCCTGCCAGCCGATTGCGTAGTTCTACATTATCTTTTTCAAGTTTTGCCATATCAAGGGCGTGTTTGATATTCTGCAAAACACTCTCAATTGGATCTGCTTTATCTACAAACCCAAAAGCCCCCAACTGCACGGCTTTAATGCAATTCTGATAGTTTCCGGTACCGGTATATACAATTACAGGTGTTGTATCTGCACGCGATTTCATGTAACGCAGTACGTCAAAACCATCGGCGCGTGGCATTTCCAGATCAAGGATAACGCAGTCAAAATTGTTCTCCGATAACTTTTCAATAGCATCTTTTCCATCAACAGCGGTATCAGTTTTATACTTTGTAAGACGACTGATATCGTACTGATATGATTCACGCATGCCGGCAACATCGTCGACGATTAGAATTTTAGCCATCGCTATTTTCTCCTGCAGGAAGTGGAATTGAAACTGAGAAAGTTGAACCCTTGCCAGGTTCGGATTGAACATTTATAGACCCGTTGCAATCATTGACCAGTCTTTTTACAATAGAAAGCCCAAGTCCGGAGCCTTTTTTTCTGGTTGTGAAAAAATGATTGAATATTTGGTCGATTGTTTCCTGATTCATGCCGCAACCATTGTCAGAGATTGTTATTACTGCTGAGCTGTCTTTCTCTGAAGTCGCAACAGTAACTACACCGCCAGATTCAGGTAGGTGCTGAACACCGTTTTTAACCAGGTTCTGAATTATCCGACGCAGTGACATAGGATCAGCAATGACAACAGACTCCGCACTTGTGTTAATCTCAACCTGTCTTATTCCATCAACAGTTTCATAAATAATCTGGTTCAGGTTGCATTGCTCAAGCTCCGGTTTTCCCGACACCTTTGCGTAGCTCGACGCAAGCTCTTCCAGATACTCGATACCAGCATCCAGAGTGGTTTTGCGCTCATTGAAGACTTTAACAAATTCATCGGGGTTACCATCTACAAGTTGCGAAAGGTGATTCAGTACATTGCGAATTGGCAGGAAGCCGTTGCGGACATCATGATTAATTTGCCTGGCCATATCACCAAGAGTGGCGCGTCGTTCTGCTTCAATGATTGCCTGACTACTGTTGCGAAGTCGGAGAATCATCTGGTTCAAAACAGTTGCCAGTGCCTTGGTTTCTTGATTGCCGGATTCAGAGAAATGCATCTCCAGTTTGTCGAGGTCCAGTTTGTCAGCTTTTAATGTCAAATCACGCAGTGGTTGGCTGACTCTCCCAGAGATAATATATCCAGCAACAAAGATTGCCAGCATTGCTATTGCAAATGTAAATACAATCTGGTTAGTTAATTCAGAGACAAGTGAGAACCAGTTACTACGATTCTGTGTGATAATCAGGCTGCCAGCCAGCAGGGGAGGCTTGGCTACTTTTAAAGAAGGAAACGGCACACTTTCTACCAGGTATTTTTCATGACTTAATACACCCAGCCCAGGATCGGACAAGTTGTTCTGACTAGCATGAGCGAAAACATTTTCAAGTTCACTACTGCTGGACAATGTGAAGCCATTGCCAACAATTGTTGCCTCAAGTCCACTGTTTCCAACAAGGTTTTCCAGGAATTTGTTATCAATAGTAACTCCACCAACTATAAAGTAATTGGCAATAGAATCTACTTTCACCAGGAATAGCTGGTCATCTAATTTTGTAAGACCAAAACCATGTTCAGTATCACGGAGACTTCGCAGAAATCGTCGTTTGCTGTTTTGTGTATGTAAATTTTGGTCGTTATCAACCGGGTAGGAAACCTCTCCATGAATATTCGTTACTTCAAAAAATTCGAGGGTGTTTTTTAGTCTATTGTCATCACAGAATTCAAGAATTTCAAAGTTGAAATCTGTATTTGCAGATTCAGAAATTACTGCAAGTTTTTGCTCAAGATTATATCGAGTTTGTTCAAGCTCAATGAATGCATGGTCAGTTAAATCATCAACGCGCTGCTCGTATTGTTTTTCCAGTTCTTGAGTTGTTGTTTCCTGGATATTTAAGCCTAGAATCAGCATTGGTAGCAATGCTGCAATCATAATTGAGAGTATAATATTTAATCTCAGAGACATATTTACCTCCATTTATGCTCATTGTTAACTTACTGTAGACAAATTTGTTCCGTCAACAATTATGTCCAAAAGTACACAATAAAAACATGATGTAAAACTATCGAAATTGTGCTATAATAATCATGTCCTGAAAAAATGAGCAATTTTTCACAGGACAGCAGTAAAGGGAGTCGACAGATTTCATCCCCCTCCGAAATCATCGGCTCCCATTCTTTTGTCTATAATAAAAAAAGAGACGACTCAAATGAGCCGCCTCTTTATTTTTTTAAGCTGAAATTATTTAACCATCATAATCCTGGCTGTTGCCTTGCGATGTCCCGAGATCATTCTTGCAAAATAAACACCACTTGAAACCGATTGGCCAGAACTGTCTCTGCCGTTCCAGGTAATAGAGTGAGTGCCTGCAGGATAATCTCCAGAGCGCAGGGTTTTAACCATTTCGCCTTTGATATTATAGATTGCAATCTCAATGTTACCTTGCTCAGGAAGTGAAAGCTGTAATTCTGCTCCACCAGCTGCTGGCCCAATAACACTTAAACCAAATCCAAGCACAACACCAACTCCGCTGGTACCAGATTCAACAGTGAATACTCTGGTGTCACCCATCAAGCCAAAGGCTTCGTCATCGGCAGCAAATGAACGCCACCAGTATTGACCTTCAGCAAGTGCGGCAGGAGACCATGATGTCTGAGTTGCTCCCTCTGTAATTCCAGAGACAGAAGCAACAACACTTGTTTGTAGTAAATCATCGAAAATCCTGAATCCGTAAGTTGGAGTAAAGCCACTGTCAGGATCAAAACTGTTTTCGACAACCAGCTCAGGGACTGTTCCAACCACTGCACCGCCAGCTGGAGAAACAAGAACTGGTGCTGCAGGTGTAATGTTTTCATCGGCAACGCCTGTAATCATTACATCATCGATATACCAACCGTCGTAAGTTACAGAGTAATCAGTTTCCATCATAAATCTCAGGCGAATTGATTCTCCTGCATAGCCATCCAGAGGTATCTCATGTTGAGTCCAACCTGAATTGCCATCAAAAGATGCTACTGTGCTATATCCACCACCAGTTGAAATCTGGACACGACCATAATCATAGCCGGATTCAATTTCATACATATGCCAGAAGGAAAGTGTTGCACCAGCTGGAATTGCAATCTCATCAACCATTGTAGCAGTATAACTGGTTTGATCGATGTATTCGCCACCTGGTGTGTCAGTCAGTGAATAGACTTCAGAATGACTTTCTTCATTTGTTGTATTCCATTGACCCGTTGTAACCCAGTTGCCAGTACCTGATTCAAAGTCATCAAAGAAAATTGCAACGGGCTCGCCGATAGGATAGCCCAAAGTGAAATTGAAGTCTCCATCGTCAGTAGTAACCGCAAAGTCCACTTCAACAATTCTGCCATCAGGGCAATCAGCATCAAGAGTTACATCGAATGGTGTAGAAGCAAGATCAACACTGCTGAATGCATCCATGCTTCCGATACTTATCTGTGCAGTGTGAAGTTGGAGATAAGGATCATCGCAACTTGCAGTGACAACAACATTGGTTGTACCGGTAAGCACAGAGTTGTTTGTCAGAACGAAGCTCAAGTTTGCCGTTTCGCCGGGATCAAGGTAAGAGTCACCATTACCACCGGAAACAGTTTCGTCAGAAGCATCTATCCAGATTCCTGCAACCTGCATAAGGTAGACTGCAGGCCAGATATTTTCATCAAACAATTGTTGTCTGCGACTATCGTCTGGCCAGAAACCATCGCTGTAGCTTCCAATTTCATTTGTAAAAGAGAAACACTTTTGATGTTCACCTTGAGCACCATAAACCCAGTCATTTGTTCCACCATTAACATCGTATAGAAGATCAGCTGGCTGACCATATTCATAACCATTGTACATTGTCATTGCCTGACCCATGGCTACAAAAATATCATGATCAGGGGTGTCGCCTGTAGTATATCCCCAAGGGAAAAGAGTCAGATTGCTGTAAGTGTGAACACTGTTGTTGGTGACAAACTCGTGTGAGTTGACAAAGTTCATTACCGCCTGAACACAAGGTTCGCTACCAGGTGAAGGTCCACGATAAGTATCATCCCCTGGATAAGGACTACTACCGCCTCCGCCCCATTCGTAGGGATAGTTACGGTTTGGGTCAACACCATATGTTCCATCGCCATTGTTACGACGATTCTTACGCCACATACCGCCACCATTTGGTTCAATCTGACGGTTGTATTCTGAACCATCAGGGTTAACAACCGGGATAAAATAAACTTCACGAGAATTTACAAGTTTAGTGATTTCATCGTCAGTACTGTAATTTTGTGCCAGATACTCTGCGAACATCATTATAAATTCAGAAGACATAATTTCACGAGCATGGTGCATACCATCAAATAAAATTTCAGGAACACCTACCTGATCAACATCAGGATTATTAGAAACACGGAAAGCCCAAATGTCGCGGCCTTCAGTTGTCAGACCAATAGACCATTTTTCGCTTACAAGTCCAGGATAGCTGGCGCGAAGTTGATCCATCCAGGTTACAACTTCTGGCCATGTGTGATATGCGCCATAGTCGCGAGTTTGATTTCGCTGCTTGTAATGGGTGGTCATGTCTGGAATAACAACTTCCATGTTAGCACCAATACGCTGGAGTTTTTCCAGGTACTTTGGTGTGGCTACAATGTCTGCAGAAACGCCATGTTTGATTGAAACGACATCATATTCAGGGTGTGCCATCAGATACTCTTCATCGGCATAAGAGTCAAAATGATATCTGACAAGAGAGTAAGTTTGTTCAGCTGCTTGTACTGTAATAGCAAGCAACACAAACGCGGCTAACAAAGCCAAAGTAGCACGAAAACGCATTTCATCCTCCGGATGATAGGGAAGTGGATTGTTTCTTATTGGCGGGTAGTGTATTATACCACATAATTAAACAAAATTCAATGGTTCCAACAGTTCTATTGATTCTTGAGTTGATGATTTTATTGCCGATAACTAACTGGCAAAGTTCGATAAGACTCAACCACTT
>JAAESD010000476.1 GCA_024229695.1 bacterium
CTTTTGTGAGTGCTTGGCAACACAAGTGCACCTGATTCGTTCACAATTGTTTTCAATTTTGCGTTGGAAATATCCCCGAGTAACTGTACTCGGTCAGACAAACCAGATTTCACAATTTTTCTTTTGAGTTGTTCTTTCAGTGGTCCATCACCAACAATTACCAGCTCTGCTTCAGGAATCCTAGTAACTGCTTCAAGCAATACTTCAATCCCTTTGTAGTAAACCAGTCGGCCTACAAACAGTAGTGGCCCTTTCCCGGCATTGCCCCCTGCAGAAAAAGCAGAGATATCGATTCCGAACGGAATGACTTTCACTTTATTTTCATATGCTTTCAACACCGATGACTGATTCAAAAGTGATGCAGTAGAAACAGATATTCCGTCACACTTTCCCAGCAACTTGTTCAATAGAGGACGATAAATAATGCGACTGATTTTCTGTCGAGTAATATCTGCATGATACCATACGGCAACTGGGATATCTCCAAATACACCTGACAGTTGCAGAGCTATATTGGCGAGCGGATTTGGCAAGTGAATCTGGATTATATCCGGTTTGAAATCTTCAACAGTTTTACGAACAACAGATGGCAAAGTGTAGTTAAGTGGTTGCGATAGAAAAGTAGTCAGTCTGGGACATCTGATAAGTGTACTGCCTTGCCCAATTTGCTCGATTGAACCATCGGTAGAATCAGCAGAAACAATCACAGTTACTTGACAGTCAGCATTAATCAGCCCCTGACAACTGTCTTTAAGAACCGTTTCCATCCCGCCATGAACTGGTGGGTAGTATTTGCCAATCTGCAGAATTTTCATAGTTAGTATACATTAACCAAACATCGAGATAAGTACAGGCATAAAGAAAGGCCGCCCCAAACAGAGCGGCCCTTCAATATCTATCAAGTGGATGATTACATCATGCCAGGCATGCCGCCCATTCCACCCATTCCACCCATATCAGGCATTGCAGGAGGAGCACCTTTTTCAGGCTCATCTGTAACACACGATTCAGTGGTTAATAGCATTGCTGCAATAGAAGCTGCATTCTGAAGTGCAGAGCGTGTAACTTTCACTGGATCAATAATTCCAGCTTCAAGCATATCTTCATATTTCAGTGAGGCTGCATTGTAGCCAATTGTTTTCTTCTTTTCGTTCCTCAAGTGAGCAACAACCAAAGAACCTTCGATGCCTGCATTTTCAGCAATCATTCTAACTGGTTCTTCAACAGCGCGAGCCACAATGTCTCGGCCAACAGCTGCTTCACCTTCAAGATCAAGAGCATTGATTACTCTGGATGTGCGCATAAGAGCAACACCACCACCAGCAACAATACCTTCTTCAACTGCAGCACGAGTAGCACTCATTGCATCTTCAACACGCAGTTTCTTCTCTTTCATCTCAATTTCAGTCATTGCGCCAACACGAATAACTGCAACACCACCAGCTAATTTAGCCAATCGTTCCTGCAATTTTTCAGAGTCGTAATCACTGGTTGTCTCTTCAATCTGAGCGCGGATTTGAGCAATCCGACCCTTAACATCAGCTTTCTTGCCTTTGCCATCAACAATAGTGGTATTGTCTTTGTCGACAGAAATCTTGGCACAAGTACCAAGGTCAGCTTCTGTTGCATTTTCAAGTTGCAGTCCGGCATCTTCACTCATCACTGTTGCACCAGTGAGAATAGCGATGTCTTCAAGCATTGCTTTACGACGGTCACCAAAACCAGGAGCTTTAACAGCAGCAACCTGCAATGTACCGCGCAATTTATTGACAACCAATGTTGCCAAAGCTTCGCCTTCAATATCTTCTGCAATAATTAGCAATGGGCGACTTGCTTGAGCAGCTTTTTCCAGAACAGGCAAAAGCTCTTTCATGCTGCCAATCTTCTTGTCGTGGACAAGGATCAGCGGGTTATCCATCTCAACACGCATTGCTTCAGCATTAGTAACAAAGTAAGGTGACAAGTAACCACGATCGAACTGCATGCCCTCTACAACATCCAATTCAGTTTCAGTACCTTTTGCTTCTTCAACAGTGATTACGCCATCTTTGCCAACTTTTTCCATTGCTTTTGCAATTATAGCTCCAACTGAGTAGTCATTGTTTGCAGAAATTGAGGCAATTGATGCGATAGTATCGTTGTCACGAACCTGCTTGGATTGTTTTTTCAGCTCGGTTACTGCAGCATTGGTTGCAGCCTCAATCCCTTTTTTCATGAACATAGGATTGGCACCAGCAGCAAGGTTTTTCATTCCCTCACGGATAATAACCTGTGCAAGCAAAGTAGCAGTGGTTGTTCCATCACCAGCAACATCGTTTGTCTTGCTGGCAACTTCTTTTACCATCTGGGCGCCCATGTTCTCAAACGGGTCCGCTAGTTCAATTTCTCTGGCGATAGTTACACCATCATTGGTAACCAGCGGAGCGCCAAATTTTTTGTCCAGAATTACATTACGACCGCGTGGACCGATTGTAATTTTAACTGTATCTGCAAGAGCATCTACGCCCTTTTTCAGTAGTTCGCGTGCATCAGCATCGAACTTAATAAGCTTAGCCATTATTTATTCTCCTTAAAGAACTGCGAGGATATCGCCCTCGCGCAAGATCAGGTAATCGCCACCATCAATGCTGACTTCAGTGCCACTGTACTTGCCGTACAATACGATATCACCTTTGTTAACTTCAGGTGCAATTCGGGAACCATCGTCTGCAGTTCGACCTGGGCCTGCTGCAACAACTTTACCCTGTTGAGGTTTTTCTTTTGCTGTGTCTGGAATGATGATGCCACCCTTCATTGTCTCTGCTTCCATAGGCTCGACAATAACACGGTCAGCCAAAGGCTTGATTTTAAGTGCCATTTCATTTCTCCCTTCCAATTGTTTAATGAATCTATCATGATTTTCGAACACAAAAATAGAGTTAGCAGTCTCATAGCTGGACTGCTAACCCGGTTAATATAAATCTACAATTTTAACTGGCAAGAATAAATAGTCGACATGACATGCATCTCATTCTGTCAGCCAACAATAAGATAGCTGTAAACTGCTTTAAAGTGGCACGCTGATCCAGCAAGGACAAAAAGGTGCCATACAGCATGATGATAAGGCATCTTTTTCCGCAGATAAAATATTGTGCCAAAAGAATATGAGACACCACCAGCTAGAAGCCATAGCAAGCCGTCTATCGGCACATTGGCAATCAACGGCTTTATTGCAATCACAGCAAGCCAACCTAATGCCAGATATAGTATAGTTGACAGTACCCGAAAACGACCTGCATAGAATGATTTGAGAGCGATTCCTATTATCGAAACACCCCAAACTACCCCAAACATGCTCCAACCCCATCCACCTCGCAGGCTTATCAGCAAAAATGGAGTATAAGAACCAGCGATCAGTAGATAGATTGCTGAATGATCCAGAATCTGAAAAACACGTCTCGCTTTTACTGGAACCATTGCGTGATAGAGTGCGGAACTGGTGTAAAGAATAACCATAGAACTACCAAAAATTGCTACACTAACAATTTGCCACGTATTACCAATCGCAACAGAACGTAGAATAAGCAAGACAAGGCCAAGCACACTCAATACAGCGCCAATCCCATGACTGACGCTGTGAGCAATTTCTTCACCTAACGAGTAATGGCCTTTTTTCATCCTTGCCTACTTATTGTAACTTAAAATAAATTTTGCCATTCTATCAACAACACCTCTAACACATTCTGGAGGCAATGATTCATACTCATCAACATTGCCAGTTTCCGATTTTTGCAGAAAGTGGTTAGTGCCGTCAATTACATTGCACAGTACTTTAATGTTTCCGCTGTCGCTTAAATCTGCTTTCAGATTAGTAGACTCAGCTGAAGGTACTTCCTGATCATTGGCACCGTGAAGCAACAAAACCGGATTTGCATAACCTGCGATTGCAGGTTCATAATTCAGAAATGAGTCAAACCAGAAAACTTCCTCATTCTGCGGAACTTCTGCATGGAAGTTAGTTCCACTTGACCAGACTCCACCCACACTGACTAAACCGGTAACATTCAGACTATCGCTTGCTACATTTTGAGCAATTTCAGCAAGAGCCATTGTTCCAAGGCCACTGCCAAACAGCATAACTTTCCCTGGCTGAGTTCCTGGAGCATTGTTTGATTCTCGGCATGCCAGTACAGCATCATCAATAACAGTCTGCATTGTCACTGAATCTTCCCTGCTGGAAAAGAAAACTGATGCAATACCTTTATCAGATAATTCCGATGCAAGATATTCATTAAAATTGAAGCTGTTATCAGCCATCGATTCTGGTCCATTACAAATTACTAACAAGGGCGCAGGGTTTTCAAATGAAGCGTCCTTAGGCAGAACCAGTTTGGCAGATAGAGTATCTGCAGAAGTCGCAAGTGAGAATTCAACTTCATTGACAGCCTCTTCGGCACCTCCGGCAGGCGCAGAAACTACATAAGCACTTCTATCTTCGCCCATTTTCATGCCACAAAAACTACCATCTTCAAACTGATCAAGCCTGCCAGTTATATCTTCTTTCATGTCTTTACCTGAAAATACAAAATTAAAAGAACGAACCTCTATATTCGCGCCGCCAAGCTCAATTTCATTTTTCCCGGCACCCTCAATAATCAGAGATATTTCACCCAACATTGTAGAAGCTGGGAATTTACCTGAATAATCCTCCGGGTCTTTTCCTGACAAATAATCAGAAAGAATTGCGAATCCTGTTGGCATAAACTGTGGAATCAAAATAAATCGTTTTGGCATTTTGTCATCGGGACCTGGGTACTGATTACCATCAAAGTTGATAGAGACATCCGGTGATTCACCGGCATTATACTTGATATCAAATACAACTTTACTACCCCGCATCCTGCCTCTGAATAATACGCTTTTAGGCATTGTAAGATTTTTGGAAATCACTGCATCCCAATGAACTTTATCTGTGCCATTAATAACACCATTGCTGATGTATTTTATATCGTCTCCTGCTGGTTCACTTCTGACAGACAACCACCCGACCATCGCTCCCTCATCTTCAAGAATCATGTAAAGTGAATCTTGCGGAGCCGTACCTGCTAGAGCAGAATTTGCTATTGCGACAATAAAAATAACTGTTAGTAATCTACGCATTATTTGTCTCCTTTGTTGATACTTGCCAAAACAGCTGCACCTCTGAGTGTCCACCATTTATCCTGCAACCATTTCCCACCAATTTTTGCATCCAACCGAACTTCTTCCAACATAGACGAAAGCCCACCTGTTAGGACAACAGGTAAGTCGCCATACTTTGTTGTCAAAGCCCAGGCTGTACCCATGATTCCGTGAATTCCAGTGTGATACGCACCTGCACGGATTGCTGTTTCACTGTTTTTCCCAACTGCCAGTTCACACTTGTCCAAACGCACTTCAGGAAGTTGCGCAGTGCAATTTGTAAGTGCTCTGGCGGCAGTGGACATACCAGGAGCAATCAACCCACCGATAAATACACCGTCAATCATAATGTCAAATGTAGTAGCTGTTCCCGCATCGATAACAAGTGCCTTGTCCCAGCCCAAGCCAGCTACGGCAGCCATATTACATAATCTGTCCGCTCCAGTTTCCGTGATGTTTTCAATGTCATGTTTAAAGGGAAGTTTGCAGGAATAATCTACAAATTGTGCTTCTGGTAAAACATCCCTGATAGCTTCTGATTGCTGAGGTACGACTGAAACAACAATCAGGTTCTCAGCCTCAGCGTCTACCAGGTATTTTACCGATGCAGCAATTTGACTTGGAGATTCAGCGGCAGACCACTGTCCCAGTTCTGTAACTTCACCAGCAATTTTGCATAACAAGCTCTTTGTGTTTCCGACATCAAGTACCAGCATTATTTAATCTCCGTTATATGAGTTTCACTTGCAAATGATTCAACAGTACTGCCGTCAGGCATGGTTATAATTAGGGCTCCTGAATCGGCAATTCCTGAAGCAATACCAGGGCTTTTCCCCTGAACTGTTATCTGCCTGCCAAACAAGTAATCCAGCTCCATGAACTTCTGGCTCCATGACCGCCAGCCACTATTTATGAAAGAGTGCAAATTATTATCATGCTCATTGATGATTTCACCAACAAGCATTTCCATACTCACTCCAGGTAACGAAGAGGCATTAAGCTCAGCTGGCAACACAGTGCCCAGGTTGATGCCGATACCAGAAACAAGTTTCGAACCCCCGGAGCTACAGATTCTATCCACAAGAATACCAGCCATTTTCTTCTCATCAAGATACAGATCATTGGGCCACTTTAACATCACATTCTGGCCTGTAGATTTCCTGATTGCTGTTGCACAAATAACGCCAATCCAGACTGAGAAACCGGATTTTATTTCATCGCTGATATCCCAAGACATCTGTAATCCGCCATCAAGCCAGCTTCGGCCCATACGACCTCTGCCTTTTGTCTGTGTTTTGGCAATCGCTATTGTGTTTTTTTGAATATCAGCTGCATAGACAATCTGCTCTTTGCTATGCCATCTGTGATTTATGAATCGGCATACTGTCGCTTTTGTGTTACTGATTTTGCCCAACAAAAAATCATTTGTCGACGACACTTCATCCAACAGATAGATAGTGTTGCGACCTGTTGTAATTTGCAGCTTATCACAATTAAACCAATCAGTCATCACTGTCTCCGGCCGAAAAATCCAGGCCGATATCCATTGCAATTACCGAGTGAGTAAGTCTACCAACTGAAACTGCATCTACGCCTGCACGCGCATAACCATTAACAGTTTCAAGGTTGACATTGCCACTTGCTTCAAACTTTGTCTTCCAGCTGTCAGGTTCAAGAGTATTGCGTAGGGATATTGCTTCTGCGACTTGCTTATGTGTGAAATTATCTAATAGGATCCAATCGATTTTCAATGGCAATATTTCTGCTAGCTGCTCCATTGTGTCGACTTCAATTTCTATTGCAAGCTCTGGATACTTTTGCCTCCCAATTTCAACGAGTTCAGCCAGAGACAAATCTTTAGAAGCCCAATGATTATCTTTCATCAGGATTCTATCATAAAGCCCCATCCGATGATTATTGCCACCACCACATCGCACAGCATATTTTGCAAGAGCCCTATAGCCAGGCAGCGTTTTTCGAGTGTCCAGGACCATGCAATCAGTCCCTGATACCTGCTCAACATATTTAGCAGTTAACGATGCAATTCCACTTAAATGTTGGAGGAAGTTCAATACAGTGCGTTCACCAGTAAGCAGTGAAGCAGCTTTGCCGGATAGTGAAACAATTTCCTGACCGGCTTCAACTCTTTGTCCATCGGCAACAAGCAACTTCACACAAACTTCACTGTCCAACTCATTGTATATTTTGGATACAAGCGGCAAGCCAGCTACAAATCCCGCTTCGCGTGCGGTGATAAAACCAGTTGCAGAAACTTCCTGGTTTACAGTGACATCGGTTGTCACATCACCAGTTTTAATATCTTCTTCCAGACTTTGTTTAACCAGAGTGGAAATCCAATTCTCATCAGGGAAGTTCAGTTCTTTAGACATCATTTTCTCCTTGGCCAGCAATTCCCCATTGAGAGCGTAAATCTTCAATTCTGTCACGCAACAAGGCAGCCTTTTCAAAATCAAGTTTTTCAGCTGCGTTTTCCATTTCCGCATCAAGCATTTCTATCATTTCCCGCGGACTCATATCTGCTGTAACAATCTTTTGCCATGGCTTTTCATCTACCGCCCTTTTCGGCGTTTCCCTGCCTGCTACAGTTGTTGCCTGCAATATTTCGTGTTTCGATTTATAAATCGTTTTCGGTGTAATATTGTTGGCCTTGTTATATGCAATCTGTTTTTCCCGACGACGATTCATCTCGCCAATTGCTCGTTCCATTGAGCCGGTAATTTTATCAGCATACATCACGACTACACCATCAACATTACGTGCCGCACGACCAGCAGTTTGGATCAGACTACGCTCACTGCGCAGAAATCCTTCTCTATCGGCGTCCAGAATTGCTACAAGTGACACTTCAGGAAGATCAAGACCTTCACGCAACAAGTTGACTCCAACCAGGACATCACTCATACCAAGGCGCAGATTCCGCAGGATTTCAACTCTGTCCAATGTCTTCACATCGGCATGCATGTAATCAACACGCATCTTCAATTGTCCAAGATACTCAGCCAGATCCTCTGCCATTTTTTTAGTCAAAGTAGTAACCAGAACTCGCTCGCCTTTTGCAACGACCTTACGGATGCGAGCAACAAGGTCGTCGACTTGCTGAGCTACAGGGACAATCTCCACTGGAGGATCAACCAGGCCTGTTGGCCTGATTACCTGCTCAATAAATTCGCCTTCACATTTCTCCATTTCTTCATTGCCCGGAGTAGCAGAAATAAAGACAGTTTGGGGCATCATGCTTTCAAACTCTTTGTATTTAAGAGGTCGATTATCCAAGGCACTGGGCAAACGGAATCCGTGGCCAACAAGAGTTTCCTTACGGGAACGATCGCCTTTATACATGGCAGAAAACTGGGACAGGGTTACATGAGATTCATCAACAAACATCAGATAGTCATCGGGGAAATAATCCAGCAGACATCCGGGACGATGTCCAATCTCTCTGCGATCAAAATACCGGGAGTAATTTTCTACGCCGTTGCAATATCCAACCTGCTTGATCATCTCCATATCATATTGAGTACGCGATGACAGTCGTTCAGCTTCAAGTTTCTTGCCCGCAGCTTCCAGCTCACCTAATCGAACTTCAAGATCATGCCCGACTTCAGTGATAATGCGATCCAACTGTTCTTTTTCAGCAACAAATTGTCTTGCAGGATATACAGTTGCTTCATCGGTTTTATTAACCGGCTTGGCAGTCATTGAGTCAACCCAACAGAGGCGATCTATTTCATCGCCAAAAAACTCGACACGCAACATTCGCTCATCATATGCAGCACGAATATCAACTGTATCACCACGAACTCTGAATGTACCATAGCTTCCGGTATCTTCCCGGCTGTAATGAATTGAGATCAACGTTTGTACTAATTCATCTCTATCAAGCTTCTGCCCTGTTTTCAGAGTAATCATATTCCGTTTGAATGTCTCGGGATTACCAAGTCCGTAAATTGCACTTACGCTCGCAACAACTATTACATCCCGACGGGAAACCAGTGAACTGGTTGCACGCAATCTTAAACGCTCAATTTCCTCGTTGATGCTCACGTCTTTTTCGATGTAAGTATTGCTGGAGGGAATAAATGCTTCAGGTTGGTAGTAATCGTAATAAGAAATGAAATACTCAACGGCGTTATCTGGAAAAAATCCTTTTAGTTCACCATAAAGTTGAGCAGCCAGAGTTTTGTTGTGACTAAAAATAAGTGCAGGTCGATCGCTCTGTGCAATCAGGTTGGCAATTGTAAAAGTTTTTCCACTACCAGTTACACCTAGTAAAGTTTGAAAATGTTCACCAGCATCCAGGCCAGCAGCCAATGCTTCAATAGCTTCAGGCTGATCACCACTTGGTTTGAACGGTGCTTTAAGATTAAATAAAGACACGATACCCCTGCTATTGGGAAATGGTATCGGAATCAAGTACCCACTGGCGACCAATCACGCGCCTCGGTATTTCGACATCCTGCCCATTGAGTGTAACCAGAACCTCAACTTGATCTCGCAACTTTAACAAAAAGTGATCTTTTGCTCCGAAGTAAAAGACATACTTGCCGCCAAAAGAATAGAGAGTTCCTGATTTAACTCCTTCGGCAGGCAGACCCCGCACACGGTGATCCCAGTTCAGGCTTAAAGCAGATGAACCGGTATCGACACCAACTTCAACATCGGATTCAGCATCAAAAACAAGCCGCAAAACTAGAGGCCAAGTTTTGCCATCTGAGAACTCAAGTGTGCTGTCAGGCACTGGAAGCATTTCGAGCAAATCACTTTGCACTGTTTCTTCAACTATAACTTCTGGTTCAGGTGCTAGCTCAGCTTCGTCATCTGACTGAGTTTCAATTTGACCTTCAACAATAACATCAGATTCTGGTTCGAGTGTCACTGTTGGTTGTTCTTCAACTGGCAACTCTTTAACCACAGCTTCTTGCTGGATTGGTATTTGAGCAACTTCATCGCTGCCACGTGGCCAGAATATTATTGCCAGAACAATTACAGTAATTAAAACAATTGCACCAGCTGCGTAGCCATAATACGCGCGCCAATTCAGTGAAGGGAAAGTTGAGATGTGTTCAACTTTACTTTCCGCTTCCCAAGTTTGTTCAGGAGGTATCTCAGGCGTAGAATCTTCCGCAACCATTCTTTCAAAATGCTCAAGTAAAACTGAAGACTCGAGGTCAAGCTGTTGGGCACATGTTTTCAGAAAGCTACGAACATAAACTGACCCGGACAGCTGGTCATAATTATCATTTTCAATGGCGTCAAGCAGGTTTGCAGGTATACGAGTATTCTCAGCAAGTTCCTTCAGAGTTATCCCCTGATCCTCACGAGCTTGTCGAATCAAATGCCCCGGCGTTTTAAACTTTACATGTTCACTTGCCACTTCAACCTCCAAATCAACTAACTATCGAATGAGGCGATCAACTGACGAATTGCATCAGCCTTGTCTTCATTATCTTTTAATTGTTTCTTTTCCCTGTCGATAACCTGTTCGGGAGCTCGACTGGTAAAATTCTCATTATCCAGCTTTTTCCTGCTACCGGATATAAACCCTTCGAGTTTACCAAGTTCCTTGGTGAGACGCTCTTTCTCTTTCTCTACATCGACCAGGCCCTCCATCGGCAAGAATACGTCAATTTTACCTGCCAGGCCAACTCCAGCTGGTGAAGGGTCTTCCCCGCCAACAACAACTGAAACGTCTTCAAGTTTGGACAAAAATGCGATCCGTTCCAAGTCTTGAGCAAGTGATTCGGTTTCAGCTCTGTCTGCTCTGAGAATTGCACTGCCACGCAACCCTGGAGGCACATCAAGTTCGCTGCGCAAGTTACGGATTACTGTAACAATTTCCTTCACACGGTCAAACCTGTTTGCTCGCTCTTTGTAAACAGTACCATTTGAAACTGGAAATGACGATGTCATTATTGAACCTTCTGCAGATGGCAGCCAGGACCACAATTCTTCAGTTATAAAAGGCATAAACGGATGAAGTAATTTATAACTGTGGGCCAGACAAAGTACTGCTACACCGGATGCAGCAGGACGCAAATCGTCATCTCGCAATCGAGGTTTTATCAGTTCCAGATACCAATCGCACAGATCGTGACGGAAAAAATTGTAGGCGCTGTACAGGGCATCATTCAGTCTGCGTTTTTCAAGGTTTTCATTCACCTGGTCAGTAGTCTCTGCAAGTCTGTTTAAAATCCAGCAATCTTCCAGTTCCATATTCTCTGCATCAAACTCAACTGGTGAATCAACTCCAAATGTTTCTCTCCACAAAGCAGCCGGGCCATCTGCCGCAACTGACAATTGTGCATTTGCAGAACTACTGTCACCTTTTGGAGCATCGATTCCTGTCTGGTCCCAATAATTCAGAACCAGTTTTGTTGCCTGGAAAACCTTGTTACAGAAATTCCTGCCAACTTCAATTGCATCTTCACTGAACATGACATCTTGACCAGTAGGTGTGAGCATCATCAAGGAGCAACGCAATGCATCGGAACCATACTTATCAATCAACTCGATTGGGTCGGGACTGTTACCCAATGACTTGCTCATTTTTCTACCATCGCCATCACGGACTATACCGTGGAAGAGCACTTCGCGAAATGGTTCTTCATTCATAAATCCATAACTGGCCATTATCATGCGTGCGACCCAGAAGAAGATGATGTCTGGGCCAGTTACCAGAACAGATGTAGGATGGTACTTTTTCAAATCTTCAGCACCGTTTGGCCAGCCTAAAGGTGAGAAAGTCCACAACCAGCTACTGAACCAGGTATCGAGAACATCGTTGTCCTGCTGCAAGTCTGTTGAGTTGCACTTGGAGCAAGCAGATGGCTCTTCACTACCACAAATTTCCTGTCCACATTCCTGGCAATACCAAACCGGAATACGATGCCCCCACCATAGCTGTCTGGAGATACACCAGTCCCTTATTCCACCCATCCAGTTATCGTAAACTCCGACCCATCTTTCAGGGTGAAGTTTGATTGTTCCATCCTGAACGGCACTAACCGCAGGCGCAGCCAGCTCATCCATTTTAAGAAACCACTGGCGACTCAAATATGGTTCAATGATTGTATGGCATCTGTCATGGTGTCCTACCTGATTGATGTTTTTTTCATCACCATCATAAAACCCCTCGGACTCAAGATCTGCAAGCACAGCTTTACGGCATGCGAATCTGTCCATTCCAGAATACTTACCTGCATTGTCATTCATCACTGCACGTTCATCCATGCAGATTACTCTTTCCAAATCATTTCGGCGACCAACTTCAAAGTCATTGGGATCGTGCGCTGGAGTGATCTTCACAAAGCCGGTTCCCTTTTCAGGGTCTGCGTGATAATCAGCAATAATTGGAATTTCTCTAGTGGTCAGCGGCAATTTCACCATTTTGCCGATCAGGTGCTTACGTTCAGGGTCATCGGGATTCACTGCAACAGCTGTATCACCAAACATTGTTTCCGGCCTGGTTGTTGCAACTGTGATATGGCCGCTACCGTCAACAAGTGGATAGTTAATTCGCCAAAGTTTGCTTTCTTTTTCTTTATGCTCAACCTCATCGTCACTGATTGCAGTCAAACAATGAGGGCACCAGTTCACTAAATATAGATCACGATAAATTAGCCCACGCTCAAATAAGTCGGTAAACGCTTTGGAAACTGCATCACTGCGCTGTTGATCCATTGTAAAAGCTTCTCGGGACCAATCCAAAGAACAGCCAAGCCGTCGCAACTGGTTGGTGATTACACCATGAGTGTGCTCTTTCCATTCCCAGGCTTTATCGAGAAATTTTTCCCTGCCAAGTTCATGTTTATCGATACCTTCTGCGCGGAGCTGCTTTGATACAATCTGCTCGGTTGCAATACTTGCATGATCAGTTCCAGGGATCCAGAGAGTTTCCCGACCACGCATCCTCATCCAACGAATCAGAACATCCTGAATTGAGTTACTCAAGCAATGCCCCATGTGCAGAACACCAGTGACATTTGGTGGTGGCAGAGTGATTACAAATGGTTCTCCATCGCCATCGGGTGCAAAGTACCCCGACTCTTCCCATTCCTTGTACCACTTCTCTTCGATACCATTGGATGTATACTGGGCAGCTTGCCTCAAATCGTTCACTTTTTCTCCAGAGTCTGTTTATGTCAAAGTACCATGTTTGAAATTCCGCAACCTGGCAATTGTAGCTTCAAAGTTGCGATTGGTAAAGGTAACTCATTAACTCGATGTCGGAAATTATGTTTTCACATAGGGTTCCATTTTCCGGACCTATGTAGTACAGTTAAGCTACTTGAAATACAACTCGGTGGTAACAACTTGGCAATTCAGTCCGAAACTGCTAATTCAAAACTACAGCGAATGAGTAGATTCTCTGCGTTATATCTGCTTGCCCCACTACTTTTGTTGCTTGAAATCCCTGTAGCTGTACATATCGCTCAACAGCCTGTAACCGGAATAACAGTACATAATCTGATAGTCAGAATGGTTGAGCAGGACAGCCCTGCCGAGAAAGCCGGTGTATCAACTGGTGACCGTATTCTTGCTGTCGATGGTGAACCGGTAGTTACAATGGTAGACTACTATTCACAATCTGCAGGTCATTATGATCTATCAGCCCGTTCCTACCTGATGCAACGCAACGACGAATTTCTTTCAATACATATTGCTCCACACCGCCCATCCAAACAGAGGATGATTCGCAGCTACTCACTTTCTCTGGCAGGAATTGCGTTTCTGTTGATGGGCTGGTTCGTGCTCACAAAACGAGACGATCTGGTTACCCGATACTTTTATGCACTCTGTACTCTTTTTGCATTTTTTCTGATGGACATTCCTGACTGGCCATCGCCAGCCTGGATGACGGCCAAAGAAATCACGAGAGATCTTGCTCACCTTTTACTGCCAGTTGTCTTCCTGCGATTTTTAATTTACTTCCCCACTCGCAGCCATTTGACAAAAGACAATAGAAAACGACATCGATTACTCTGGATCCCTTTCTGGCCATTGATGCTGGCAAGTATTTATGCACAAGTAGCACAGTTGGATCCATCGACCTCTTTGACTGTTGCAACGATACAAGGTGTTTCAACAATCTATATGCTAGTCTGGATTGTTGCCGGTCTTGTCATATTCGGGAAAAAAGCATTGTCAAAGGATCGGGGAATTGCCAAACACAAAATGCACTCTGTGCTTGTTGGCTTGCTTTTTGGGATTATGCCTTTCCTTGTGGGCAATATCATGTACATGCTCAACCCAGCTGGCGGATTCCCGATGCAAGCATGGCTTGGCTTATCTCTGATACTGATACCAGTGTCATTTGGCCTGGCTATTCTCAGACATGGAGCACTTGATTATGATCAGGTAATACGCCACGGTCTGGTCTATTTCTTCTTATCGATTCTCATTGCCAGCTGCTACTTGATTATAGTCAGTATACTTGGCCACACATTAACTAATTACTTCAACATATCCAGCTATCCTCTTGCACTGTCGACAATTGCGCTATGCGCTCTATTATTCACACCTATCAAACAAAAGATCCACAGTGTTGTGGAAAATACATTCTATCCTTCACGTCAAGCTACCCGTGATGCCATTGAAGAGTTGTGTCACAAAATATCTGGAATGATTGACAGAGCCGAGTCAGTTGAGATTATACTGACGCGGCTGAATGAACTTTATCGACCAGAGCAGATAGTTATATTTACCGAAAATGACAACTTCAAACCTGAATCATCTAATGGTATTGAATTACCGAAAGATATTTCCATCGACATTGACTCTACCCTGTCACGCGTACTTCAAACTGCAAATCGCCCAATTCATACAGATGAGATCGATGGTCTGGACACAGAACCTGCAACAGACACAGCAACTCTGAATATTCTCAGCCGTCTTGATCCCAAAATTATCATCCCGTTGATTACCGGAAATAATCTCTGTGGGTTTATCACAATGGGCAACAAGAGTAGTGGCAATCAATACACTCAGAGTGATATCCGAAACCTGCATTTTTTGAGTGTGCAGGTGGCTGCTCTGCTTGAAGTCCAGAGACTATATATTGATACATTGGAACAAAAGCGGCTCGACACTGAACTATCGGTAGCAAAAAACATTCAGGAACAACTTGTCCCTGATAGTGAGTTGATTTCTGACAACATCACTCTCTGTGGCCGCATGAATTCATGCAGAGAAGTCGGTGGTGATTACTTTGACTATTTCAAGCTGCCCGATGGAAGAATCGGTTTTGCAATTGCTGATGCTGTAGGCAAAGGCATTCCAGCCGCACTGATCATGACTACTCTACGTGTTGCTTTTCGTTCAGCTGCTGCCGTGCATGGAACACCTGAAAAAGTTGTAGCAGAAGTTAATGACACGATCTGCAATCTTGCGTCAGTCAGCCAGTTTGTCTGTTTCTTTTATGGAATAATTGACCCAGCAAATTGCACGCTGAATTACTCAAATGCCGGCATGAATCCCCCAATGCATTTCAGTTCTACAAGCAACTGGACCGGGCATTTAAAAAAAGGTGGCCTGGTTCTGGGAATCGATTCAGACCAGTATTATGCTCAAGGAACCATCCACACAAAACCTGGCGACACTATTCTGTTATACACAGATGGCTTGACAGAAGAATCAAACAGCAGAGATGAAATGTTTGGGGCCGAACAACTTGAACTAATAGTCAAAAAGAATGCGCATTTGCCACCAAAAGAGCTCCGCGACAAGATATTGTCCGATATTGACATCTTCAGCGAAGGCCAGCAAGCCGACGACAGGACTCTTATCGTCCTGAGAATCAACCAGTTATAACATATTTTGCGGGTTTGGTACAATTCTGGCATGGAATGAGTGTCCGTGTTCGAGATAAACATTGAAACTCGGGGAGGTCACAAGGATGTACCTGCTAGAATCACTGTTCATTCTCTCAATCGTAGATATCTTCTGGTGGTTGAGGAAGTGATGATCGACAATGTTGACGGTCCCTGACTGAAGGTTAACTCCGCAGTCAGGGACATTTTTTTTAGTGCATTAATTTATTTGCAGCATCCAGATATTCAGATTTGTCTTTGTAGCCAACAAATTTTTCTCCGATTACACCATCAGGCCCAATAACAAATGTTGTAGGAATACTGTTGATTCCACCATAGGCTTTTACAATTTTTTCGCCTCCCATAACAACAGTGAAATCGAAGTTGTTCTTTGCCATAAATGGACGCACAACATCCCAGCCATCACGGTCAACTGATACACCAATAACTTTGATTCCGTTGCCAGGATACTCGCTGCTGATCTCCTGCAAATGTGGTAATGCTTTTTTACAAGGTGGACACCATGTAGCCCAAAAATCCAGAATGACAACTTTGCCTTTATAATCCGACAGTTTAATATGATCGCCATTAATATCAACCAGATCAAAATCGGCAGCAATTTTGGCATCACTCACCTGGGCCACTACCCCGTTTTCAGCAACTTCTTTTCCATCGTCAGTATCATTACAACCGACAAATAAAATCAATATCAGTGGTAAAAATAAAATCAGTTTCTTCACAATCAGTCCTTTCATGAACTAGTTAGTCTGGCTTAAAACCCGACGCATTATTTTTTCAACATCACCCGGCCCTTTAAAACCAGAGAATCTTTCAAGCTCTTTACCTTCCGAATCAAAGAAAATAACAGTAGGCATTCCAACAACAGCATACTTTTTAAGCGCTGCATCATTAGCAGGATTGCGTTCAGTCATATCCATTTTCAAAGCAACAAACTGTTTTGACAAAGCTAACGGTTCATCGCTACTCCAGGTTTTATGATCCAACTCTTTACAAGCAGAGCACCATTCCGCCCAAAAATCCATTACTAACGGCTTCCCTGAACTTGCAGAAGCTGCAAAAGCTTCCTGTTCATTCATAATCCACTCTGGTTCGATATGTCCTGCTTCAACAACTTGAACATTTCCACTCGAAGGAATTATTGAAGGAGCAATACCAGCAATAAACAATAATGAACCAAGTAACCACAGGAACATCAAAACACCTTTTAATATTCCATCTTTATGTGTAGCAGTTTCGCTTAGCGGCTTCCACGCTCCCCACGCACTGACACTGACAAATAGCATCAAGCCAAATACAGCAGTCAAAACCGGAACAGGTACATACATTTTCAGGAAGCTCAAGGCCAAGGCATAGAGAACAATTGCAAAGAAATGTTTAATATGATCCATCCAACCCCCAGCATTTGGCAGAGCAGTCAACAGACCACTAAAAGCACCAAGAGCCAGGAATAACATTCCCAAACCAATAGCAAATGTGAACAGCAGCCAGAATCCAAGGAACATATTTCCAGTTGTAGCAACCCAGGTCAACAACACAATCAGAACTGGTCCAACACATGGGGCAGCAATCAGCCCCATCGCCATACCCATCAATAATGGGCCAAGAAAACCTGTCTTGGCTCCACCCATTTTATTTGCCATGCTGCTTGGAACTTGCAAGTCAAACATGCCGGCCATCGACATTGCCATTGCACCAATAATTACAGCAACTGAAATTGCAAAAATTGGGGTTTGTGTTGCTTGTCCAAACGCTCCACCAGTTGCAGCAGCTACCAAACCAAGAGTTGAATAGACAATTGCAATACCCAGAACATACCACAGAGAAAGTACAAAACCTTTGAGAGCACTACCACCTGCATTTGAACCGATGTAACTTACAGTAATTGGAATCATCGGGTAAACGCATGGTGTAAAGCTGGCCAAAACACCACCTACAAAAACCATCAGGAATGCAAGCCAACTACCCTTTTCCAATGCAGCTTTGAGTTTGTCCTGTAGAGAGCCGGACTCTTCATAAGTCACAACTTCATCAGCAGCAGCTTCAACATTTATTGCTAAACTTGCTGTTGCAGATCCAGGCTGAAAACACATACCTGCATTGCCTTCTCGACAAAGCTGGTACTCAGCTATTACTTCCAAGTCAGACTCGCCAGTTTCATCGTTGAGCAGCAGCGTTACCATTGCCATTTGGTCGCCACGATAATATGCAAATTCACCTTCTGAAACAGGCTCAGGGAAAACAATCGATTTAAGATCTGACTTCTGATAACCGGTGAATTCGATTTTCTGGAAAGTAGTGGTCATATGGAAACCGGCAGGCACATGATACACAATTCCAAATTGCGATTCGCTGCCAGACTGCAAGCTCTCACCAAGATTAACCAATTCCACAGTAACAACAGGAACAGTTTCAACCTCGCCAGCACCAGACAATGGTGCTGCTATCAGGAACACTGGCAGCAGTATAGCCACCATCGATATACTAAATATTCGATTCATCAACTTCTCCTCAATTTACTGTAAATGCTTTTCTTTGCGGTAATCAGCATCAAATATCCGCAATGAAGAATTGTCGCTCTCAGTCAATATCTCAGGGATTCCATCACCGTCAATATCAAGCAACTCTATACGATTGCCAAATACCTGATCACTCCACTCTTCCTCGCAATTATTTGCATCAAGGACCTGGCCTGTATTGAGAACCAATTCCATACTGCCATCTCCATCGACATCGCCACATGCTATTCTTGATGCCGCAAATTCTGAAATACTTGAGTACTCCCGATTAAATGTTTTTCCATCCAGATAATGAATTTTGCCATCAGCATTGAGAATAATTTCATATGCAGAATCTTCATCCACATTTCCTATACACATGCAGGTAATTTTTTCAAAATCGTTCATCAGGCTTTCATACTTCATCCGCTGAGTATGTGCAGACCAGACATAAACAGTACCGACATCAGTCCACGCAATAAGTTCGTCATATCCATCGTCATCAAGATCTGATGCAATAACTTGTTGCACGATCCCATTAAGCTGTTTGCTACTCCATATTTCTTCACTTTGTCCATCAGTCATGTAAACAATCCGCACAAGACCAAACCTGTCACCGATAGCTAGATATGGTCCAAAATCATCTTCCATAGAACTGATCCAGGCTACATGGTCCAATCGTTCTGCTGTGCGGGTAGCTGCTTTGTATTCCCAATACCCCAACTGATCTTTTGCCACCAGAGGCAAAGCAATCAGAATTAACAGCAATACAAAAACCATTTTGTAGAATCGATTTGTCTGCATTCGATAACTCCCTGTTGTGTACTCGACTCCTGGTAACTAATTACCAGGGGATTGGTACTGCTAACCCGGCTGTAAAGTTCCAACCTGAGTAATTCAAATTATTGTGATCATAATAACGCCAGTGCAATGTTGAATATACTACAAATTCAGAGTTTAAGTCATATTCAAATCCACAACCTACAAGGCCAGTGTAAAACCTGTTGGCTCTTTTGGCTTCAGTTGGTGTCGTTTCACCACCATCGCCCTCTTGATTTATAATAACCGGAAAAGTTATATGTGCTGCTCCCGGTCCTGCTTCCACAAAATAAATCATCTTGTCATCTACGTCTGATAAATAACGACGGAACAATAAATCAGCTGACAACATTTTGCGATCAGCATCATATGGCCTGCTATCACCGTGCAAGACCAAACCACAGTTCCAATAAAACAGTGAAGTTAAAAATTCCGATGCTTTTGCGGGCCTGAAAATAATTGACCCGGACCAGCCAACTGTAAATTTATCGTAATCAACAGAACCACCGCCAGTAGCTCCAAATCCTATCAACACCGGGCCGGTATCGTCTGGTCTGTCAAGAGACGATCTAGGCATATCACCTGCAGTTGCTATACTGCTGACAAGCAGGAGACATAAAATTATTTTCCACACAAAGACACCTCTTCAAGTTGGAGCTGTTTCCAAGTATTGATTTATAAGAATATGCCGATTACCATAAGCTGACAATAAATCTCTCAAAGAAAGTGCTGGATGACAACTCCAAACCACAAACTTCCAGGATACAAAGTTCTCAGTTGTACAGCTGATGCTGAAATGCGTGTGAAGCGATCACGTTTCATTGCTCACATTGCAGCAGTTGAATCTGAGGATGATGCTAGATCTGCTGTCAAGGAAATGGAGAAAAAGTACCATGACAGCAGGCATGTTTGTTTTGCCTGGATTCTTGGTTATGGCGAAGAAATAAAATATCACAGTACTGATGCAGGTGAACCCTCTGGTAGCGCAGGTGAACCAATTCTTGGGGTTTTGAAAAAACATGAAGTTACAAATGCTGTTGCCATTGTTGTCCGATATTTTGGTGGCATTAAACTTGGCACTGGCGGGCTTGGCAGAGCTTACAAAGAATGTGCTGCGCTTGCTTTGGAAAAATGTGAAACAAAGTTCATCGCTTTTGGCAATGACTTTGAGATTACTTTCCCCTATCACCTGCTAGGTTCGATAGAACATTCATTGGAAAAACACGATGGGAAAGTTGTACAACGCAATTTTGATGAAGATGTAAATCTGTTAATCTGGCTACCAGAAGGTAGAGAACAATCTTTTGACTCTGAATTGAATGAGCTTTCTTCCGGCACAATAAAATTAAAAGCCCGACCATAGGCCGGGCTTTTCACTCACTCAATCAATCAAAAACTTAAGCAGTCAAGTCTTCCATATCCTCATAGTCATGCATATAACGGAATGCCTTTGAAGTACGAATCTTTTCAAAAGCTTCTTCTTTAATCTGGCGGATACGCTCTCTGGTCAGCCCCATTACCTGGCCGATTTCTTCAAGAGTCATTTCCTGATCAGTTCCGAGTCCGTAATACATTCTGAGAACTTTAGCCTCGCGTGCTTTCAAGTCACAAAGCATCCGCTCAATACTGTCATGGAGATCTTCTTCAATAACAGCATGATCAGGTGTGTGACTGTTTGTATCTTCAAGGAAGTCCAGGTAAGTGGAATCTTCATCATTACCAACAAAATCGTCGAGGAAGAAATTGTCCTGCATTAATGGCAGGGTATCTTTAACTTCTTCAACAGACAGATCAAGCTTCATTGCAATCTCTTCAGGAGTTGGCTTGCGACGCAATTTTTGTTGCAACTCGCTGGATGCACGCTTGATTTGGTTCAGAACTCGAGCGCGGTTCAATGGCATCCTGACAATCTTTGAGTGATTGGCCAGAGCAGCAAGAATAGATTGACGAATCCACCAAACAGCATAAGAAATAAACTTATAGCCACGAGTCTCATCAAAACGCTGTGCAGCCTTGAGAAGTCCCAGATCACCCTCGTTAATCAGATCTTCCAGAGAAACGCCGTAGTGGGAGTATTCTTTGGCAATAGAAACAACAAATCGCAGATTGGAATTAACCAGCTTGTCCAAAGCACCATCATCATTACGACGGATACCACGCGCAAGTTCACACTCTTGCTCACGTGTAAGCAGTGGGAAAACTTTTACTTCCTGGAAATATAGATCCAGATTGGACATAATCCTGGCGCTTTCACGTCTTGGCTTTGCAGGAATAATAGACTTTGCTCTGCCAACTTTAGCGCTTTTGGTTGATTTTTTCTTTGCAGCCATTTCGAAACCTTCTGTTTTATTTATGAGAAACCTGAAAATTATCACTCTTTTTGTGATTCCACAATCCTATTAACAATAAACATACCAGTTTGTTCCTGGTTAAGTATTTATTTAGTATATAGCCATATCTGATTGCTATATATGTCGTTACACTCAACACGTCCCTTGCGACAACTGTACTATCGATCGATAAGTTCAGCAGCTATTGACATTGTGTCACTAACAACAAATAATCGATTGTCATTTTGTCTATAGCATTAAGCAGGCATAGTATACTATATTTGCATGTACTATGGATAAAAAACTTGGCCTGCTGGCTCTTTTTATAATACTGCTTACTACTGCTGTTTTGAGCAGCCATTCGCTGATTGATCTCGACATCTGGCTGCACTGTAGTTCTGGTCAGGACATATTGTCAAATCTGTCAGTCGCAGATGTAAATACATATAGTTTCACCAACCCTGACTACCAATGGCACAATCATGAGTGGCTGTTTCAAGTATTTGTGTCGATATTTCATGCTGGTCATGTTCCAGGCCTGAACCTTTTGCGCCTGGCTCTCTGCCTGACAATTGCATTTCTGCTATTTAAACCAGTTGTTAATCGACTTACCCTGCTTCTGCCTGCAACATTGTCACTACTGTTGCTCTGGCCCCGATTCTTACTTCGTCCAGAACTTGTTTCTTCAATTTTCCTTCTGATTGCGATCAAATGGATTGTTGCTGAAATCAATGGCAAAACTCCAGATTCTAAATGGGGCAAATATCGAACTATTGTACTTTCGCTCGTCTGGGCGCAATTTCATGGATTTTTTATAATTCTGCCGATGCTCTGGTTGCTGGTAGCACTTTTAAAACGAAACCCTCGATATCTTTTGCTGGGATTAGCTTCATGGGCAATTTCCGTAATTTCACCAGGACATATTCACACACTTCTATATCCCATAACTGTTGCTGGCCAATTCTCTGGTGATGGCATAAACCTGCATACTACAATTGCTGAAATGGTTCCTCTGCTGGAGACCAGCTCTGAACTTGGCATCACCACCTTGGTTTTCAAGCTAACTGCTATCTGGGGTACTATCTGGATTATATCAACTGCAGGTAGAGTACCGGTTTTTACTGTTTTGCTCTGGGTTGCCACACTATTTCTGGCATTGTCAGGCCGACGAAACATTGGTCTCTACGGCATAACATTTTTCCTGATTCACTCACA
The DNA here is from genome assembly GCA_024229695.1 of bacterium. Classification (GTDB taxonomy): domain Bacteria; phylum Krumholzibacteriota; class Krumholzibacteriia; order LZORAL124-64-63; family LZORAL124-64-63; genus JABIBH01. The sequence continues at coordinate 22,870 of JAAESD010000476.1, forward strand.
TTATCAACCAACAGCAAAATTATTTTGGTCCTTTAAATTTCCACTACATAAACTGCAAGCAGCCACAAGAGTATTGACTCCCCTGCTAGCACTTATTGTCCTTGGCTTTTGGTTACCAGGGTTATTGAATAGCTCGTTTTACCTGGGTGAAGCAGTACCACGTAGAACCGGGTTAGGAGTCTCACAAACAACTTACCCGTTTAGTGAAGCTGCAGGCCTCGATTCACAACTCAGAATTGCAAATAATATCGATGCTGCTGGTGCATTGATGGTGCATAGTCGTAAAGTGATGATTGATGGCAGAACTGAAGCATATCCTGATACCAGCTGGAAAAGTTACAAACAGTTTCTAGCAGGCAACAAACCCAGCTTGCAATATCTTGAAACAATAAATGCCGATGCTGTACTTCTGGCTCACAGCAGTGGTGCAACCAACAATCTTATTATGACCCTTTCAGATTCCGACAACTGGCATCTTGCTCAATTAAGCTCAGCAGGGATACTTTTTCTACCGGAGGAAATTGACTCACCTCAAATTATAAAACCGGAGACTGCAGACCAGGCCGTCACTCTGGCGGCAGTGCTTGCTTTAATCGGCGATGATTCTGCTTACCAAACTTTACTGAAATTCAGAGACAGTTCACCTGCCCATCCTATCCTGCTGCATAATCTCGGAAACATTGAGATGTCAAATGGCAACCTGCGCTCAGCACTGAGTTGTTTTGCTAAAGCAATCAAAGCCAATCCCCGACAAATGGACAGTCTGCTTAATGCCGGGGTTTGTAATCTTCAATTGAGAAATACAGAAGAAGCTGTGTCTAATTTTAAAAAATATTTAAAGTATGATAACCGTGCAGATGTCTGGTTTAATTTATCAATAGCTTATTTACAGCTCAATGAAAAAGAATCGGCGAAAAAATCAATAGCAAATGGTTTGAAGTGCTCTCCTGCGCCTGATCTGTATTCAAGGTTTATAAAACTTCAACAGAGTTTATAAACCTCTCGTTATGTACAGAACCAACAAACCAAGTGGCACACAGTAGAAAGCAAACTTCCAAAAATGGCTTTTTACCACAGCAAGAGCTGTCAGCCTGATTGCCAATAATCCAAAGACAAAAGCAACAATGGCAGATACAACTAATTGAATTGGAGAAGCCAAAGTTTCAGTAGCAGCACCATCGAGAAGCTGTAATACCAATGCTCCTGCAATAGCAGGAATGGCTAACATGAAACTGAATCGGGCAGCCTCAACTCTAGGCAGGCCCAGCAGCAAAGAAGATGCAATGGTCATTCCCGACCTGCTGACTCCAGGTGTTATCGCAACTGCCTGAGCACAGCCAATAAGGAAAGCTTTCAACAAACCTGGTGAAATAAGCTCATCAGAATTGCTCTCCCCTTTGTCTATGGCCTTTCTGGTTGTCAGCAAAACGAAGCCAGTAAACAATAGCGCATAGCCCGCGGCTCTTGGACTGCCAAACAGACCTTCCATGAAATCTTTCAGCAATAGCCCTACAATTACAGCAGGAATAGTGCCGATTAAAAGTGCGGCAATATAATTCAATGCTGGCATGTCGAACTTTAATAAACGTAATAATTCGTTCCGATAGACAACTACCACAGCTCCAAGAGTTCCCACGTGTAAAACTATATCAAAAAACAGATCGCCCTGAAGTGCCTCCATCCAGTGATGCAACAAAACCAGGTGTCCTGAGCTGCTGACTGGGAGAAACTCTGTTAATCCCTGAACAACCGCCATTACAATCAATTTCAAAAACAACAATACGACCTGCCTGATTAATTAACTTCCTGTTTCTCTTGCCAGTGCATAATGCTTGCTGGCTTCCTGAGGTTTTCCAAGAGCATCATAGGTTAATGCCAACTGGTAGTGAACCTTATGTGGCTCACTGTATGAATCCAGGGCATCGAGATACATTGCAAGAGCTTCTGTATATCTACCCAGTTTCTGCAAACAAATCCCTCGTTGATAACTTGTATCCGGAGTCATCCCGACAATACTAACAATCTCGTTGAAACTATCCAATGCTCTTGTGAACATTCCTTTTTTCATGCGAACAAGACCTTGCCAATAGAAACCTGAAATAGAGGTTTCATCTGCAGCGACAACAGTATCAAAACAGCTCAAAGCACTATCAATATCTCCCGATTGATAATGCACTTTCCCCAGATTCAAACTGATTTCCGGGTCAGGCGAAAATGCAAGTGACGCTTCATAACAGTGAATCGCCTCGCGATGCCTGCCACTTTCTGCATGAATTGAACCAAGATTATGATAGGCCTCTACATTTGCTTCATCGGCAATAATTGCCTGATGATAAATCTGAATCGCTTCACTTCGTTTGCCTTGAGCATCAAGAACAGTTGCCAGATTTACCATCGACTTGGAGTCATCAGGATGAAGATCGATTGCTTTTTGAAAAGCCGTTTCGGCCTCGCTGAACAGATGAGCTTTTCGCAAAACACAGCCAAGCCTGTAATAACACTTATAGTTTTGCGGAGAAAGTTCGATGGCACGCAAATAAGCGTCTCGGCTACTGGCAAGATCTCCATTTTGTTCATGGTCAATACCCGATTGATACCATTCCATCGCTGTTTCAAGTGAATTCATCACAGCAGACTAACTGACTATTTATTTCAGGTCAAATGAAGATTTTTGCTCAAGTTGAACTTTTTAAACACGATAACAATAGCAACAACGTAACCAGGAGCGATAATGAGCGAATCACAAACAGTTAATATTCTGCGCCAAATGTTTAAACGACTTTTGAACATCGATGTGGACAAACAGGTTTTAGAGAAACTTGCTCCAGTTGTCGAAGGATTTATGGATAGATCCAGTTTCAAGATAACCAATGATGCTGACAAATCTCATGATAATGTTCTGAAGGCAATGCTCTGTTCAATGCTGGTCCACGGCTGGGGCATCGGAATGCATCCCCATAACAGTCCTGCCAATGATACAGATGGTGAAAGCCTTGAAGTTAGAGTCAGCAAGGATATTTTGATTCCAATGAATGACCTGAAGTCTATAAGATATATTCAAAAAGATTCAGAGGGACGAGTCAAAAAAGCCCTGTTTGAACCAGACCAGAATATTAGAATACGTAATAGCATCGACGAGATCCTGGCGGAAATCAGCAGCAAAGATTAACCTGCACTATGAATAAATAGTTGCTTGAAACTGGACTCAATCCTGTTTTTAAATGCTCGATTGTATTCACTGCTTAACCTGGGATCAGCATCCAGTAACTCTTTAATATCCTGACTACATAACTTTACCAGCTCAGCATCACGAATTGGATTGGCAACTGAGAATGTTGGCAGACCATGTTGCCTTACTCCCATTATATCCCCGGGTCCACGTCTACGCAGGTCTTCTTCAGCCAACTTGAACCCATCATTAGTTGAGGCAAAGAACCTGATTCTCTCAAAAGATTCCGGAGCGACCCATTTATCCAGCACAAGATGACACCACGATTGCAATTCTCCCCTGCCAACTCGCCCACGCAACTGGTGCAATTGAGCCAGACCAAATCGTTCAGGATGGTGAATAACCATTGTTGTAGAGTTCGCAACATCCACACCAACTTCAATGACTGTTGTTGCAATTAATATATCAATCTCGCCAGCAGCAAATCGACTCATTATTTCTGCTTTATCCGAGCCTTTAATCCTGCCGTGCAAAAGCGCAACATTGAAATCCGAGAATACGCCCTGCGAAAGCTTTTCAAATTCCTCAGTCGCCGACTTGATATCCTGTCCTTCAGTTTCTTCAATTACAGGATAAATCACATATGCCTGTTGTCCGTTTTTAACTCGATTGCAAACCAGTCCATGCATAGAGTCCAGTTGAGCGGGCTGGATCAGATCAGTTTGAACAGGCTTACGTCCTGGTGGCAATTCATCAATCAGTGAAAGATCAAGATCACCGTACAGAGTAAGCGAAAGACTGCGCGGAATTGGAGTTGCACTCATAACCAGAACATGTGGCGTAGACGATTCAACTTTACTCGCATTTCCACGCTGAATAACTCCAAAACGATGTTGTTCATCTACAACCGCCAGTCCAAGATTTGGCAGACAAACGTCATCGCCAAGTAAGGCATGAGTTCCAACCAGTAGATCAATTTCTCCATTACCAGCGCTCGCAGTAATTTTCCTTCGCTGTGCAGAAGGTGTACTACCGGTTAATACTTCCATACTTATTCCAAGTGGCTCAATCAGCTTTAAGATTGACTCTCCATGCTGGCGAGCCAGCACCTCTGTAGGAGCCATTATGGTAGCCTGCCACCCTTGCTCAATTACAAACAGTGCTGCCAACAATGCTACCAAAGTTTTACCTGAGCCAACATCACCTTGCAACAGCCTATGCATCGGTAAACCGGTTCGCATATCTCTGAGAATATCGCCCAGGACTTTGCGTTGAGCCGATGTCAATTGAAATGGCAGACCGTTGACCAACCTTGTAGTAAGATCCCCAGGCTTATGCAACTTGATGCCACTGTTAGTAGTGTGGCCTGACTTGCGCAATCCCATCAAAGCCTGAATCATCGCAATTTCTTCATATATGAATCGTTTTTGTGCTTCGGTTCTGCTGGCTTCATCTTCTGGGAAATGCATATTTTGCAGCGCTGCTCTACGATTTTGCAGTTTGTGTTTCCGCAGTAGACTCCCTGGCAAAAACTCTGTTATTTCATTGCTGAATTGTTCCAAAGTTCGATAGGTAAGCCCACGCAACCAATGCTGACCGATACCAGAAGTAAGTGGATAAACAGGGACCAGTCTACCGCTATGCAATTTTGTACTCTCGGAAGTCAGCACTTCAAAATCGGGATGTACAAACTGAGGTCTGCTGTTGTGAAGCTGAACTTTACCACTGACCAGTATTTTCATACCGGTTTGCAGTTGTTTGGTAATGTATGGTTGTCCAAACCAAGTGCAGGTAAGAACTCCCCCACGGTCGCCAATAGTTACTGACTGAATTGATTTGCGCCCGCGCCCACTCCTGCCTCCACTTGTTAAAACTTCACCACAAACTGTTGCATTTGAATCAACTACAAGCTCGCTGATAGGGGTGGCACTGCTCCGGTCAAGCCATGTTCGAGGGAAATGCATGAGCAGATCATCAACACAATTAATACCCAAACGTGACAATGATCTGGCTCTGACAGGCCCTACACCGTGTAAAAACTGCACATTTGTGGATAAATCGAGCTTTTTTTGCATTTGTCACCCCTTTCAAGCAAAAATCAACTTGATGTGTTGCCCATCTGATATTAAATTCCTGTTTCTAATATCGATAATACAGGAGGACAGGCGACATGAGTCGAAAATGTACAATATGCGGCAAAGGCCCACAATATGGCAACAGAGTAAGTCACGCTCATAACACGAGCCGTCACCGCTGGATGCCAAACCTGCAAAGAATTAAATTTGAACACGAAGGCAAAGTCCAACGTGGTTATGTTTGTACCCGTTGCATCCGTAGCAACAGTGTGACCAAGGTCACCTAATCTCTGCTAGTGGATTCGTCGGAAGAAATGAAACAGCTCTCCAGAATATACTGGAGGGCTGTTTTCGTTTACACCCAACTTCTCAATAGCTTCTTTTAGTGGTGGTGCCATTTGTGAAATGGAAATCCACCCGATCAGGCCACCTTCAGCAGCAGTTGGTCCACTACTGAACCGTACAGCCAAAGATGCAAAGTCAGCACCAGCCACTAGTTCTTCCTGCAGTACCTTCACAGCTTCAGAATCAGCTGTCATAATGTGCAGTAATTTGACTTTTCCCTGCTCTGCCATTGCTCTGTTTTGTTCAATCTTTGCTGTAAAAACATCTTTTTTCTTTGCCAGTAATCCATCGTTATCAATAGCAATTTCCATCAAATCAGTTATTTTTTCAACTGCATTTTCCAGATCGCCTGTTTGCTCCAGAAGTTCGATTCTTAAAAGATGTGGCTGTATTGTACCAGGATTCAGGTCACATGAGTCATTGAGAAGATCCAGGGCCAACAATACATTACCAAGACGAACATGGTGAGCAGCAAGATTGTAATACCCGTCAGGATCTGCAGGTTCACGTAAAATATATAGCTCAAATTCTTGTTCAGCTTCTTCATATCTGCCTGATAGCTCAAATGCATTTGCCAGATTGAAATGAATTTTATGCATCTCGGGATCAAGTTCCAAAGCTTTCTGGAATGACAAAACAGACTCAGGAATCAATTTAGTGGCAAATTGTGCTTCACCAAGTGCAACCAATGATTGAGCTGTACTATCAACTGCAACTGCATTTGTACATACAAGCAATGCATATTCCAGATCACCAGCCATAATTGCCAATTCCCCGGCAGTCAGGTAATCGGCACTGGTTGGGGTTATCATCGACATCATATCTGTCCAGTGTTGTGACGCCACTCTCCACAGTCCACTGTTTTGGGCAATTTCAGATAAAGTTTTGTGGACTGGCGGTGTCCCTCCACCTGATCGGACAAGTTGGATCAGAAGGCCGTAAGCCTTTTGATTGTCTCCATCTTCAAGTAAGAGACCTGATAACAATTCAAGTGTAGCAATGTGGCTTGTCGAGTAAGTAAGCCCAGTATTAAGAGACTCCAGTGCCACATCTCTGCTTCCCATAGCCAGTGAAGCTGCAGCTCGCATATACCAGGCGTCAACTGAGTCCGGAGCAACAATCAGAATCGATTCTGAGATGCTCAACGCCTTGTCATAATCATCAATTCCCAGATATGCTCTGCAGAGAGCCAGGCAATTCTGCACATCCGAATCATCTGAATCGCAACATTCAATGAGATAATCAATAGCTTCATTATATTGATTGTCGGCAACCAGATTTAAACCATATTCGCAGTCAGCGGCAAACAGCTGAGTAGAAAAAATAACTAATAAAAAGCATATGATTATGCGATTGGAACTAAACATTAAAAAAGCAGCCTTCCAAATCTGGAGATGTCAACCAATCCATCGACGCACTGGGTGAAGCCAATACTCAGGATCAAGCCAGGCCCATCTTATATCATCAGGATGAACCGATTGCATCTTCCTCAAGGTAGAATTAGCTTCTGCTGAATCACCAGTTCGATGCATTAAGCTTATTGTATCACGTAACACAGTCTCAGGGACTGCTACGGGTACATTATAGTCACCAGAAATGCCCGACGCGAGGCTTGCCTTGGCAATCAATGAAGAAATACGTTCTGTGGATTGACCATCTGCAACAAGTTTTTCAAGCAATAAGGAAACTTTGTTCCAATTTCCAGATAAAGACGCAGAATATGCATATAAAAAAGTCCAGGCTTCTGAGGGTCCAGCCTGAGTATTTCCCTCTTCGTCATCCAGCACTTCACCTCTGGCTATAGAGAGATAACCAGCCATCAATAGAGCATTTTCTTTATTGTCATTCTGAATTATTTCAGACGACTGCCATTTTATCAGATTTGATTCAAGAGCTTCAAGAAGCTCCATCCGCAACTGCACAGAAGCTAGAGCATGCCGGTAGTTAGCTTCATGTGGCCATTTTCTTACAAGTTCCAAAAGACCATCCAGAGCAACCACAGTATTGTTTTCCATGTCATTGGCAGCAGCAATCAGCATCGAAGCCATCGGAAAAGTTGAGGGTAAGTCATGCCAGGACTCAAGCTTTGGCTCTACTTCAGAATATCTTCCAGTCAGCAGATATAATACAGCTGCCAGATAACAGCAAAAGAGCTCCTCACCAGGATGTCCTTTGTCTGGACACATGAATTGTGGCTCTGCCTCAATAACTTTCAATGCCTCTTTAAATTGGGAGTTATCAGCCAGAATTAGTGCCTTAAGATGAGCAGCTGTTCTGTATTTTGGATTTAATAAAAGCGCCTGCTCTACTTCACTAAATGCTTCATCATTTTTCCCGACCTGAAAAAGAGCAGCAGCGAGCTTTACTTTATAATCAGGCCATGCAGGATGTTCATCACAAAGTCTTCTCATAATTGCGATGCCGTCTTCCCAGCTGCCAGACCTGCAACTGGCTATGGCTAACTCAATCGAATTGCCATTTTTTGAATCAAAGGTAATATCGGTAATAATATTTATAAGGTTCGATGGCATATTTTCAGAAGAATACGGAGCCCCATCCTGAAGCAATAGAGACGCAGGATGATTATCATCTTTAACTGAATCCAGGAGATCATTCAAGGAAACAGACGCATCTTCACTCTGGCCTAATTCCAACAAAGCACAAATAGATAATAACCTTGCTTCCAAATACTCTCCATTGTATCGCAATGCGGCAAGTGACTCTTCAAGTCCACCTGCCCAGTCGCCAGACATACCCAGAGAATAACCATACCAGAATCTCAGGTCAGGAAATGAAGGCCAACGAACAGCAGCTTCCTTAAAATAAATACAGCCAGTTGCATAATCTTTTTGAACAAGAGCTGCCCTGCCCTGTTTCAGAAGACATTGCCGAAGATAAAAAGCAGACAGAGATCCTGTCTTGCCATCTGTATTTTTTAAAACTGAACGGAAGAGTTCTGCGGATTCCTCAAAATTGCCATTGTTGAAATGCTTGAGGGCAATAGCATAATCACTGTTTTCATGCCGACCAAAGATGCGATCCAGAAGAGACATTATCAGTCCTGATATTTTCTTGTGTAAGCCGGTTCATTCAGATCAGGAATAAATCCATCACTGCGAAAGGCTGCTTTGCGGTTCATTATCTGTTCGCCTTCAAAGTTGTCCAGCGCTTTTGCCGCAGGCCTCTCAGCTTTTGCGGGCAATATGTCCAACGGAAGGATTGGGTCTTCTGTGGACTCTTCTTCTACATTCTCAACAGCCATCTCATCGTCAGCAAATGAAAATGTCAGAGAAGATTGTGAAGGTGGCGGAGTTTCAGCTACAGGTGCGGCCTCTATAACAGCAGAGGTTACAGAACCAGCTGAAGCTGCCATCGACTTTAATCCTGCTGAACCTATCATCTCCACTTCAGCAACAGTTTCCTGTTCAACTGGTGAATCTTCAATCACTACTGAATCTGTACTGAAGCCTGTTGCAATAACTGTAACTTTGAGTTCTTCACCCAGATCTTCATCAATTCCATATCCAAATATAACATGAGCCTGATCACCTGCAGCCTCCTGCACGATTGTCATTACAGTACTTGTCTCATGCAATCCCACATTTGAGCTGACAATATTCACTAATACACTTTTTGATCCTGCAATGTCGACATCTTCCAGAAGCGGAGAGCTGATTGCCAATTTGGCTGCATTTTCAGCCCTGTCTTCTCCTGAAGCAGACCCAACACCCATCAAGGCTACACCCATATCAGCCATTACGGATCGGACATCGGCAAAATCCAGATTTAACTGGTGAGGCTTCATAATCAAATCGTAAATACCACGTGTTGCATCATACAGAACTGAATCAGCAAATTTAAAGGCATCCTGCATTGAGATATCATTTGGGGCAACATGTAGTAATCTGTCATTGGGAATCACAATTAAGGTATCGACAGCTTCCTGAAGCTCTTTTAAACCGTTTTCGGCCTGCTCGCATCTAACCTTGCTTTCAAAATGGAATGGCTTTGTGACTATGCCGATTGTCAATGCACCGCTTTGACGAGCTAATCTAGCAACTTCAGGTGCAGCACCTGTTCCAGTGCCACCGCCCATACCGGCGGTTACAAATATCATATCACACCCTGAAACTACCTCTTTCACTACTGAATTATCTTCGCAGATCGCTTCCTTGCCAGTTTGGGGATTACCACCTGAGCCTAGTCCTCTTGTGGTCTCGGAACCAATCTGTATTTTCACATCGGCACGGGAGTTATCAAGTGCCTGTTTGTCAGTATTGACGGCAACAAATTCAACACCAGAAAGTTCAGATGCACGCATACGATCAACAGCGTTTCCGCCACCACCGCCTACACCAATAACTCTGATTCTTGCTAGTTGTTCTGGGTTGTCTACAAAATGAAATCGCATGACGTTCCGTCTCCTCCATGAGTCGGGCTAGCGCCTAAAGGTAGGGTGATCCTTCTTCGTTTGTAATTATTAACACAGGATGCCAATCACGACCAGAACTTTATCTGATATTTGCTGATTATTTGCGTTTTTTTGGAGAAAAAAGTCGATTTCTACCCTCTGCCAAGAATCCTCTTCAAAAAACCGGCAGGTTTGACTGGAATCACTTCATCTTCATAAGAATCCTGCAAACTTCCGACTTCGCCAGCATATCCCCAAGCAGCCAGCCCCAATACTGAAGCCCATTGCCCATCAAGTAACGAAGATTCGTTTAACAGGTTATCAGGTAAATATCTGGTAACAGCTGGAACTGAAAAAACTTCTTCACACAATGCAGCTGAACCGTTACAGCGACTGCCGCCACCAGTCAAAACTATACCATTTTTAATGTGAGAAAGCTGTCCAGCTTGCCCCATATCATTTTTCATAAGTTGAAAAATCTCTTCAAGTCGTGGTTCAAGAATTGCAGCAATAAGTCCTGGAGATTCACTAACTTCGTTATCGCAAAACAGGACATCTGTATTTACCCCTTCAGCAAGGGACCTCAGCACCAGCCCTCTTTCAAGTTTCAAAGACTCTGCTTCACTTTCCGAACATCGGAGCCCGTGCGCTAGATCAGCAGTCAGATGTACACCACCCCAAGGCACTCTGCCACAACCTGCCATACCACCGTTTCTGAACATAACCCAATTAGATTCTGTACCACCGATATCAAGCAGAATAACTCCGGCTTCTTTTTCCTCGGAAGTAAGTAGTGCAGTAGCTGCTGCCAGTACGTCGATGCACCATCCAGCGGCTTCCAGTTTTGCCATATTGACAGTCCGCTCAATATTTCCGGTAACGCTTCTGGAGCCAGTGATCAGAAATGCTTCGACTTCCAGGTGTGAACCGATACGACCAACAGGATTCAAAATACCACTTACGCCATCGACGCTGTATTCAACAGGATTAACAGAGAGTATCGAGTGATCGTAAGGAATTGACATAGTTCTGGCTTTGTCCAGAACAGCTTCGATATCGTCCTGAGAAATGCTTCTGGGGCCGTTGACAACCTGATGTTGACTGCGAGCATATAAATAACGTAGATGAGAGCCTGTTATTGTATAGTAAATGCCGCTGATATCGACATCGGCACTTTTTTCAGCCTGTTTGATCATGCGCCTTACAGCATTGTAGCCAGCATCGAGGTCAACAAAATCACCATCTTTAAAACCGGAGGTCTGTACTTCACCTTTACCAACAACACTCATAGAGCCATCGGGATGGACATTTACAACAAGAGTACGGAAGGTTGTCGTACCAAAGTCTGTTGCTACTATTAATTGAGGCTGTCCCATTCTATAACACCTATCTCCTGTCAGGATTTCTCGCGAATATAGACCTGTTGTTCAAAGCGCAAATCGATGATCGATTCATCTGCCAGTTCCTGAGCTACAATCAAATATCTTTCAAGCCTTTGTGCAAACTGTTCTACTCCAAGAACCAATTTGTTATGACTACCTTGCAGCACTACACTCAGACCATCTTTGCCAAGAATGATAAAATCGACTGGAAACTTCACATCAAATTCGATTGTATCGGTAGCCTGTAAAAGCTCATTCAACAATGCACAATCGGCATTATTTGGCAAGCTTCCTTTATTTAAATTATTAATAAATAGCGGTATTTCCAACGATTGTGCCGGCTTGATGAGTTTCTGGAAAGATCCGTTATCAAGCAATGCCATAGTAGAGTTCCCCGACTCCATCAGCAGCACAGGCTGCCATTCCTGAACAACCACTTTCACAGTTGAGGGCAATCGGCGGCCTACATGTACACTTCTAACGCACGGTAATTCAGAAATACTCAGAGCAATACTGTCAGAATCAAGTTTCCAAATATTTGATCCCAGGGATGACAACAAAATGTCTTTCACATCATTTTCGTCAGCATAATAGACATTGTAAGTTTCAATTTTTGAGATGGCAAACAGACTGGAGTTCAGTAATAAATACCCGCCAATAACTATCGACAGAAAAAGAGTTACTGACAAAAATCTGATAAGATACTGTCGGACACTGCTTCTCTGGTCAGTTTTTTTTGTGACCAGCCCTTTTTTTCTTGAATTACGTTTAATAAATTTGTACATCAATTGCTCTTCCGATTCTTCAGCAATTCACAAATTTCATCAACCAATCTGCCAATATCTCCAGCACCAAGAGTGAGAAACAAGTCTCCGGATTTTACGTTTTCTTCCAGCCAACCAGGTAACTCGTCATGGCCTGAAAGTAAATCTACAGTTGCGCCTTTTCTTTCCATTGCATCTGCAATCAAATGGCTGCCAACACCAGATGGAGCAACTTCACTGGCCGCATAAACCGGCAGAAGCGCAACATGGTCAGCCAGAGCCAAGGCATCAGCAAATTCTTCAGTAAATCTGGCTGTTCTTGAATATCGATGGGGTTGAAACAGAGCTACAATTCTTTTTTGTGAACTGGCAGCAACTTTAAGTGTAGCTGCAATCTCTGTGGGATGGTGCCCATAATCATCGACAACTTCAACGCCAGAAATGACACCTCTGCGTTCATATCGTCTGCTGACACCCTGGAAGTTTTTCAGAGCCTGGCTTATCTGACCAAAAGAGACTCCAAGCTCCATGCCAACAGCCACAGCTGCGAGTGCATTCAGAATATTATGATCACCAGGTAGTTGAATTGACAACTCGCCAAGTTCAGCGTCATTTACAAATACAGTTACTTCTTCAGAATTGTTCTTAACTGCTCTCACTTCAGCATCGTCACTGAAACCATATGTAATAATTTTTCTATCCAGCCCTGGTATTAGAGCTCTGACCTCAGGGTCATCAATGCAAAGTACTGCTGCTCCATAGAAAGGAACTTTTTCAAGAAATGTGCTGAAAGCATCACGCAATGCATCCATGTCCGGGTAAAAATCGACGTGCTCCAAGTCCATGTTTGTCACAACAGCCAGAGTTGGCATCAACTTCAGAAAAGAGCCGTCACTTTCATCTGCCTCAGCTACAAGATATTCACCTTTTCCCAGGACAGCGTTTGCTCCAGTGGCAAGAGCACGTCCGCCGACAACAACTGTCGGATCCAGATTACCACCAACCAGTGCTTCAGCAATTAAAGATGTGGTTGTAGTTTTGCCATGACTGCCTGCAACTGCAATCCCGTATTTGAGACGCATCAGTTCAGCAAGCATTTCTGCTCTGCGGATTACAGGTACTTTGTTTCGTCGGGCTTCAATCAACTCCGGATTCGATTCTGGAACTGCTGATGAATATACAACTACATCAGCACCGGAAATTTGTTCTGCTTTGTGACCGATAAATATTGTTGCGCCCATTTTGGCCAGCCGCTGTGTGGAGTTGGACTCATGCAAATCACTGCCGCTTACATTATAATCAAGGTTTAGTAATATTTCAGCAATACCACTCATACCGATACCGCCAACAGCTACCAGATGTATATGCCTGGTATTACGAAACATTAGACTCTCCATTGATGTTATTTAAAAATCCCAAAATGTTTTCTGCAATTACTTCAGCTGAATCAATTCGCCCTAATTTTGAACAGGATTTCCCCATTTCAGCAAGACGTGATTTATCATCGATAAGAGATGTAACTGTTGCGAACATTGACTCTCCATTAAAGCTGTCATCCTTGATTACAACAGCTGCACCAGCGTCAGCAAAGTCAGACGCATTATAGAACTGATGATCATCGGTTGCATATGGATAAGGCACAAGAATTGATGGCTTTCCAGCAACTGCCAACTCAGCCAAAGTCATTGCACCTGCACGACATACTACAATGTCAGCCCACTGCAATGCTGATGGCATATCATTGATATAACTATCGATTGTAATCCTGTCGACAGGAAACTCACTATAGGCTGAAGTAATTTCAGCATGAGCGCCCGTATCACCAGTCTGTAAATGCAGATTCAGATGTGACAGCTTGAAAAGATCATCGGCGGCATCAGCAACAGCCCGATTGATTGTACGTGCACCTCTGCTACCACCAAAGACAAGCATATTAACAGAGCTGTCTTCAGCACGAGCTGAAATATTGCCAAATTCTGCACGGACCGGATTGCCTGTTGCTACAGTTCTGCCAATCGGAAAATATTTTTGGGCAGATTCAAAACCGAGGTAAATTCGTTTTGCATATTTACCCAACAATCGATTTGTAGAGCCGGGTATTGAATTCTGCTCTTGAATAAATACGGGATAACCGAGCAGAAACGCAGTCAGTAAAACCGGTACACTGACAAAGCCACCGGTACCAATCACTGCTTTGGGACGCAGTTTCAAAAGCAAGATGAAAGACTGTATAATTCCGATGAAAAGATTCACTGCAAACATAACCTGAGCAGTAAAGCCCAGACCTCTTGCACCGGATGCTGAAACGTAGGAAATATTGTATCCAGCACCAGGAACAAGTTGTGATTCAATTCCCTTTTTTGTACCAACAAAATTTATATTGCAATCAGGGTCAGCAGACTGGAGAGCACCCGCAATTGCGAGGCCAGGATAAACATGTCCCCCTGTCCCACCACCGGTTATTATATATGTGGACCTGCGAGCCATTGTTTTCCTGACTTCTATGCTACTGTTCTTTTACTTACTCTGAACCGTTTTGTTCGCAAATCGATGCTGAACAGAATCCCGATCGCAGCCATATTTGTAATCAATGCTGACCCACCATAACTGATAAATGGTAAAGGCAATCCCATGACAGGTATAAGCCCGATTACCATCGCCAGATTGGCAAGTGCATAGATTGCTATTATCGTGGTTAGTCCTGATGCTACAAGAAAACCGAATTTATCGCCAGCTCTAGCTGCAATTAGAAAACCTCTCCAAACTAACAGTGCAAACAATGACAAGGTAACAAGGCATCCCAGCAATCCAAATTCTTCGCCAATCACTGCAAAAATAAAATCTGTATGAGGCTCTGGTAAAAAAGCAAGGCGTTGATGACTGTCGCCAACTCCCATGCCGGTTATTCCGCCAGAACCAATTCCCAGCAATGATTGCTTGACCTGATAACTTACCGGGTCACCTGCAAAACCGTGGAACCAGGCTGTTATCCGACCATTAATCTTGGGAACTAATAAATAGCCAGCGGCAAATATTGGAATCAAAGCCCCAATTATATATCCAACATACTTACCTGACATCCCTGCGATATATAGCATCGCAACAGTAACCACCAGCATAACCAGTGCATTCCCGTAATTTGGTTGTAATATCAAAGCAATTATTGTCGATGCAACCAAAGTAGATATAAATATCAACTGTCTTCTGTTTTTCTTAATACTATCGAGCCCTGTCCCAAACTGATGTGCAAGAAACAGAACCAGACCTACTTTGACAATTTCAACAGGCTGGATCGGCAAAAATGAAGTGTTAATCCATCTACTGCAACCTGCGCGAGTTGTAACCAGACCGGTCTTGCTCAAAACAACGGTTGCAATAACAAGCAATGTTCCTAAAACCAGCAAAGAGTAACTGGGAATGCGGCTGTCCAGCTTTCTATAATTTGTGCTCGCTACTACTACCAGAACAACAATTCCGAGAGCCAGTCGTGCCAAATGACTAAACAAATAATATGTATCACTGGAAGCAGTTTTGTGAAAGCTTCCTGCGTTATAGACCATGACAGCACCGATTAAACAGAGTACTGCAACTGCACTGAGCAGCCCATTGTCACACATTTCAAAAGATGATCGTAAATCTCTGTACCGTCGATTAATCATCACAAAACGCTTTCTCCTGAAGTGATTTAGCAGCCTCTGTAAATGCTCTGCCCCGATCAGCATAATCGGTAAACATATCAAAACTGGCGCATGCCGGGCTCAATAACACAGCACACTGCCCTGCAGATAATTCATAAGCTTTTTCGACAGCAGACTGCATGCTGTCCGCAAAATGTAAATCGGTATGGCCATCAAGTGCTGCTGCGATGTTTTCTGCTTCATCTCCAATTAAAACGGCAGATTTTATTACTGAAGAATATTCCGCCAACGGCGAAAAGTCTTCGCCTTTACCGCTTCCACCAGCAATCAGAACCAATGGAGAATCCAAACCAGACAACCCGGCACATACAGCATGAACGTTGGTTGCTTTTGTATCGTTGATAAATACAACGCCACCTAACTCTGCTACTACTTCCTGCCGATGGGATAAGGCTTTGAAAGATTTGAGCCCTTCTGAAATTTGAGAAATATCGGTAATCGCAGAAATTGCTGTTACTGCAGCCATAACATTCAACATGTTTGGTGCGCCTTTCAAAGCAAGTTCATCAATATTGATTATTGGTTGTTGGTCACAATAAAGAGCACCGTCTTCAATCCAACAGTCTGCCGAATCAGACTTTTCACCAAACAGCTTCATTGCTGGTGCATTCCATTGCCTGGCCATTTCACATTCTGTCCAGGTCACTGCAATTCCTGTTGGCAATAACGATGTAAACAATTTTCGCTTTGTCTGGTAGTAATCATCAAGAGTTTCGTATCGGTCCAAATGATCTGGAGCAAGGTTCAGAACAACTGCTACATCGACTGCAAACTCATCAATCGTTTCAAGCTGGAAGCTGCTCACTTCAATTACTGCTACTGAATCAGAGCCCAGCGTGTCTGCTACAAGACTGAAGGGAGTCCCGGTATTGCCAACAGCAACAGCGTCGATTCCCAGAGAATTCACCAGATGTGCAGTTAATTCTGTAGTAGTAGTTTTCCCATTTGTACCTGTGATTGCAATGATACGACCGTCGAAAAATCTGGTAGCAAGTTCCATCTCCCCTATGATCGGAATTTTGCAGTTTTCAAGATAATCATGTGTCAGAGAAATACCCGGGCTGATTACAATTTCATCCGGCTCAGCGGTAAGTTCTTCAGACCAGTTCTCTCCTGTAAAAACATAATCGAAATCTTTGTCATCCATATTTTGTATTTGAAAATCATCTACACCAATTACGGTAGCACCCTGCCTTTTAAGCAGGCCGGCAGCGGCCAGACCACTGCGAGCCAATCCGAACACCAAAACTGTTTTTCCTGAATAATCCAACTCTACCTCACTGTAGTTTTATCGTGCTCAGCCCGACGAGAAGGAGCAATATTCCAATTATCCAGAAACGGACAACTATTTGTGTTTCCGACCACCCCAGAGCTTCAAAATGATGGTGAATCGGGGCCATACGGAAAACGCGTTTACCGTTGCGCATTCTAAAAGAACCAACCTGAATCATCACACTCAATGCCTCAACAACAAACATGCCACCAATAACAGCGAGCAGCATTTCCTTTTTCACTAGAATAGCAATTGTACCAAGCGCCCCACCAAGAGCAAGACTACCAGTGTCCCCCATGAATATCTTTGCCGGATGCGCATTAAACCATAGGAATCCTAAAGCCGCTCCTACAACTGCACCACAGAACACAGTGAGCTCACCAGCTCCGGGCAGATAAACAATATTCAAATATCCAGAGTAAATAATGTTACCCGTCAGATAACTCAGTAACGCAAAACCGGCAAATGCAAATGCACTTAAGCCGATTGCCAATCCATCAAGACCATCAGTCAAATTAACCGCATTGCTGGTTCCGGTTACAACAAGTATCAAAAGAGGCAAGTAGAACCAGCCCCAGTCCAATATTACGTTTTTGAAAAATGGGACTGCAGTGCTTGTAGACAAATCTCCACCATCTATATGAACAAGAATAATCCACAACAAGGCACTGAAACCGACCTGACCAGCCAACTTGAATCTGCCAATCATCCCTTTTGGTTTCTTCCTGACAACTTTCAAATAATCGTCAACAAAACCGATTGTACCCATCCAGATTGTTGACAACAAGGCAAGCTGAATAAACCGATTCCCAAGGTTAGCCCACAACAGTGTTGGAATCACAATTGCAGCAATAATCAATACACCACCCATTGTTGGTGTACCGACTTTGGCTTTGTGACTTTCTGGGCCATCACCACTGAAAGTCTCGCCAATCTGTAACGATTGCAGTTTTGAAATTACAAAATTGCCAAATATAAACGATATCAACAGCGCAGTAACTGCAGCATAAGCAGTTCTGAAAGTTATATATTGAAATACATTGAATGCAGTCCATTGTTCCTGAAGTGGGTAAAGAAAATGGTAAAACATTACTGACCTGCTCCCTTAGATCCATCATTAATTAACTCAAGGTAACCATCAATTACCTGCTCCATCTTTGACGACCTCGACCCTTTTATCAGCACAAGATCATCTTCAACTTTATTTTCTTTAAGCCAACTTGCTGCGGCATTCTGGTCACTGCAAATACTGCCCGACCCGCCAGATTTTGAAAATCCATCAACAAGTGGCCTTGTCTTTTCACCAACACCAATTAATACATCTATGCCAACATCATACAATTGCTGGCCGGTAGAAATATGTATTGTTTCCGAGTCATTTCCAAGTTCAGCCATAAAACCAAGAATTGCAATTGTTCGCCCGCGACTCATTTGTCTGACAGCTTCTGCTGCAGTCAGGACACTCACAGGATTTGCATTATAACAATCGTCAAACAGCTGTATGTCTCCGGCTTCTATCAATTTTCCACGATGTGCCGATGCTGCAAAATCAGCCAAACCGCCACGGATGTTTTCAACATTGCAACCAAATTTTTGCGCAACCAGCAATGCTGACATAAAATTGCATCCGTTATATTTTCCCGGTAGCGGAATATTATAATTCTGACCAGAAAAAGACAACTGCTGATCAACCCACGACCAGCCCTGTTCCCCATTTTCGCTGAAAGATAATACCTCACACCTTGCTCTGTTGCTCCATTGTTCGAAACCGTTTTTGTCACGATTCAGAACAACAAAACCATTGTCAGGAATAAAATCTATAAGCTCGCCTTTGGTCTCGATTATTGTTTCAAGCGAACCAAATCCTTCAAGGTGAGCATCAGATGCATTGGTTATGATTCCGCAATCCGGCTGCGCAATTTCAGATAGCACAGCAATGTCACCGGAAGCCGATGCACCCATCTCAACTATTACATAATCCTCGTCACCAGCAACTCGCAGCAATGTCAATGGCAAACCTATTTCATTATTAAAGTTACCCGATGTGCAGGCAACTTTACTGCAATCGGCAAGACACGCAAAGAGCAAATCCTTGGTAGTAGTTTTGCCATTTGTTCCGGTTATTGCAATCACCCTGGATGCCAACCTCTTGCGCCTGCTTTTTGCAAGTGCCAACATAGCCTGTGATGTGTCTTTGACCTGTAGTAATACTGCGCCATCAGCAGCTTCTAAATTCTGAACAGAATCCTGCTCAGTTGTAAGGGCAATTATTGCCCCATCTTGAAATGCCTGCTGAGCATATTTGCTGCCATCGACATTTTCACCAATAAGACCAATGAACAGGCAATCTGGTGTAACTTGTCGAGAGTCTATTTCTGCTCCACTGAACGAAATATTCAATTCTATCGACTCATGCCAACTGCCCTGGATATATTGCAAACAGCTACAATCAATACCTGCAATCGCCAGGTCATCAATCATCTGTTGGATATAATACTTGTTGCTCAACTGCTGCTCCTGATCCAGTTTCGGACAATTTCCCGATCATCAAAATCGATGGTTTTATCCGCAAGAATTTGATAGGTTTCATGCCCCTTACCGGCAATTACAATTATATCCTCGGGCCCGGCTTCTGTAATAGCTTTTTCAATTGCTGATTTACGATCAACTATTTGTTCACAAGAGATGTACATTTTCTTTTCAGCGTTTATACATCCTTCTACAATTTCTGCACAAATAGTTTCAGGATCTTCACTTCGGGGATTATCAGAAGTAACAATCAGTATGTCCGCATTTTGTGCTACTGCAGCACCCATCAGAGGGCGCTTCCCTTTATCACGATCCCCACCACATCCAAATACTGCAACCAGTTTACCAGACTGCAGGAGATCTCTGCACGACAGCAGGACTGCTTCCAACGCATCTGGTGTATGTGCATAATCAATTATTGCAACCGCACCATTTGGCAATAGGATGCTCTCCATTCTGCCGGGAACTTGAGATGCTTCAGCTAATGCTTCCAGACTCTGTTTCGGAGAAAAACCCGATGCCAAAGCTACTGCAATAGCTGCGGTCAAATTTTCTACATTGAACCAGCCAGTTAACTTGCTTTTCAGAGTACACTCTGAGCCGTTATAGCAGAAAACCAGTGTCGTACTATCACGATGTAAATCAACTTTTGATACAAACAGATCTGCAGACTTGTCGACTTCTTTCCTCCACCCTGAAGACCATGTAAACACTTGATGATTGCCATAGTCCTGATTTTTGAAAGCACTGTCGTCGATATTGACAACTGCAACGCCATCGTCACTAAGTAAGTCAAGAATGCGCATTTTTGCAGCGAGGTAACTGTCAATATCCTGATGATAATCCAGATGATCGCGACTGAGATTTGTAAATAAAGCGATATCCAGATTTAGCCCTGCTACTCGCTGTTGATCGAGTGCGTGCGATGATATTTCCATCGATAATGCGGTACATTCATTATCTAACATCTCACGGAGTAATGGGTACAAGACAGTCCCATCAGGAGTTGTCAATGGTGCTGGAATTGATTCAACTCCGTTGTGGTACTGAATAGTCCCGATAAGCCCACACTTGCCATAAATTGCTGTTAACATATCATGTATTAAATACGATGATGTTGTTTTGCCGTTTGTTCCTGTTACCCCTGTAATGAACAGTTTTTCATCTGGATTCCCGTTAAGGTATCTACTAACCATTACTGCTTTTAATCTGGTATCCGTAGTCACTATTACGGGTATTGAACATTCATTGAAATCAGCGAGTCTTTCCGAGTCAATCATCACCGCAGAACAGCCTGCATCAATAGCATTCTGAACATATTGGTGACCATCCATATCCGTCCCGATTACAGCAGCAAACAACGAACCGGAGCTGGCAACTCTTGAATCTAGCGTGACATCGGAAATTTGCACATTGTTCTCACCAATCAGGGAACAACCAAGATATTCAGCAATTTCACTAGTCGTTATTGCCATTTGTTTTCCATCCATAGTTCCAACTTGTGCCCATCGAGAATTTGATTGGGTGAAGGTTTTTGCCTGACAACATAACCTGTGCCATGAATTATTGTCTCGATTTGCAAGGAGTTTGCATACTGTTTAATTTCTCGGTTACTCATTCCTGACAAATCAGGAATGACAATGCTATCCTGTTTATCCTCAATCGCAACAGTCACAGTCACAGGTGCACCTTGTGCAATTCTAGCTCCAGGTGCCGGGTTTTGTGCAATTACAAGCCCTTTGATACTGTTTCCCTTTATTGTCAAACCAGATGAACTGATCATCTGTTGAGCTGTCGTTGTAGTAATATATCTGACGTCCGGAACTTCGACCATATTACTTTTTGCAACATTATATTCGCTGCTGGTAACACCATCAAACCAATCTGTAGATCTTCCCATTTCATTAACGATCGCAGCAAAGAGTGGTGCCGCACTATTGGAAGCATAGTGATGTGCATAGTCTGGTTCATCAATAGTTGTCAGGATTAAAACTCTTGGTTCTTCTACCGGGGCCATGCCTAAAAAACTTGCCACATACTTACCGGAAATATAGCCACCACCACCAGGTTTTGATTTCTGGGCTGTTCCGGTTTTTCCTGCTGCCGAAATCCAATTGACCTGCGCTTTGACACCCGTCCCACTTTCAACTGCCAAAGCCATTCCTTTTTTCACAATCGCAGACTCATTTTTCGATATCACACGCCTGCCATCAGCTTTAGGGATAACTTTCTGACCAAGTTTTTTTACAAGACCAGGCTTCACCATTACACCATTATTTGCAATCACAGACCCAGCTGTAATTACCTGAAGTGGAGAAACCAGCAACTCCTGCCCAATTGCAATTGTCGGCTTACTTCTGCCTGACCATTCACCAGATACTTGTAAATAACCGGTTGCTGCTCCAGGATACTGGATCCCAGTGGGTAACCCAAAACCGAAAGCCTTCATATCCCTGTAGAATTCACTTTTTGAAATATTTGCAACTGCTCTGGCAAAGTAGATATTGCTTGAGTGTGCAAAAGCATCCAGTAGTGACAACTCTCCCAAGTCATCATGCCCTGACGAGTTTCGTATTGTGAACTTTCCAAAATCACCGTTATCACAATCGAAGATTGTTCCTACTTTTACAGCATTGTTGTGCAAGAGAATCGATGTTGTAAACACCTTGAATACAGAACCCGGCTCATATGCTCCTGTGAAATTGAAATTGTTCCAAAGATAAAGGCTGTCAGGACAGTCACTTCTAGATCGAACAACTGGGGAATCGGCTGCAGCCAAGATATCACCAGTAGACGGATCTACTACTAATACACTGCCTCCGATACCGTTGCATTCAGTTATAAATCGTCCAAGTAAATTCTCACAAATTGTCTGTATCTCTATATCGATCGAAAGTGTTACAGGTTCACCCACAATTGGTTCTTTTATAATTTCATACCCATAATCTGATCCTGCAGCATTGACAATTCTTGAACCAATTCCATTCACACCGGCTAATACATTGTTCAGACTGCTTTCCAGACCTTCGCAATGGTAAGTCCCATCTGCATCCTGCTGGCTGAATCCAAACAACGAAGCACCCACTCCACCATAAGGGTAAATCCTGCTTCTTTGCTCTTCTACAGTCACTCCCTTTAACTTTCTAATTTGTTTAACATCATCAGGGTGAAGTACAACTTTAGTTGCAAACACAATATGTTTGCCATTGGCCTTTTTTATTCTCGATTCAAGATCTCCGGGAATACTCACAAACTCTGATAATGATTTGATTAGTTCAGCTGGACTGTTTATCTGTCGCGTAGCAACTCCGAGTCGCCATCGTGTTACCGATCGGGCCACTGTCTTGCCATTTCTGTCGTAGATTGTGCCACGATCTGCAGGCAATACAATACTCTTGCTCCACTGATTTTCAGCTCGAGCAAGGAAAGAATCGTGTTTTATTACTTGTATTTGAAAAAGTCTGGCAACGATTATTAATAAAAAGATTGAAATCCAGGTTGAAAGTACTCTAAGCCGCTTCGCCCCCTGGCGATTACGGCCCATTACTACCTCTCCCCAGCTCTAGCAGATGACACTGCTATTCCATCGCCGCCGAAAATAGATTTGAAACGATTAACAAATGACAGATCTTCAGATTTCGACAAATCACAATATGCCATGACAACCGCAGGAGCATCCAGGTCAACAAGCCCGAGTTCAGAAATTGCCCGCTCGGAAACTATCTCTCTTGACGATGTTTTATTCCACTGCTGCTCCAACACACCGATATTGGTGGTCAAATAGCTTATTTCCTTGTTTTTTTCATTAATCTTCTGGTTGGTTGTAATTACTCCATTTGATGCAAATATCGAAAACGCAATCAATGTGGCTATCAGCAGAACGCCACCGACTGACTTCACCAACCCACTGCAAGTACTTTTTCTATGGCGTGCAGTACAACGCTTGTGCACAGTTCTAACCGTGCCCGGTAAATATACTCTTAGTTCTTTGCCTGCATCTACTAAACTCATTAGATCTTCTCCACAACCCGCAATTTTGCGCTGCGTGAACGGGGGTTTGTTGCGAGTTCCTCATCAAGTGCAACAACTGGTCTTCTGGTAACCAGCTTGATTGAAGCTCGATGAGTACATCGACATTCTGGAAATTCCGAAGGACAAATACAACCTGTTGATTCTTTCGCGAAGTATTTCTTAACAATTCTGTCTTCAAGTGAATGATAAGAAATGACGACCAATCGACCTTTTGGAGCCAGAGCATCAACTGAGTCTACAAGAGTATCGGACAACGATGACAATTCATCATTAACAGCAATCCTTATTGCCTGAAATACTCTGCTTAAAGATGCATTCAGAGTTGGCCCTTTGCCGATTGCTGACTCGACACAATCTTTCAACTGTTTAGTTGTGCTAATTCCATCTTCAGTGCGTGTATTGACAATTGCCCTGGCAATTCGCCGGGACTTTCTCTCTTCACCATATTGATAAATAATGTCGGCAAGTTCACTTTCTGAAGATTCTGCAAGAATATCCTCAGCAGTCCTGCCGGTAGTCTGGTTGAAACGCATGTCAAGATTAGTGTCCTGACGATAGGTAAAGCCTTTGGTGGAATCATCCAGTTGATACGAACTGACACCTAAATCCAGTAGAATGCCATCACAGTTTTCCCAACCCTGCTCAGTAATTGCTTTTTTGATTTCGCGAAAAGAACCGTGAAAACAAGCTAACCTGTCATTTTCCTCTGCCAGAACTTTACAGGCATTTACTGCATGGGTATCAAGATCAATTCCCAGAACTTCGGCACCTTTTTGCAAGATAACTTTGCTGTGCCCTCCAAAACCAAATGTTCCATCGACAATTTTTTTTCCGGTAACAGCCCGCAAGTATTCAACCGATTCATTCAAAAGTACCGGTTGGTGCAGACTGTTGCTCATACAGCAGTCCTCTGTCGCTGTTTTTTACTTCCACCAGATTTAATATCGCCAATCAAAAGAATCGTTTTATGAAGATTGCTCCAGCCAGAGAGTAGCAACTTATGCCCAAATGAACGCAAAAGCTGGTTCCAGGCTGTTAAAGCACCAATTATTCTGAAATCGACATGTTGAAGATTTTTTCCATCCAAAATAATTCGGCGATTTCGCTGCAACAGATATGGTTTGACATTGTTGATTACAGAATTCAGCTGTGATGAATTGAGGGAGCCGGAGAGAACAACCCGGACAGAATTTTCACAATCGATAATTTCATAGTCACGACCACCGTTTACTATTTTCAATTGTGGTTCCTGCCGGGTCAGTTCTCTCGGCATTTCGGGTTCCTTCCCTGTGTTGTCGACTGCCACTCCATTGGCAGTACACGGCTCCGTCCAATTCCAGGTAGCCATCCTTGGCTACCTTTTTCCGCCCAGCCTAAAAGAAAAACTGGTCCAAAAACTCTGGGTCCGGGGCGGACAGATCCTTCTGTCCTGATTCGTATTTCTCCGGGCTCCAAAGTTCCATATAGTGTCCCATTCCAACAACCAGAACTCTCTTTGCGACTCCTATCGACTTGAAGAGTTCTTGAGACACCATTACTCTACCCTGCGCATCGGGGGTTAGATCAGCACTATCATGACTGATCTGCCTGACACGAGCTCGCCAATCTGCACTCGATGATTGGCGCTTAATCTTGTTGAAAGCTTTAACCCATTCATCTCGGGGGAAGATTGTCAGGTTGCCATCCGGACCACGCGATACAACATATTTTTCATCTTCAGTCGTTCCGCCACCTTTGCGAAATCTGAATGGCATATTAAAACGGCCACGACCATCAACAGCTCTTTGATAAGAGCCGTGAAAGCAAACCATTGGTTCTGCTTGAAGATTTGAATTGTTGTTCTGGTCATTCATCGGATTAACTTTCACCATCTTTCACCATTTTTAACCCATCGATACCACTACATTATTCAAAACCCCCATTTATGTCAAGAGTAATAAACAGAAAAAACGGAAAAAATGCATTTTTTTGCATCTCTCCCGTTTGTCCTACTTAACTGTTTGTGTCTCTTGTGGTTAGATTATTTTCGTTGGAAGTCTGCAGAGCTGAATTTGAACAGTTCAACGATAGGTATTTGGGATACAGTTGAAAATCTGTACATCATAAACAGTGATCCCACTATATATGCGATAGTAGAAGCGATTGCGGCACCACTAATCCCCAGCTTAGGTACCAGAATCACAGCAGCAAGCAGATTAACTGCCAACGTGAGGAAGCTGGCTTGAGTATTCCAGGCTGGTCTTCCCCGCCCAATAAAGTCTCCAGCCAGAACTGCTCCCGCTGCGAAGATAACAATACCAGGCAGCAGGTAATACAGTGGGAAAACAGAATCGTCATATGCATTATTGAATATAAAAGCAAAAAGTTGTCTGGCAGAAAATGCCAGGAAAGTTGCTGCAACCAAAGTTATCGACAAGGCAATTCTGACAGCTCGGACAGTAACCTGGTCTCTGTTTTGGTCAGTAGTATCGGCAGCTGACCAGGCAACTACAGGCTGCAAAGAGCCTGAAAGCAGCCAGAGGAATTCACCAGCCAACACAGCAATTGAATATATCCCGGTTTCAACTGAGCTATAAAAAATAGCAACCAAAGCCAAATTGATTCTCAAATGCAGCATCGATGCCAAAGTTGAAAGCTGTCCAACCCAACCGGACTTGAACAGTTTTTTTGCCAGAGAGGTTAATGGTTGAGATGGTACAGATGGTGTACTACTGGTCTTAAATGCCACTATCAATAAAACCAGAACCGCTACTACCTGTGCAACTGTCCACGCCGATAGCGCATACTGCAGAGTAAAACCGGCAGATACAGTTAGCAATAATACCAGATGAACCGACGCTCTGAGTAGATTTGCAAATGGGCCAACAACTACCCGCCCCGCAGCAATCATGCTGTAAAAAAGCAGATCGAAAAGCAGAAGCACCAGGATTCCGGCAAGAATCAGAAGAGATAAATTGCTATCTAGAACTATTTTCGAAGTAACAAAATCCGGAATACCAAACAACCAAGCCATCGTTGCCAGGACTGACAAGAACAGACCACACAAAGCAGCCCATAGAAATTGGGACTTGATAATATTATTAAATGATGCTTTCCCCTGGCGCAGTACAGGAACTGCAGATAGACCAAGCCCGCCGTTTAAAAGAGCAGCAAAAAACATTATCGATGTGATTATCAAGCTGTAATGGCCCTGCCCGCCGGGCCCAAGAGTTCTGGCTATCATCCAGCCTGTTACAGCATTGAGGCCAGCTTGAAATACTCTTGATGCAAGTATCTGTCCTCCAGAAGCTAGTAATCTGGGAGCCATTATGCTCCTCCACCGGTTACAGACTTCAACTTGTCATAAATTCTTTTTATCATAGTTTTTTTACTGAACATTATCCGATGATCAGACTCAGCACCAAACATCCGTTTAAATTGCTCTACCCCATCAACGCCACCATGAGCTCCAAGGTCAAGCAGCGCGCATCCTCTGGAACAAGCTTCTTCGACATCTGTGAAAATCAGAACAGAAGCCGGAAAGATATCTTTTAGTTCAAGATCGGTTGCACCATTCCAGGCAGTAACAATCCCACCTGCTGAAAAATTGAGATGTCCACCAATCAATTTACCATCGAGCCTGACCCAGGACATAAATGCACTACCGCCGGAATCAGCTAGCAGGTCTTTCAGCAATTGTTCAGGAACTGGAATGCTTCCCCATCGATTTGTTGCTCGCAGGTAAATTGGATAATACTCATCAATGATTTTTGGATCAGTAGTTACACCAGTTGTGCAACCACGTTTCAGAGAACGATTGCGTTCATTACGTCGATTCTTTTTAATAACATTCATTTCCACGTGATTATAGCCGTCAACAAGAGATATCGATGCACCAGTGAAGGGTTGCTTTTCAAAACCGGCACTAGTCAGAATACTACCTGCTTCAGCACTGGAAGTGCAAACAGTGGATGCTATTACTTTTTTTACGGAAGATAACTTTGCAAACTCTTCCAACAGCATTGAATTTACTCTTGATTTTTCTTCATCAGACAAAGTTGATAAACAGAAAGGCCCACCAAATGTGCCTTCATAATTACTGTATAGTTGAGTGAATATCGCGCGTGTTACACTTACAAAGGCCATGCCACCAACTGGCTCATCGCCCTGAAATGCTGTAATCCAGACAGCATCGCACCCGTGGTAGTTATTAGATATTGCAGAGCTCCAGCTACTACCTTGAAAATAGTGAGCATCAGATTTTGAAGCCATTAACTGCCAATACTTCGGAGAAGTATTACTGAAAACAGTTTCGATGCATAACTTGGATGTCACCTGACAATTGCCAGTGGTTTAATCAGAATCTGCCCATCAATTTCCAATCGGACCTGATATACTCCCGGTGCTACCAGAGAACCATTACGCAGGGTACCATCCCAAAGAGGAGTATCACCTTCAACATGGCCATTTTTGTAAACTGATTGCCCTGTAAGGTTAAATATTTCGACAGAAACACCTCCAGAAGGAACATAGTTGTCCCAGCTGACTTCAGCATCTACTCCACCAAGTTTAATCGAGCTGCTACCAGCATAAAGTGGATTTGGATACAGGTACAGATTATCAAGAGGACCACTATTGTTTGCAGATTCAGGTGTAACTTCAATTAACATTACACCTCGTTCCCCGGAGACAGCAACTTGCCTTGCATCGATGTTGCATGCCACCCTCCGAACTCTTCCACCAGGCAGTCCCGAAATAACTCCAGCTGAATAAAGAACTCCAAAACCATAATCAATATAATCTTGATAGCTTGTATATGAATCGATGAAAATGTCGTCACCTCTTAGCCTGATTCTGTTCGTGCCTGCACCATGAGCCGCCCAGATATCACCATTGTTATCAATATCAATCTCACTGATTGAACCAAACAATAGACCATCTGTATAACTGTCCACTTTTTCTCTGAAAGTTTGCAGATGCGTTGCTGTGATTCCGTGGCTTCCATATCCATCAAGTTGGAAATGAACTATGCCGCTACCACCAGCTGCCCAGATTGTACCATCATCTGCAACTGAGATTGCCTGAGTTCCAGCAAAAGAAAATAATGATCCAGGCAAAGCTATCAGCGGGGCTGACCAAACATCATCCTGAGTATCAGTCCAGGTTGGTGAGCCATTGCTGAAGCCACAATCCCAAAGCACTATCCCAACATTTTCAACGGCAAACCAAATATGACCATTCTGCCCAACTGCAGCGTCTCTGATAATATTGCCATTTAATTGATCACCTTCAGTTGACAAAAACAACCAGTTTTCGGAATTATCCCAATTGGCTTCATCCAGTAAAATATCTACACCGTCCTGATCGCTACAAAAAAGTAACGGACCATCTGGGTGTGACACAATTTTTACGATTCTATTTCCACGCAATACTGAGTTCCCCTGTTTAATATGAGCACAATCTCCAGTATCAGGATTGTAAGTAATCAAACCTTTAGTGAATTGGGAAGCCCACAAATTATCCATCTCAGACACAGCAACAGTCAGGAAATTGCCGCCAAAGTCAATCAAGCCTGGGCCTTCCAGAGCAGGATCTTCCACTTCGTGGAAAAACTGTAACCACTCAGTACCGTCCCATCGGGAAAAGCCTCTGCCCAACCAACTACCAACCCACAAATCTCCATCTGAAGTGAAATCGACCCCACCAGCAGGAAAGAAAATTATGTTATCTGTGTATTCAGTTTCCCAGGAATCATCAATCAACCTTGAGATAAACAGGTGACCAACCTGAGAATGGGAGTCCTCAGGATTTTCCTTACCTGTGGTAATCAATACAGAATTTCTGGGTGCTATTTTAGATAAATAAGTACCTGGTTCTGCAATCCCTACCCATGATTCAGATTCATATTTCAGAAGAATACTGGATGTTGTACCTGAGAATCTTAAGGCATAAAGCTGGCCATTGCATGAAGTTACTGATGAAGTATTACCCATAGTGCCCAACAATTCCCACTCTTCCAGATCAGCATTCCACAATACTACACCACTGGCAGTTGCTGCATATACATCACCAGCCGGATCAATATACAGATCGTTGATTCTCTCATCTGGCAATGTCAAAGAAATATCAGTAAACACATTGCCACTAAAAGTAGAAATACCTTCACTGGTACCAATCCAAAGTGTTGTACCATCATATTCAAGGCAGATTACATCATCGGAAACAAGGCCGAATGAAGTTTCTGTAGAGTAAACATTACCAGGGAGACTACTGTTAATAAATCCTACACCACCACCCTGAAGGCCGTAATAAACTTTCTCATTACTACCATCAGACCAACCGACCACTGAGGTGATTGGGAAATCACTGGCAGCTGTAACCCTTCTGGTAGAAACCTGATTGCCAGAAACATCCAGCCTGGTAAGATCTGCGTCTTTACAAACAGCCCAAAGGTATTCTCCGGTCCAAGCCAGATCTATTATGGAGTTGCCGGAGAGTCCATCAGCAGTTGTGTATTGTTGATAAATACCGGATTCCAGATCTGAGTAGTTGAGCAAACCACCTTCTTTAGTACCAACCCATACCTGGTCATCGAAAATCTCAAGAGCAGTACTGTTTATAGTTGGCAGTAAAGAGTTAACCGAAATATCCTGTGCCACCAATGGACCAACTAGGAGAATCAAAATAATCTGTGATCTTATAATTGTTTTCAAAGTTTTGTCTCCTCTATTACAGAACTTAACCCTGCAGGGTCATTCCAAAAAAGTAAAAGGCGCTGTTTAAAATCAACACCAGACCAATAACCAACAAGTGAAGGTTTACTGCCACCAAGGTTCCAATCGACAGAAGTATTACCCATAGAAATTAACAATGGCTTGCTGCCAATCAGTGACACTCTGCCAGCAATGACTTCTACAATCAGTGGCAGTTGACATATTACTGGCTTGCAACTTCCATCAATTGAACACGCAACCTTGAAGGTCTGATGAGAACCTGTAGAAGTTACATAACCGACTGTTCGTTTTGTACCACTAAAAAACAACCATACAGGTGAGCTAGTGACCATCATTAATACACCCGCAACTATGTCAAATATACGGGAAATATATCTCAAGGCAGGTCTGCCTGCATCAGGATCCAAAACGGCAGAAGGTGCTGTAGCAAACGATTCAAATCTGGCACCTGATTTCAATAATGAAGTCTCATCAAGCCGCCATCTCAAACGCACCCTCATCTCACGCAGACTGGCAAGTTGTGAAATCATCTGGAAACTGCCGTTAGGCCATTCCCAAAAAACCACCTGTGAAACCCGATACTGTCTGACAAGAGAAACCATCTTTTCAGGAGTTCCCAGATACGGCAAATCCAAGTCAGGGTCTGAACTTTCAGCAACATACCCTACTGCATCAATGCCATGTTCTCTATTGTCGATTCCATTTTCGAGCCATGATTTTATCTCTTCTACAGGGCCTGCAAGAAGAGTCCTTTCCAGAGAAAGCCACCCTTTCTCCATCCGATTCCTGACATCAGAATAAAGACGCTCGGCTATTGTTGCAGTTACTGCAAACATCGGAATGAACAACAACAAGACAGCTCTACTGTAGACAGCCTGGTGACTTAAATATGTGCTTGCCAGAAGCAGTAAAGAAACAACTCCGACCTGTTTTAATCTTTCGCTTACTGTTGGGAGCCTACGTGCAGAACCGCTTCCATATCGGCCCAGCATCAAGAAAGTCAGAGAGGCCAATAATGAGGCAAAAAGTTGTAATGGCCTGTATTCAGCAAGTGGGAAAAGATTTTCCGGGAATAGTGGATTAACCAGAGAACGAATCATGTACGCAGAGACAAATGCACTGTTCAATGCTGCCATATCCAAAACCCACATCAGCACCTTGCTCAACGGGTCGCGCCATCTTTTCAATAGATATACCAGGATACCCCATTTTTCATAAAATGAAATCATGCTGAACAGATGTAGCCAGAATGTTTTTTTCATTGGCCCGGCAGCTGAATCGCGACGATGCCTGTGGAAGAATCTGGAGTCCGCTGCATAGTGAACTTCCCAACTGCTTTGCCACATTCTGTAACACCAGTCGACATCTTCAAAATACAGGAAGAAACGTTCATCCATTGGACCAATCTGTTCAATGGCTTTATGACGAACTAGAATACAACCGCCAATCACCCAGTCAACAGGACGACTCTCAAGGTGGTCAAAGTCACGCATCAAGTGTTCGTCTACAATTTTCTTTCCACCAGGAAGTTTGCCCAAAAAGGTTCTACGCATCAGTAAAGTTTTGAAAGAATAAAATCTCCGGCAGGATTCCTGAATTGAGCCATCGTCATTAAGCAACTGCGGACCGATTAAACCTGCCTGAGTGTGCTTGTCGGCATACTCAAGTAAGTTAGCAAATGATCCGGGTTGAATAACGATATCAGGATTTAGAATCAGATACCAATCAGCCTGCATGCTTGCAACGCCAATATTTGCCCCTTTTGCAAAACCGGTATTTTCATCGTTCATAATCCAGTTTATGTCAGGGAATCTGTTGATAACTCCATTTAAACCAGGGTCAGTAGATGCGTTATCAACAACAGTTATTGCAAATTCACAATCGGGAGGAGAATAACTGATAGACTTCAAGCATCGCTCAAGGTCATCACTTGTATTGTAGTTAATAATTACAATTGAGACCTTCATTGTCTCAGGAAACCTTTCTGCCACTAAAACGCCTGAACCTGATTACCCAAACCATCCATATCGCTTCCCAAATTATACTTTTGGACATTTTTGAAATACCGACTTGCCTGTCAACAAACATGATCGGAATCTCTTTCATTGAGAATCCACTTCTCCAACAGAGAACATTCATTTCGATTTGGAAGGAATACCCGTCGCTACGAATTTTTTCCAGTGGCATAGCTTCCAGAACTTTGCGTCGGAAACATTTGAAACCACCAGTAGAATCTTTAATTTTGATGCCAGTTACCAATCGGGCATACAAGTTGGCAAGTACACTGAGAATCACTCGACTCAACGGCCAATTTACAACTGTGATTCCATATAAGTATCTGCTGCCCAAGACAACATCGTAGTGCTTTATTTCTGTCAGAAATTCATCAAGTGCAGAAGGGTCATGGCTAAAATCGGCATCCATTTCAA
>JAAESD010000477.1 GCA_024229695.1 bacterium
ATTTGTGAGAATTAGAGAATCGGGTTTGAGCTTCTTTCCAGTTTGAATTATCTGTTATGGTTGTATATTTATAAGTTGATGTAATATTTTTCAACATCTGCTTATTGTCAACTTTAGTATGATATAGGAATAGCGAGGCATAAATATTGGATAATGTGCTATTCAGCTGTATGCAATCAATAGATTTCAAGCTATTAGTCTTATGTGTCTGTATATGCAGGGCATTTCTTCTGATTTCAAGAATTAACAAAAATAATTGACGATAAGCTGATAAAATAGCAATTGTAGGGCCTATAATAATAATTACTGATATACTTCCAACAAGAGAAAGAATTATTGGTTTTCCAATCCACTCAACATAATCCATGATTTGACTCCTTTGATTAGAACAATTTGAGGTGGTGATCTTCCCCCGGTTTCCCGGACACTCAGTTAAGACATAGTCGCTTTCCTCTCAAACTCCTCGGGGCTAACGTACCCCAAAAAAGAATGTTGCCTCCTTTTATTGTACCACCTTTCAATCCAGTCGAACAGATTAATCTTAGCCTGCTCACGTGATTGATAAGTCAGACCTTGAATACATTCAATCTTAAGAGAGCTGAAAAAGATTTCCATGGCTGCATTGTCGTAGCAATTGCCAGTGCTACTCATGCTTCAGGTTACACCAGCACGCTCAAGTTCCTTTTGAAAATCGAAGCTTCCATATTGGCCGCCACGATCTGAATGGTGGACAACGCCAGCCTTGGGCCGGCGGCGTTCTACAGCCATTTTGAGAGCATCGATCACTAAATATCTGGTTGCTTGCTTGTCCATTGTCCAACCAATAATCCGGCGTGAAAAAAGATCCATAACAACTGCAAGAAAAAGCCATCCTTCATAGGTTCGGACATAAGTAATATCAGCAGTCCATGACTTGTTCGGTCCTGCAGCAGAAAAATCCTGTTCGAGCAAATTAGCTGCAATTGCCCCTGTTTTGGTCTTGCTGCCTTTTGGCTTCCACTTCCTGCGATAAACACTCTGCAGCTGGTCCTGGCGCATCAACCGAGTCACTTTGTTAAGCCCACATTGTTCACCCCGGCTGCGTAACTCACGCCATACGCGTGGGCTTCCGTAGCTGCACCGGCTCTCTTTGTGGACTATCAGAATCAGCGCAAGGAGACGACGATCTTCTTTGCTGCGGCTACTCTCAGGTCGGTTGCACCAGTCGTAGAACCCACTGGTTGAAACACTCAACAAGTTACACATACGCCGGACAGCAAACCGTCCGTGGTCGTTGTCAATAAACTGGAACCTCACTTCTGGTCCTTCACGAAGTAGCCAAGCGTTTTTTTTAGAATCTCACGTTCTTCTTCGAGCACTTTGACTCGTTTTTGCAATCGGCGTAGCTCGGCCTGGTCACCAGACACGTTGCCTTTACCAGGAAAAGAAAAGGCAAGATCTTCTTTAAACTCTTTTTTCCCGCGGTATACGTACTCAGGGTTAATGCCCAAATCTCGGGCCACCTGAGCTGCGCTCATGCCTCGTTCAACGACAAGGCGAACAGCTTCAAGCTTGAACTCTTTGGGGAATACAGTACGCTTCATTTTGGCCATCTTTGACACCTCCGATGGTATAGTATACCACCTTTTCTTGGTGTCCGTTATACTGGGGAAGATCAAAGATTAGATTTAAAAAGAAAGAGAGGTTAGAAAATGAGTAGTTGGAGCAAACAAACTCCTTGTATAACATGTGGGAAGACAAGCGGTACAAGAACTCAATGTGAAAACTGTAAGACAGTTGGATCCAGTAAATGTCTTGGGAGTACGAGCAAAAGAATATGTAAAATATGTAAAAAATCTGCCCGAAAACCTCGGCTATAGTAATCTGTGTAATATCTATATGGGTATGCCAAATAAAATACAGCATACCCGATTCCTCTCTTCCCATCCCTCTTAAAAAAGACTATATTCCTGCTGACCAAGAGGAGCCTGACCCGGTTTTTACCGGCGATCGGTTTGTCCGCCGCCCTGTCCGGGTAGGCAAGGGCTGCATGAACGCAAATACAATTCAATGGTTTAACCCCGGAAAACCGAGGTATTTTTGTGATTACCAGATACGAAACTCCAGAAATGCGGGCCGTTTGGTCCAATCAACGCAAACTTGAGATTTGGCAGGAAATTGAAATCCTGGTCTGCGAAGTAAGAGCAGAACGGGGTGAAATGCCTGTTAAAGCCGCTGCTATCATACGCGAAAAGGCTGATTTCGATGAAAAAAGGGTCCTTGAAATTGAGGAAACCGTTCATCACGATGTTATCGCTTTTCTTACCAATATGGCAGAGTATATCGGGCCTGAAAGCAGGTTCGTGCATGAGGGAATGACCAGCAGTGACCTGGGTGACACTGCATTTGCAATGCAGATGTCTGAAGCTGGGTCAATCCTGCGGGTGCGACTCGTTGAACTGCTGGATATAGTCAAAGCAAAAGCTTTGGAACATCAGAATACTCCGATGGTTGGCAGAAGCCACGGCATACATGCTGAACCAACTACATTTGGCTTGAAAATGCTGGTCTACTGGGCTGCGTTGAAACGTGGACTCGCTAGACTGGATCATGCTATAGAAGAAGTAACAGTAGGGCAGATCACAGGCGCAGTTGGCACAATGGTTCACCTTGATCCAGAGATTGAAACTGAAACTATGAAGAGGTTGGGACTTGGTGTTGCTCCAGTTGCCACGCAGGTGTTGCAACGTGACAGGCATGCTTCTTTCTTGAGTAGCATTGCTTTGATTGGTGCAACTCTTGAGCAGATGGCAGTTGAAATTCGAAACCTGCAACGCACCGATGTCCACGAAGTAGAGGAGCCTTTTGCAAAGGGACAAAAAGGTAGCTCTGCAATGCCTCACAAAAAGAACCCGATTATCAGTGAACGAATAACCGGTATGGCCAGAGTACTTCGTGGCTATGCACATACATCGATGGAAAATGTTGCCCTATGGCACGAACGTGACATCAGTCACTCAGGTGCTGAACGGATTATTTTTCCGGACTCATGTCATCTGTTGCATTACATGATGGGCAAAATGAAATGGTTGATTGAGGGACTGGTATTATTCCCTGAACGGATGCTCGAAAACATGGCCCGTGTTCGTGGAATGGTATTCTCGCAAACAGTTTTACTGGCACTTGTAAAAACTGGAATGAGCAGAGAGGACTCCTACGCGGTTGTACAACGATGCGCCATGCGCGTCTGGGATGAAGACATCGATTTTTATGAGTCACTGACTGCAGACTCTGAAGTAATGGATCAGCTAGGGGCAGAGAAGCTGGACGAATGCTTTGACTTTAAGTATCACCAGCGGAATATCGATTTTATTTTCAATCGCACATTGGAGAATGATTGATGCAAGACAACAGTTTTATCACCGTTGCTACAGCTGAGCTGTCTGATGAAGCAATTAAATCCAAGCTGTCGGAATACGCTCTGACATTGTCTCCGGATGAGGCTCGCAAAGTTGAGTCGCTGTTGGGAAGACCACCAACTATCACAGAACTTACTCTGTTTGATACCATGTGGAGCGAGCATTGCTCATACAAAAGCAGTAAGCCGATATTGAAAGAGTTCCTGCCAACCGACGGGCCAAATGTAATTGTAGGGCCTGTTGAAGATGCCGGGATTATTGAGTTTGGTGAAGTCGATGGCCAGAAGTACGGCATCATCTTTGCCCACGAAAGTCATAACCACCCAAGCCAGGTGATGCCTGTTGAAGGTGCTGCTACCGGTATCGGCGGGATTGTACGTGATGTTTACTGCATGGGCGGTGAAGTGATCGCAACTCTTGATCCGTTGCGTTTTGGCTGGCCTGCTGGTGATGGTTCTGCACACAGGATTGATATAGCCCGTGAAGTTGTTAACGGTATCTGGGAATATGG
>JAAESD010000478.1 GCA_024229695.1 bacterium
ATGCCAACATCAATATCGCCATGATCGCCACCAGCGAAATCAGAACCAGTTGCGTGGTCGCTGAATCTGATGGAGTTGCAGCGCTGCAAGCTGTCCATGCTGGTTTTTGCCTCGGAGGACCAGCAAACCTTCAATTGCAAAATAGCTTATAATTATTATCACTTTTCGCGAAACAATCTATTCATCAGAACGTCATCGAAGCCAAAAAAAATTTCCACAGACATGATTAACTTCCATCCCCCACTTGAGCGGGAGATGGAAAGATATTAATTATTCAAATAGATATCAAGCAAGCGGGGACATTTCAACTACATAGAACAAGACATTATCCCGACCGATATCGTTCCATTGACCTGCATCACCAAATCCATTACCAGCAGCACTTCCTGAAGGCCAGTTTGTCAAACCCAATGCCAGATAATGTTGAGCTCCTGCAGAATTATCTGGCTCTGATCCCAACGTCCCTCTCCCCCACTCACTACGGGTAGTGGAAAGAGCATTTCCTGAATATTTCCAACGCCAAGAGCCCTCAGCAGCACCAGGCCATCCAGACCAAACATTGTCAGTTCCACCAAGCCATGCATAGGAACCATTGCCTCCATCTGCAGCTGTACTCTGCGATGGATCTACTTGGCCTGAAGCAATTAGGCCTGTAATCGAATCATAAACAGCTGCAGATTCGGATGCTGTTTCAAGATTGACTATATAGCCACCCAATTCTGTAGCGTGTAATGCTG
>JAAESD010000479.1 GCA_024229695.1 bacterium
CTTTGTGACACCAGCACAATTCGAACATTTCAAACATGTGGGCGAAACCAAACTGGGATTTCTGCAGGTTGTCAGTACACCGCTCACACGCAGCAGCTATCACGCTGGAGACGTACAACGGCTGATGGCCGCCCACCCTCGCTAAAGGGAAACAATCAAGGGAAATAATCAAGAGAAAAAGTTCAAATCGAGAATGGATTATAGGAAGGCAAGTCATTATTCAATGGGCTTAATTATTGATCATCAAGACAACTCAACTTCTCAAATCATCAACTCTCCAATCACAGGGATCCATTCCTGCAGGTTCCACTTAACAAGACCAGACGCAATCATCGGATCCTGCTCAATCAACTGAAGCGCATCTTCAAAGCAAGGGGCTTGCAAAAACATCAATCCGCCGCCACCTGGCTTCTGTTGCTGATCGACAAGATAACCACTAACAATCTTCCAACCTGCTCTCTTGCACCCCTCGACCCAGACGCGATGAGCCTGAATGTGCTCTTGCCGCTGATCGCTTGGCAGTTGCAACGTCTCCGCCGTGAAGGCCTCAGTTTTTATGAACCAAGGCATCCCTGAACTCTCAAACCACAACCTGTTCCCTTGAAGCA
>JAAESD010000480.1 GCA_024229695.1 bacterium
CAGAAGGGGTTTGAGATGAAACAGGTTTTAATCTTTTTATTGTTGATGGTGTCTGTTGTTGCAGTTGCCGACGATTATCCAATTACTTCTTCCACAGTTTCAGCATTGCAATGGCGATTGGTTGGTCCCGCAATGACATCGGGAAGAATTGGCGACTTTGCAGTCAACCCTGACAATCCGGCTGAGTATTATGCAGCTGCAAGTTCAGGTGGAGTCTGGAAAACAACTAACTCCGGTGTAACATGGAAATCTGTTTTCGATGGCGAAGCATCTTATTCAATAGGGTGTCTGACAATGGATCCAAAAGACAGCCAGGTAGTCTGGGTTGGAACCGGTGAGAACAACAGTCAACGTTCAGTCTCATTTGGTGACGGTATTTACAAGTCTGTAAATGGTGGAAAAAGCTGGAAAAACATGGGGCTGAAAGAATCAGAACATATTGGAATGATTCTTGTCGATCCTCGTGATTCCGACGTTGTGTTTGTAGCAGCGCAAGGCCCGTTATGGAATGCTGGTGGCGACAGAGGTTTATACAAAACTGTTGATGGCGGAACAACCTGGGAATGTATCCTGCACATCAGTGACGACACAGGAATAAATGAAGTTCACATGGAGCCAGGAAATCCGGATGTAATGTATGCATCGGCATATCAGAGGCGTAGGCATGTCTGGACTTTGATAAATGGTGGTCCTGAAAGTGGAATTTATAAATCAGTCGATGGTGGAAAAACCTGGAATGAATTGAAAAGTGGATTGCCCGGTAGTGACATGGGTCGCATCGGAATGGATGTTGCACCAACAGATCCTGCCAGAGTATATGCAATTGTTGAAGCGGCAGAGGGAAGTGGTTTTTACAGGTCGGACAACAGAGGCGTGAGCTGGCGTAAAGTTTCAGATTATGTTTCGACAAGCCCACAGTATTATCAGGAAATTGAAGTCGACCCAAAAAACGCAGACAGAATCTGGTCATTAAATACATATCTCAGTTACAGTGACGATGGTGGTGCAAACTGGGACAGAGCAAACCTTTCAGCTAAACATGTGGATGACCATGCAATCTGGATTGATCCGGATTTTACAGACCATATGCGTATTGGTTGTGACGGCGGTATTTATGAAACATGGGATGCTGGAAAGAAGTGGGATTTCAAATCGAATATTCCTTGTACTCAGTTCTACAAAGTTCATGTAGATAACGATGCTCCTTTCTATTCAGTTTATGGTGGAACTCAGGACAACAACTCACTTGGAACATATACTCGCAATACAACTGCTCACGGCATCAGAAACTCCGACTGGTTTATAACTGTTGGTGGCGATGGTTATGAAACTCAAGTTGATCCAACCAACTCCAATATTGTTTACAGTCAGTGGCAGTATGGTGGGTTGATTCGTTATGACAAACTTAATGGTGAGACCATTGATATCCAGCCTCAGCCTGCATGGGGAGACCCACAGTACAGGTTCAACTGGAATACTCCTTTGCTGATCAGCCCTCATAACCACAAGAGACTTTTCTACGGTGGACAAGTCTTGTTGCAAAGCGATGACAGGGGTAACTCATGGCGTGAAATCAGTGGCGATCTTTCTCGTAATCTTGATCGTAATAAACTGGATGTTATGGGCAGAGTCTGGTCTGTTGATGCAGTTGCAAAAAATAAAAGTACATCCATGTACGGTAGTTTGATAACTGTTGATGAATCTATTTTGCGTGAAGGCTTGATCTTCACAGGAACTGACGATGGCCTGGTACAAGTCACAAAAGATGGTGGTCAGAACTGGACAAAATATGACAAATTCCCAGGTGTGCCTGACATGAGTTATGTAGGCGATATCATGGCTGACCGTTTTGCTGAAAACACAGTTTATGTCTGCCTGGAAAATCATAAAAAAGGTGACTTCAAACCTTATCTTTTAAGAAGCGATGACTACGGAAAAAGCTGGAAAAGTATTGCCGGTGATCTGCCTGAACGTGGAATGGTTCACTGTATTGAGCAGGACACTGAAAACCAGAACTTGCTGTTTGCGGGAACCGAGTTTGGTGCATTTTTCAGTTTGAATGGCGGAGAAAACTGGGTTGAACTGAGCAGTGGACTGCCAACAATTGCCGTAAGAGATATCGATGTTCAAAGACGCGAGAATGACCTTGCTGTTGGAACATTTGGTCGTGGTATTTATATCCTCGATGACTATTCAATGTTGCGTGATCTGTCGGAAGAAATGCTGGAAGAACAGGCTAAAATATTCCCGATTAAAGATGCGTTGATGTATCACACACGTACTCCGCTTGGTGGCGGTGGCAGAGGTAACCAGGGTGACAGTTTCTTTATTGCAGATAATCCAACTTATGGTGCTGTGTTTACTTATCACATCAAAGATAAAGTTGAAACTCGTAAAGAGATCAGACAGTCTGCTGAAGCTGAACTTAAAGAAGAAGGCGAAGATAATCCGTACCCAAGCTGGGATGAGTTGAAGCTGGAGGATAGAGAAGATTCGCCAATGCTGTATCTGGAAATCAGTGACAGCAGCGGGGAAGTAGTAAGAAGAATCAACGCCAGCAACAGCAGCGGCATT
This sequence comes from bacterium, assembly GCA_024229695.1. Lineage (GTDB taxonomy): Bacteria > Krumholzibacteriota > Krumholzibacteriia > LZORAL124-64-63 > LZORAL124-64-63 > JABIBH01. Next base: position 2,575 of record JAAESD010000480.1, read on the forward strand.
CACAGAACTTCATGGGATATGCGATACGCTTCATTGCGTGCTGCCGGCAATGAGCCAAGTACTGGTTCAGGACCGATGGTTGCTCCTGGAAAATATAGCGTGCAACTGTTCCTGTATAACAACGGAGAAATTTCCTCACTTGGTAACAGCGCAGAGTTCAATTGTGTACCACTTGGTGTAGCTACATTGCCAGCTGAAGACAGAGCAGAGCTGGTTGCATTCCAGCAAAAATGTGTAAAACTTCAAAGAGCTTTGAACGCTACTTCCAGGGTTTGTAGTGATGCACAGGACAGAGTCCAAAAACTGCAGGCATCATTATTCAGTATGCCAGATGTGGATCAGGGGCTTGTGACTGAAATCCAAAGTCTTGAAACACGATTGACTGATATAAAAGAAGCGTTGAGTGGTGATCCAACAAGGCCAAAAAGAAGTGAATCTGCACCTCCATCACTCTCGTCAAGACTTGGCAGAGCGATATGGGGAAGCTGGGAATCGACATCAGCTCCAACTGGAACTCATAGGCAAACCTATGACCTGGTTGCTGAAAAATTCCCACCAATTCTTGAACAAGTCAGAGAACTGGTTGGAACAGAGTTGACTGATATTGAAAACAAACTGGAAGAAGCTGGTGCCCCATGGACACCAGGTAGATTGCCGGTTTGGAAGGAAAACTAGGAGCTAAAAAGGCAACTATGGGGAACATGAGAATGCTATTCAGATAGCTTCTCGGTTCCCCATGACTTTTCAATAATCTCTTCTGATGCAGGCTTACCAACCAGAGTTCCAATTACAATCACTACTAGTCCAACGGCTGTACCTGTTACAAAGCCGTGCACTCCTTGCAAAACTGTTGGAAGCGGAAGACCAAGCTTCAGCCAGACCTGCCAGATCAATGCAGCAGATGCGCCAAGAATCATACTCCAGAAAGTTGCTTTGGGACTGGTGCGTTTCCAGTAGAGACCAAACAGCAGTGGCCATAGGTTTGTTGACGCAATTACGGCCCATGAGAAAGCAGTCAGTACAAGCACAAGTGCTGGTGGTTTCAGTGCGATCAGCAAGCTGATAACTCCAACTGCCAGGCTCATAATTCTGTTGGCTTTAAGTTCTTTTTCAGGTGTGAGTGTTCTGTTGAGACCATTGATCCAGACATCGCGCACCATTGAACTGGAGATGATAATCAGCACACCGGCAAAAGTACTCATACCGGCTGCAACTACACCTGCTAAAAAGAGTGCGCCACCCCAGTCGTTCAGAACCAGAGCGGTAAGCGATGGGATTGCCTGGTCGGCAGATTCAAGTCCCGGAACAAGGACTCTGGCAATTGCGCCAGTCAGATATGGAAGCAAAGCAATAGATGCGCCGATGGTCACAATCACGGTACCAATTCGCAACATACTGCTGTCTTTGATTGAGTAAAAACGAACCAGCAGTTGAGGCATGCCCCAGGTTCCCAAACTTACAATCAATGAAAAACTGATTAGTCCAGCCCAGCCCCAGCTACCAGGTGTGTTCACCAGACCAGGATCGATATCATTCAATCGCTCAACCAGAACTGTCATGCCGCCAACTTTTTGCAGAGCCATAAAAGTCAGCAGACAGAGTGCGCAAATCATCACAATCGCTTGAACAAAACTGGTCCAGACAACGGCCAGATAGCCACCCATCGAAGTGTAAAAGAGGATAACTGCGCCACTGATTACAACGCCTGCCCAGTAGGGAAGGTCCATCAGAACTTCGAAGGAGTTTGCCATTCCTTTTAGTACCGAGACATTGTAAATGATCAGGAAAAGTCCTGTTGCTGCGGCTGAAAAAATGCGAGTTTCAGGAGAGCCGTATCTGCCAAAGAAGAAACCAGGCAGAGTCATTGCATTGAGGTTGCCTGTGAATCGGCGGATCCTTTTTCCAAGAACTATCCACGCCAGAGTTGTGCCAACAAGAACATTGCTTGCGCCAACCCAGAGTGTTGAAAGCCCGAATTTATAACCAAACGCGCCGCCACCAATAATCACGACGCTGGAATAGTATGCAGCAACAAATGAGAGGGCTGTTACCCAGGGGCCAACTGATCGGCCACCAAGAGCAAAGTCGCCAGCGCTTTTTGTTTGTTTGCTGAGAACAACACCAATCGATGCCAAAATGCCAAGGTAAACTACGAGCACCAGAATATAGACAGTCATCAGCTATCCTTCCGAGTCAGATATGCCCAGACTATTGCCAATAAAATTGTGCCGCCCAACACCAGAAACGCACTGAATGTGGACCATGGCATGTTGAACGGTGCCATTGCTTACCTCTATATTGCGTGGCTGAATTGCCAGCGGACAAAGTGAACAGGCTCATCTATTGAGTCTTCGTGGAATTTGCCAGGGTCAAGTCTTTCCCATAACAGGTGAGATGTAGTTCCTTTGCCGATTTTGAACTTCAGCTCAGCTTGAGTAAGCGTGCCTCTGAGTTGCAGGTTTGGTTTGTCTGTCAGTAGTTGGTATGCGGTCAGGCGTGCAGAACATTTTTTGTTCAGTTTGTATTTCAGCGTTACAAAAGGTGAGGTTATGTTTGCCCACTCAGCAACGTTAACTCTGCCATCGTTGCTTTCACCAATCAAAGTGTAGATATAAAGTTCACTCCACATTGGCCATTTGCCCCATGGACTTCTGTAACCTTCTGAATAGTGGAAGCCACCAAATTCAGCTCTGGTTTTTTTATTCAATTTAACTTTGTAATTCACGTGCCCGGCAAATTCCCAGTTCTGTTCAATATTGCCGTCCTGGAATTGCGCAGTTGCTTCCATCAAAAAGGTTTTTGACTTGTATCGATATCCACATGAAGCAGATGACAGCTCTTCAATTACCTCACTCATGTCATCTTCATCTTTCCAGATCAATGAGAACTGGTGCCTTTTATGTGTGAAGCGAGAGACAAAACCGATCTCATCCATGTCAGTAAGTCTGAGATTCTGGTCGTTGTATAAAACAAAGTCATCGTACATAGGATTACTGATCATCGCCATGTCCAGGCCGCCCTGCTGAAGACGAATTGCGTTATGATACATGCTTCTGCTGCCATCCAGCGGATGACCTTCAAGCATCAGAAAACCGCCTGGCCAGATTATGTCCTGTCTACCAATAGTCAGTTCAGTCTTCTTGTTTTTCCATTTGTAATAAAGCTGGTCAAAGATCACTTCGTCTTCATTGAATGCGCCATCACTGTCAAGATTGTTGCGGAACTCGTTGCAGAGTCTTGCTGAAAGTTGGTGCTCTCCATTTTCGATCACTACACCGAACCTGCTGCGAGTACGCAACCAGTTACGGTCAGTGTCGGGAGCGAAGTGAAAAACTCCATCCAGTATTTCCTGCCTGATGCGCAGATCAAAATTGGTGTCGATAGTTGTGTCGTCGGCAATTGCAGAAACGGCGAGTAGTATTAGTAATAGTGTGGCAAGAGTTTTCATTTTCCGGCACCTTTCCAGATTGGTTTGAATTGCAGTAAATGTGGTAGCAAGTTATGGTTGGTGCAAGAAAAGTCCGTACGAGGAGCTTTTAAGTGTCTGAAATTGGAGTTTCGATGAATATTCGCATAGCTGTTGCAGCAGACCTTCCACAAATTGTTGAAATATATAATCAGGCCGTTGCTCTGTCGGGCTGTACTGCCGATCTTGACCCGATTTCAATTGAGTCGCGCCAAAGCTGGTTCAAAGAACACTCATCTGATGCTTACCCAATCTGGGTTGCTGAAAATCAGGGCTCTGTGCTTGGTTGGTGCAGCTTGAGTCCCTATCGATGTGGCAGAATGGCACTCAAACACATTGCGGAAATAAGTTATTATATCGACAAGGATCATCGAGGGTCCGGAGTTGGAAGTTCACTACTACAACACGCCATAGGCC
>JAAESD010000481.1 GCA_024229695.1 bacterium
CCATTCTTATGTTGATGGAAGTGCAACAGGTATTGTACATACTGTTACTCTTACAGTCAGTGATGGAACTCATGTGGTAGAAAATCAGATTTATGTTCGTATCCTCAACCGAGTCCCAAGACAAATATTCGATGGAGAACTACAAACATTCACTCTAACTCCCCTCTCTCTTCCTGATGTTTTCACTGATGATGATGGTCACATAATTAATTTCAAATGGACATTCGAGGAAGGAGTTAATACTGCTGGAACCAAAATGAATCTGACTTCCGATTTCTTGATTATTGAATCGATTTCTCAAAATCCATCAATTGGATGGAAAACACCTGGTTTGAAAAATATCACAATAGAAGTGACTGATGATGATGGAAATATGTCCTTAGCTACAATCTCAGTTACAGTGCTGAATCAGCGACCTGTAGCTATTTTTGCTAGGCCAGCGGATGGCACTGTAGAAACTGACTTTTTCTTTGATAGCAGCCTATCTTTCGATCCAGATGGTGATACATCTCTACTTTCAACACGTTGGAATATTACGAGTATAGATGAAGAAATAGAGAATGTTACTGGATTGCATCACACATTTGATGAACCGGGATTATACACGGTTTCACTTACGGTAATTGATGAAAGGGGAGCTGAATCCGCAACAAAATCATTCCAGTTCAGAATAGAAAACCCATTGCCCGTTCCAATTATCATATTCAAGCAACCAAGTCTAAATGGAACTGTTATGAATGAAATTCCTGATGAAGGAACAAACATCACTTGGTGGACTCCCTTCACATCAGAAGGAGGGGCTTTCATCGCACCAAATTACCCCTTGAATTTTGATGGGTCTGCGAGTTACGATTCAGATCCTATTTTTACTGGTAGAACTTCAACTGAAACTAATGATTCAGATTGGAATGGGATTACTCGCTGGATTTGGGACTTTGGAGATGCCACGCCTCAAATCGAAGGACCAGTTGTATGGCACCAATGGGAAAGACCAGGTGATTATGTTGTTACACTAACTGTTATCGATGGCTTTGAAGGAGGAGATACAAACACAACAACAAC
>JAAESD010000482.1 GCA_024229695.1 bacterium
CCACCAACAATTGCAACCTTTTTGCCTGTTGGCTCAGGTTTTGGTGGTAATTCAACTTCACCATGTTCTCTTTCATAGTCGGCAATAAATCGTTCCAACCGACCGATATTTACAGAAAGTGCCGGGTCTTTCTTTGACTTGCCAACTGTACAAACCAGCTGACACTGCTCTTCCTGTGGGCAAACCCTGCCACAAACAGCTGGCAAAAGGTTAGTCTCTTTCATCTTTCTGATAGCACCCTTGAAATCCCCATCTTCGATCAATTGAATGAACGCAGGAATATCAATCCCGACAGGGCAACCTTCAGTACAAAATGGTCTTTTACATTGAATGCAGCGTTTTGCCTCAGCCAGCGCCATTTCTGGGGTGTAGCCGGTTGGTACTTCATTGAGGTTTTTTACTCTTACTTCTGGATCCTGTTCTGGCATGTCGATTGGTGGAAGTTGTAATCTTTCTTTTGTTTTCATGGCTACTTCTCCCTTCCAACGACGCCAAGTTTGCAGTCGTGTTTATCGCTATACATTTCCAATGATTCTTTTTCATAATCTTTATACATGGTCAGTCTGGCCATCATCTCATCAAAATCGACTTCATGTCCGTCGAATTCCGGGCCATCAACACACGCAAATTTGGTTTTACCAGAAACAGTCACACGACAGCCACCACACATCCCGGTTCCATCAACCATAATCGGGTTCAGGCTGACAAGAGTTGGGATGCCGAGTTTTTTGGTGAGCAAACAGACAAATTTCATCATAATCGGTGGGCCCATAGCAACGCACTGGTCAAATTTCTCACCACTGTCTACAAGTTTTTGAATTGCATCTGTTACTAGACCTTTATCTCCGTAAGA
>JAAESD010000483.1 GCA_024229695.1 bacterium
GATAAAATCGAATAAACACTATCATTGTAAAGATGAATGCGGCCACTGTCGTTTTTGTTTATGAGTGCAACTTTGCCGCCACTTTGATTGATCGAAGAACCGCTGTAGAGTAGAAGCCTGCTTCCTATCCTCAGCTGGGAATTTCCAGTGATAATTAATTGAGAGGGCAGATTATTGCGGCCAACTATGAAGTGTTTTTCAGCATCTATAAAGGAGCGATCTTGAAGTGTGATGTCGCCACCTGAATGAAATATTGGATTGTATGTCTTTAGAATTGTGTCTGCTTTCAGCAGGAGATCTGCATCAGACCAATGGTAATTGGATCCACTTATAACGTGGCTATCAGTTCCGTCGTTGTTATCCAGTAGTGCAACTACTCCCAAGTCACTGGCCTGCCATTCACCTTTTACTGTGGGATTTAAGTTGTTTGACCAGTTGCTTGAATTAGTGATGTCTGAATCATCCGCAAGCCCGGTCCAGAAGATATTTCCTACAATATAGTCGTAAGAAGACGTGATCTGTAAGTCTGTTTCTGGAACTGTAAGAGTGGTTGTCTGAGAATTCACATCTGTTATTCCGCTAACATCTCCACTCCAACTTGAAAATTTGGTTCCTTCAGGAACCTTCGTGCTAATTGTAATTTTCTCTCCCGCCTTATAAAAGCCGCTGCCGCTGCCGCGGTTCACAGTCAATGCACGGCTATCGCCTTTATTAGGCACAATAACATCGACCTTTGTTGTTTTAGTGAAGCTTATATTTGGTAAAACATCGTATTGAAGTACGAATGTTGGTTTCCCTGTTTTGTCACTATCCAGAAGTTTTTCCTTACTGTAAAAGCTCACAGTATCGGAATTTCCAAGTGCAGCCAGAGCCAGGGAGAAATCCCCGGAATTGTTTCCTATAATATCAGTTATATCTAAGCTGATCTGAGTGTCTTTTTTCAGATTCCTTAAATGATGAACTA
>JAAESD010000484.1 GCA_024229695.1 bacterium
CATTAGCCATCGCATCAATTCTTGCACTTGCGCTGGGACTGGAACGATTCATATCACTGACGAAAGAAAGGGTCCTTCCTGCCGGATTCTTACAGGGCCTCGGACAGGCCTGGAACAGTGATTCGACTGGTCAGGCTGCTGAAAAGTATTGCGAAGATTCGTCCGCAGCATGTGGGCATGTTTTCAAAGCAGGTATTCAGTGGCGCAATGAAGGCCATCAGGCAGTCAGCAAAGCTATCGAGGATGCCGGTTCTAAGGAAGCTGAGAAAATGAAACGTAGCTTAAGACCCCTTTCAGTCATTGCAGGTGTTTGTCCTCTACTGGGCTTACTGGGAACTGTTTACGGCATGATTGATGCTTTCCAGAAAACGGCCGATAGTGGTGGTGCTGCAAAGACAGCAGACCTTGCCAATGGCATCTATCAGGCATTAGTGAGTACGGCAGCGGGCTTAACGATAGCAATTCCTGTACTTTTATTGTTTCAGTGGCTTTCAACTAGAGCTGACAAGGTCATTGACCATATAGATGATGTTGGCACTGAATTTATTGTTACTCATGCCTTGGCTAATTCAGCTCCGACCACTGGCTCAACTGCTGACGATCAAACTAACATTTCTGAAGGGACCGCATAATGAATTGCCGCCAAAAATCTTCTTCTAACGACGGAGAAATTATCAATATTTCCAGCATGCTGGACGTGATGTTCATTTTGATCATCTTCTTTCTAGTTACTACTACATTTAAGGAAGAGGAAATTGATC
>JAAESD010000485.1 GCA_024229695.1 bacterium
ATATTTATTTGTCAGTTGGCTTCCCTGTGCTTCACGGACAGCGGCACTGGCGAAATTTTCACTAGCAATGAGTTCGATATTGTTTTCCTGCCTTTTTATTTCTTTATGGATCGCGGATGACAGTTCAGGGTCTTGTTCAGTGATTGGTGCGACATTACAGTTGATTTTGTTCACTCTTCTTTCGTGACGGCCTCCATTTTCAAAATCAGCGCCGAGGAATGCTGAGAGAATTTCTTTTGCGGTTCCCTCATCTGTTCTTTGAGCGCCGATGCAGAGTATGTTGGCATCATTGTGAACTCTTGTGAGCGTTGCATCTTCGGGAACGTTAACGACAGCTGCACGTATCCCGGGATGTCGGTTGGCAACAATGCTCATGCCTATTCCAGAATGACAAACCAGAACACCAAATGATGCCTCTCCACTGGCCACTTTCTTGCTCACAGCGTGAGCGTAGTCCGGGTAATCAGTTGAATCTGCAGAGTCGGTCCCCAAGTTTTCAACCTGATAATCATTTTCCATAAGGTGACCACAAAGTATTTCCTTTAGGTTATAGCCTGCATGGTCGCTGGCGATCGCTATGGAGTGAATCTTAGGCATTTTACGTTAGGCTATTTGATTAAATATTCGTTTTAATGAAATTAACGAGACTAGGGAGTGATTCATTTAAAAGATTTCTTGTATGTTCATATTCATTACGGTTGCCGCCATAGGGGTCCGGCACGTCTTGATTAGCAATTAACTGATTATCACAAAACTCAGTGACCAGAAAGGTCTTTTCTGATGCTTCCGGGAACATTTTGTGCACAGTGTAG
>JAAESD010000486.1 GCA_024229695.1 bacterium
AGTGGCCAATGCCTTTTGAGTATGCTAAGCAAATTGGTACGTATGATGAAGTTTTAGGTATGAAGGTAAACTGGAAGGCTTTTGGAACAGGGACTGCAATGTCAGCTGCCATGGCTTCTGGTGATATTCATATATCTGTGAGTCAAGGTGTACCACCATTTATCGTTGCAGCCTCAACGGGCCAAGACATTCAAATCGTCGATGTAGCAGTAAGTTATGCAGATAACGATAACTGTGTTGTAGCTTCAGGCTTAGAAATTGATGCAAGCAACGCTTCAGAATTAGCCGGTAAGAAGGTTTCAGTTCCTATTGGAACAGCTGCTCACTACGGTTTCCTGAAACAGATGTCTCATTTTGGTGTTTCAGTAGATTCAATGGAAGTAGTTGATATGGCTCCACCAGAAGGTGCTGCTGCATTTGCTCAAGGAAGTACAGACATGTTCTGTGGATGGGGTGGTTCGCTTCGTCGTGCTCTTGAGCATGGTAATGTTCTTCTAACTGGTGCAGAAAAGACTGCTCTAGGAATTCTAGTTTGGGACGTAACTTCTGTACCAGCAGCTTTTGCTGATGAAAATGCAGAAGTATTGTCCTCATTCTTAGAGGTTACTGCTGCTGCAAATGCTATGTGGAATTCTGGCAACCATACAGATCTTATGCTTCCTCATATTGCCAGAGATGCTGGTATGGATGAAGCAGATACTCTTA
>JAAESD010000487.1 GCA_024229695.1 bacterium
ACCTTCAATGCAGGAGAAACCAGTTTCACGGATAGAAAGTGGTTATGGAGTTATGAAGATCATCAACATCCAACATTTAAACTTGTCGAGCCAAAGGGGAATATTCGAGAATTCAGCTGTGAAGCCAAACCATCTGATGGTCTACTAGGTGGCGAATACTCCTAAGCCAACCAAAACAAATTTCTAAAACCAGTTGGAATACAAAGAGAAGAGAGCGCAAGAAGGCAAACAAGCCGCATTGATGACAAAAAGCTCAGCAACCAGAAGCTAGTTTTGAAACTTAATATCGATAAGTATTTCACTCATTCCGTTGCAAACACATCTATTCAATCCAGAATCATGAATGTACTTAGACAGGACTGATTCAAGATGCGAATGCTCCACACGATGCTGAGAGTTGCTGATCTGGAGCGTTCGCTCAACTTTTACATCGAAGTTCTGGGCATGAAGCTATTGCGTCGAAAAGACTATCCATCAGGCCGGTTCACGCTTGCCTTTGTTGGTTACGGTGACGAGAAGGACAACACCGTATTGGAGCTCACCCACAATTGGGACCAAAACCAATATGAACTAGGCAATGGCTACGGCCATATCGCCCTAGGAGTCAGTGATATTTATTCAACCTGCACAGCGATCGCGACGAAAGGAGGGCGTGTGGTTAGAGAACCCGGGCCAATGAAACATGGCAACACAGTGATTGCCTTTGTCGAAGATCCTGATGGTTACAAAGTTGAGTTGATTGAG
>JAAESD010000488.1 GCA_024229695.1 bacterium
ATACTGACGAGCTGCAGAGTCAGAAGCTGATGGAGAAACAACAACTCTATGTGCTAAAGCACCATGCTCCTCAAGTTTACGAACAACAGCAGCGACTGATGATGCTTTTTGTCCAATCTCAACACAAATACATTTAACGCCAGTATCTTTTTGGTTAATAATCGCATCAATTGCAACAGCAGTTTTTCCAGTTTGACGATCACCAATAATGAGTTCACGCTGACCACGGCCAATTGGCACCATTGCATCAATAGCTTTAATACCAGTTTGAATTGGCTGATCAACTGATTGTCTGTCAATAACACCAGGAGCAACAACCTCAATTGGTCGGCTTGCACTAGCTTTAATCTCACCCTTGCCCTCTAAATCTTCTCCAAGGGGATTAACAACACGGCCGAGAAGTTCGTTTCCGACTGGAACTTCCATAATACGGTTTGTACACTTTACTGTATCGCCTTCTGAAATATGAAGATAGTCACCTAGGACAACTGCACCAACTGAGTCTTGCTCCAAGTTAAGTGCTAAACCAAAAGTATTTCCAGGGAACTCAAGCATCTCTCCAAACTGAGCATCAGCTAGGCCGTGGATACGTACAATACCATCACTCACACTAATTACTGTGCCTTCTGTGCGAGCTTCAGCTGAAAAGTCAAAGCCCTCTATTTCTTTTTTAATTAAATCACTGATTTCAGAAGCGTTTAATTGC
>JAAESD010000489.1 GCA_024229695.1 bacterium
CACAAAAATAGAATGATTCAATACAAATCGACTTTTCAGCGGAATTCAGCATTTCCAGCCATACTTCTGTAGTGTTCCGCAGGTGAGAGTTGTATTCAGTTTCCATAGGTACAGATTCAACAAGTTCGATTGTACCGGCCAGAACAGGTGAAACCAGAATCAGCAGAATCAAAAACAGCAAAGCACTCTCCGTTCACGGAATTGTTGACATAAAATCGATGAGGTGTATTTTGTACCCGTTCTCAAGAAAAGTCAAACCTGTAGGGGGGAATTTCAATGAAGCTGTTAAATGTAATGCTTGTTTTATTGGTTGCAACAACTGCAACAGCTGGTCAGTTGACTGAAAACATTAAAGTCAAAGGTGATTTCCGGCTGCGTCATGAGATGATTGACAAGGAAGGCTCAGAAATTCGTAATCGAGAGCGATTAAGGATGCGTCTGGGAATGACTGCGCAGGTTAATGAAGATATTAAAGTGAATTTTGGGATTGCCTCTGGTGGCGATGACCCCACTTCAACCAATCAGACTATGGATGGTGGATTTTCGAGCAAGAGCCTTGTGATTGATATGGCGTCTTTTGATTATGCTGTTGCACAAGACATCAGTTTTACTGGTGGCAAAATGAAAAACCCGTTTTACACGCCTGGAAAAACTGAACTGATCTGGGACGGCGATTTGAGACCTGAAGGTGTTGTTTTTAATTACAATTCTGGCGCAATTTTCGCAAGCAGTGGTGCATTCAGTATTGATGAGCGATCAGACGATATAAACGCAGCTCTGTATGCTGCACAGGCCGGCATGAGCTTTGACATCAGTTCAATGGAACTGAAAATTGGAGGCAGCTGGTATAACTATTCTAAATTGTTTAATTCACAGGATTACAATTTAAATGAGTTTTTTGGTGTATTGAATTCGCATGTAGGCGGCAAACCTGCTTCATTATTTGTCGATTACTCAGCAAACAGTAAAGCTGACACAGACGATACAGGTTTTTTGTTTGGTGTTAAACTTGGCAAAGCCAAAAATGTGGGTAGCTGGGATGCTCAATGGAGTTATCGTAAAGTTGAAGCTAACTCAGTTTATGATGCTTTTGATGATGGTGATTTTGGCGGTGGCAACACAGGTTATCAAGGCCATAAAATGAATTTTGGCTACATGTTTGGTGAAAGCGCCAAGTTTGGTCTTACATACTTCATGAACGAAAAAATTGAAGACGGTGCAACATACAACCGCCTTCAAGCCGATATAAAACTGAAGTTCTAGTTCACGTATCCAAGTGCACGTAATTGTTCCATCTGTTCAGGGTCGATGCCTTCTATATCGCCTCTGAACATTGGAGCACTGCCTTCAAGCCTTTCCAATTCATCTTCAAGCAAATAAATCATCTCTGTGGCTTTTGCTGATTCTGATTCAAACAAATTATTCTGTGCCAGAGGATCAATCTCAAGGTTGAATAGCAGAACCTTCCGCTGCAGTTCTCTTTCCGCTGGGTCCATTGTCTCAGCACCCGATGGTTCACGGAATATTACCTGCCATTGTCCCAGTATTGCCGTTGACCAAAGCCTTTTAGTATCATCAAACTGGGCAAGAGCCAGGTTTGTTCCTTGTCCTGTTTTCTCAATCAGGGGCAATAACGATTCACCTTCCCAGTATTCGTCAACAGGGATACCGGCGATTTCGGCAAAGGTTGGCATGATGTCAATATTTTCAACAACAGAATCAATAACCATCGGTTCATATCTGGAAGTCGGCGCAACCAGAATTGCGGGTACACCTAATACTTCTGGGAAAACCGATTTTCCGTGACCCCATTTGTGATGATCCAGGAACTCTTCACCATGGTCGGAAGTAATCAGAATCCAGCTGTTTTCAAGTAGCCCATTTGTATTCAACTCAGCAAAGAGATCCTCAATGCCAGAGTCAATTGCTGTCAATTCCTCGCGATAGGCTTTTCGAATCTCATCCTTCAATGCTGAGGTGTAGCGATTAACCTGTACCGGTTTGTAGGGGTGATGATAGTACGGCATGTGTGGTTCCATATAGTGGATATACATCATCCTGGGTTTGCCTGTATCCTGGCGCAGTGATTCAAAAACAGAAACATTCAGTCGCGATGCATCGAAGTAACTTGGTGAATGTTCTGGGCTGAACGAAACTATATTGAAAATGCGCAACAAATTTAATCGTTTTCGTAAAAAATTGTAGCCGACAAAAGATTCCGGGGCAGGAATCTGAAAATGGTACGGTTCAACTGAACTGAATCGTCGATATACATTTTCAAATCCAAA
>JAAESD010000490.1 GCA_024229695.1 bacterium
GGCATCGCAGTAGTCGATAAAGTAAGAATGATGGGTTTCAACAAGCAGATGATGCCAGCACCGTTGGACATGGTTTGCAGTAACTGTGAAACTGAATTTAAAATGACTCACTTTGAGGGTAAGTGCCCCGAGTGCAATATGGTTTATGGTGTGACTCCATGTCACGCTTTTGATGCATCGCACGTGAAAGCTGCAGGCATCGATTACTAAAGGATTTTCAATGAGTGAAGAATTGAAATCGACAGATTTTATTCGTGACATTATTGCCGAGGATGAAAAAACAGGCAAGCACGACGGCCGTGTTCACACCCGGTTTCCGCCGGAGCCAAATGGCTATCTGCATATTGGCCATGCTAAAAGTATCTGCCTGAATTTTGGTATTGCCGAAGAGCGTGAAAATGCTCTTTACAATCTGCGTTTTGACGACACGAATCCTACCAAGGAAGACCAGGAGTATGTTGACTCCATTCAGGAAGACGTGCGCTGGTTGGGCTTTGACTGGGAAGACAGGCTATACTTTGCATCGGATTATTTTGAGCAGATGTATGACTTTGCTGTTCAGCTTATCAACGATGGCAAAGCCTATGTTGACGACCAGTCTGGTGAACAGATTCGTGAAAATAGAGGCACCGTAACAACTCCGGGAGTTGACAGCCCGTTTCGTGATCGCTCAGTTGAAGAAAATCTGGATCAGCTTGCCAAAATGCGTGCTGGTGAATTTGCCGACGGCGAAAAAGTTCTCCGCGCAAAAATTGATATGTCTCATGACAACATGTTGATGCGTGATCCTCTGATATACAGAATTCGTCACGCGGAACATCACAGAACTGGCAACGATTGGTGCATCTACCCAATGTACGACTGGGCCCACGGCCTGGAAGATTCACTCGAGGGGATTACTCACTCTATTTGCACTCTTGAGTTTGAAGTTCACAGACCGGTTTACGACTGGTTCCTTGAGCAGCTGAATGTTTTTCATCCACAGCAGATTGAATTTGCCCGTCTGAATCTGACTTACACAATAATGAGCAAGCGTAAACTTTTACAGCTTGTTGAAGAGGGCAAAGTCTCCGGTTGGGATGACCCGCGGATGCCTACCTTGAGTGGAATGCGCAGGCTGGGTTACACCCCTTCATCAATCAGAACTTTCTGCGATAAAATTGGTGTAGCAAAGCGGGACAGCGTTGTTGACCTTGCTCTTTTGCAGCACTGTTTACGCGATGAGCTGAACAAATCGGCAAAAAGGGTGATGGCAGTTCTTGATCCTCTTAAAGTTACAATCACCAATTACCCCGAAGGTCAAACTGAAGATATTGAGTGCGTGAACAATCCTGAAAATGAAGCCGATGGCACCAGAATGGTTCCGTTCAGCAGAGAAATCTACATCGAACGCACAGACTTTCTGGAAGATCCACCACGCAAGTTTTTCAGGCTCGGGCCTGGCCGTGAAGTAAGGCTTAAACACGCTTACTACGTCACCTGTGATGAAGCAATCAAGGATGACGATGGCAATATTGTTGAATTACTTTGCAGTTATGACCCTGAATCTCGCGGGGGACAATCGCCTGATGGCCGACGTGTTAAAGGGACTTTGCAGTGGGTGTCAGTAGAGCACGGTGTTGATGCAGAGATCAGGTTATACGATAACTTGTTCAGCAGTGAGAATCCTGAAGAGGATGGA
>JAAESD010000491.1 GCA_024229695.1 bacterium
GGGCTGCTTGCTGTCCAGTTTCGTGAGACTCGAGGCAGTGAGCCAGTGTCTCGCCTTGTTAAACGAGACAAGCCAAAGGCATCACCGATGACCCGCTGGCTGGCTGCTGTGAAACAAAGTTGCTAGGCAGCACTTTGATTTAACGGGCGGACCGCCGTTTGTTCGTTGCTTCTGCAAACAGCTAACGGATGATCATCCGCAAGCTATAGATCCAATGCAGCGCTATGGGGTTAGATCAAGTTGATCGCCATGCACCGAAGAACGGTGTCGGCTGATTGATGAACGACCCGCAAAGGAAGGTCTGCTGCTTCAGGAATGACATGCCGGCTTCCTGTGCTCATTAAACAACTGTTCAAAAACCTCAGACCAACGGTCTGGGGGTGGTTATGAACACTGCAATCGTGCAGGAAGCTGCAAAATTTGCTATTTACCTTTATAGAGCTGATTGAACAAAGATGATCCTTGTTATGGCCTCCACTGGAATGTTTGGTCGTCCTGTTGTTGAAGGCTTAGCTAAACGTGGTCTGCCAGTCAGGGCGACAGGACGATCTGAAAAAACGTTGGCAACGTTGGATGCACCTGGAGCTGAACTGATTCCCGCCGATATGGATGATCCCTCAACCTTGGATAAATTAATGAATGGAGTCGACAAGGTGTTGGTCAATGCACCAATGGATGATCAGAAAGAAGTTCGTGAGAAAAATATTATTGAGGCCATGATTCGCTCTGGCAACGGAGCGAAGATTGTGCTTCTAACTGGTGGAGTGGAGCATGATGATGCACTTGGTGAGACTGGGTTAGCCACCGAGAGATTAATGCGTTCCGCGGGTCTACCCTGGTCTATTGTCGGGCCTCAGACGGTCATGGAATCCAACTTCAAACCATTTCGTGAATTGATCCAAAGTGATAACATGTTGATGTCCTGCGTCGGAAAAGCAAAGGTCGGTTTTGTGGCATTAGAAAATGTCACAGATGCATTTATAACTGTTTTGGAATCATCAAAAGAATCACATATTGGTTGTGAATATGTGATCACTGGGCCGGAGGCGGTGTCTTTCGAGGAAGTAGCAACTGCTGCCACGGAAGCCCTTGATCGCCGCATTATCTATCAAGATATGCCAAGAGATGAATTTCGGAATTTGATGATTACAGAAGCTGGTTTTACGGAATCATATGTAGATATTGAGGTGATGTGCCACCTTGATGCTTTTCGTGCAGGCAAAGCAACCCGAATCACAGATGACTTTACGAGACTCACAGGAAAGAAATCTAAATCAGTCAAAAAGTGGTGGATTGAGAATTCAGACTTTTTTCTGAGTGCCTAACCGATTATCGAGAGCCCACAATCACTAGGCAATAGTTAACATCATTCAGGCGCTTGTTAGAAGATGTTCAACTGGACGTCAGGCCGATATGGCGTCACAACGCGATTGAAGCATGAGTAAGAAATGCACCAAGTACGAAAAAGAAAAGCACATTCTGCAATTTGTACAGATGCTCTCTAAAGGAGCAGTCAACTCAGAGTTGATTCATCACGCTGCCTCAGAGTGGGGAGTCGATGAACGCCAAGCACGGAACTACCTGCATGAAGCACGTCAGGTTGTCATTGATGACGTCAACCATGACCGCCACATCGTCGTAGCTGAGATGGTTCACATGATGAAAGCCGTCATGAAGGAAGACTCGCCTACAACATCAGCAATGGTTTAACACTTGGAGCCAATCTTTCTTACGACGAAGCCTTTGATACTCGCTTTACGGCAGACATTAAATATCGCTTTGGAAGCAATGGTTATGGAGCACCAAGCAAGAAACAACCAGCAGTGATGCCTGCAATTCAAGCGTTATCTGCAACACCAGCCAATCGTGATGTAAGGGTGCACGATTGTTCTGGATGGATATTGGTACCTGTTGTTGGAACCTTTGTCATGTTGGCGGAAAGCAAAAAATGTCAGGATCTGCTGGGAGCGTATGCGGATGGATAAGGATATTGACAGACTAATTCACCAAAGTCCCTGTAGATCCAGGGTCTTTTTGTTTTCAGTTGTTCTCGAATCACCTGAACAACTATCCAATACCTGGCACCTTCTTGCCAA
>JAAESD010000492.1 GCA_024229695.1 bacterium
ATTCATGGGCAAAGGTGTCCTGAATGCCGTAAGACATGTTGAAGAAATTATTGAGCCTGAGCTTCTGGATATTGATGCAACTGAACAAGTACTTATAGATCGTATTCTTTGCGAACTTGATGGCACATCGAACAAAAGCAATCTGGGTGCCAATGCGATTCTGGGTGTGTCGCTTGCAGTAGCAAGAGCTGCCGCCAGTGCAACTGCCCTTCCCTTTTATCAATACCTTGGTGGTGTTTCAGCTAGAACATTACCTGTGCCTATGATGAATATTATTAATGGTGGCTCACATGCTGATAATAATGTCGATATTCAGGAATTTATGATTATGCCTACTGGCGCTGAATGCTTCAGTCATGCTTTGCAGATGGGAACTGAAGTTTTCCACAACCTGAAAACTGTTTTGAACAGCAAAGGAATGGCCACAAGTGTTGGCGATGAAGGTGGGTTTGCCCCTAACCTGGGTAGTAACAGAGAAGCCCTTGATGTAATACTTGAAGCTATTGAAAAAGCGGGCTACAAACCTGGCGAAGATATCACTCTGGCTCTGGATTGTGCAGCTAGTGAATTTTTCAAAGATGGTGCATATCACCTGGATGCCGAGGGTGATGGTGCATGGGATGCTGACAAGTTGATCGATTTCTATAAGGGAATTGTAAAAGACTATCCAATTGTTTCTATCGAGGATGGACTTGATGAAAACGATTGGGATGGTTGGGCTAAAATGAATAAAGAACTTGGTGGCAAAGTTCAAATTGTAGGCGATGATTTGTTTGTAACAAATTCTGAAAGATTGAAACAAGGCATCGATAGTGGTTGCGCAAACAGCATCCTGATCAAGCTGAACCAGATTGGGACCCTAAGTGAAACTTTGGAAACAATTGAGATTGCAAAACGCGCGAATTATACAAATGTGATAAGTCATCGTAGTGGCGAGACTGAAGATACAACTATCGCGTCACTGGCTGTAGCAACGAATGCCGGCCAGATTAAAACCGGATCACTTTGCAGGAGCGAACGCATTGCAAAGTATAACGAGCTATTACGAATTGAAGAAGAACTCGGCGATCTGGCAGTTTACCCAGGACTTGGATGTTTCTATAACCGCAAATAAATCTGACTGCTTCATGGAGGAAGCCGAACATGACAAAACAGGAAAACAATGGAACCCGTTTCATGCGAGGTTCCCCCGCGGCCAGACCGATTCTCAAGCAGCTGCCTACATTCGCATTCTTTGCCCTGCTGCTGTTTGCAATCTGGCATCTTGTTTTTGACAGAAATGGTTTTAGAAAATATTCCAACCTGCAATCTGAATTAAATGATCTCACAACCGAACTTAGCAATTTACAAGCTCAACAAGCTCAACTTACGGCAGACATAGAAGCTCTGAAAAATGACCCTGATATGCTGGAAAAAGTTGCGCGCGAAAAATACAGGATGCACAAGCCTGGAGAAAAAGTGATTGAAATAGTTGGAGAGGCTGAAAAAACAGAATCAAGATGACATTCTCTTTCTTGACTTGTGCTGGCGTCGCTCCTATATTGCGCCCACTTCAGAAATGAAGTCAAATCAATATGGATGCGGGGTGGAGCAGTCTGGTAGCTCGTTGGGCTCATAACCCAAAGGTCACAGGTTCAAATCCTGTCCCCGCTACCAATACAGCCCCCGGCACACCATAGCTAGGGGCCTTTTTTATACCTGAAAGATAGCAATGGAACTTCTTGCACCCGCAGGCGATCTCAATAAACTAAAATGGGCTGCTGCCTATGGCGCAGATGCTGTTTACTTTGGTACCGAGTTTGGTTCATTGCGCAACTTTGCTGGCAACTTTTCACTGGATGATGCTGAAACAGGTCTCTCCCATCTGCATTCCCTTGGGAAAAAAGGGTATGTCACTCTCAACATCTACCCCTGGAGCGATGAGTATTCGCAAATGATTTCCTCTGCTCAGGCTCTTGATGAAATTGGTGTCGATGCAATTATTGTTGCTGACTTTGCTGTTTTGACAGAACTATAAAAACTTGATCTCAAGGCAGCCCTCCATATTTCAACTCAAGCCAACACGACCAGCTATCAGGCGGCATTGGCTTATGCCGAGTACGGTGCTAGTAGAGTTAA
>JAAESD010000493.1 GCA_024229695.1 bacterium
AAGGCTATTTATATCTGAAGTGACGGTAATGAAATGTTGTCCCTGGCTGGTTGTTGCAGAAATCTTATCAGATTCTGGCACGAACCACTTGTCAGCAGAGACTGAAAAAGTGATATCTTTCAACCCTGCGTCATTTTGCAGTTCAACTTTCAGCCCTTTATCATCGATATTAAAACTGTATTCGGTATCGAGCATGTGTAACAGGAACTCAGCAAAATAGGTCATCGGTTTGACTTGAAGTTTGCCGTTGTCCTGCATGGTTCCCATCATGTCCAGCCAGTTCAAAAACGGTTCAATGTATTGTTCAGTGTTTTCATACTCAAACAGATCATAAGGGTGAGAGTAAATCATTCGCACTGTACGATGGTATGCACAATAGCGGGCAGTATCTTTCAGCCAGCTTTCAACTTGTCCTGCACTGTAACCTTCAGTGTCCATTTCACCCATCGATGCCAATTCGCCAAACGGCATCATAGGAAATCCAACAACCTTGTCGCTCAGCATTTCACCGTCCTGGAAAAATCTGTTTGGAGC
>JAAESD010000494.1 GCA_024229695.1 bacterium
AATAAAACCCAAAGCATAAAAAAACCCCGACAGCAAAGCTGCCGGGGTAATATATCAGTACAGAAAGTTTCTTAGAACTTAGCTGAGAACTGACTGTAGAACCACATGCTGTTATCCAAGTCAGTACCCATAGCATCGCCAGCCATGAACATGCTCAGACCGTTGGTCCATTTAAAAGCACCATCAGAGTAAGTTGCAGCAAAGTCCAGCTCGTTACCTAGAGCATCTTCTCCACCAACATACTTAGCAACATCCATAACTTCATTTAGTTTGAACATATGAGCAGCAGCGCTTACGCCCCATGCTTCATTTACTGGGAAGTTGACTTTGAATGCCATATCCATCAGGCCTTCATCATTGCTAGCTAGGAAGTAGTCCATAGCGCCACGGAATTTGTGACCTGTGTAGAACAGGTTGTCAAATGCTTCACATTCTTCAGTAGAAGCATCATCACCACTAGTGTAGTCCAATAGAGCTGCAACACGTGCACCGTTCTCTAGTGTGAAACCAAACTCAGCAAAGAACATCATAGCAGCGATGTCAGTATCAGCATCATAAGTACCCATCTGGTAAGCACCCATGAACTCATAGTCCATAGCATCCCATGCGTGAGCACGGTAGATACCAACAGTCATACGACTATGGTCACTGTCTTCATTTTCATTGAAGTCCCAGTAACCGAATACATCAAACATATCCAGTGCAAAATTTGCACCCCATAGTTTGTGGTCAGCATCTGGAGCAGGCAATTCAGGATTATAAGTTTCATTTAGTTGAGTACCTAGGAAGGTAGCTGTAAAGCTATCGAATGTACGATTAAGTACAAGACCTTCAAAAGTACTACCAACATTATTCCAACCAACTTTACCTACAAGACGCTCATTGTGTAGACCAAGAGCAAATTTACCAGCCATGAAGCTGGAAGCTGCACATGGGCTATATGTGAAATAAGCCTGGTGCATTGAATACATGCCATTGTCAGCGATTGCAGATGACTCATTACCGATTGTACGGCTATCTTGCATCTGCATGAAGAAATTCAGGTTGTCACCATTGCTGGCACTCAGATTAACACGAGAACGCATCTCACTCCAGAAGTACGCATCTGTGTCGCTGTTAAAGTCTGTGTTATCCATGAAAGTACGGTAACGGATATCACCGTTCACCTCAATGGCACCAGCAAGGGCAGCGGTAAAGCCGAACAGCATTGCTAGAGTCACGATCAGGGCAGTGAACTTAAGTGTTTTCAAAACAGTCTCCTTTTGTCGAACAACTACTTGCCAGTAGTCATCCATGTTACTACTAGCCGAATTACCAGAAGAATTGATAAAAAACCGAAAATTTGCAAGTAAAATATTCATTATTATGATAATACTTTTTCATTTCATTCTGACCGTTGACACCAGTACTCACATCAACTAGCTTCCAGAATTGTAAATGCATCAAATTTTTCAGGACCAAAACAGACTTGTTTTCTCGTCTGGAGGAAAATGAAACTCTCAATTAAGCACAGTAAACTGCTCTTCTTTCTGCTTTTTGTAGCAACAATCAGCTTGCTCTCAATAAGCGCGTTGGCACATGATCATGCTCCACAGGAACAACATCATGAGGAGATTCATGCTTCAAATCATACTGAGCTTGGCCAGCGCCTCCCACTTTGGAGCGCAATCCCTTTTGCTGGCATTTTGCTCTCAATCGCCATATTCCCTTTGGTGGCACCGCATTTCTGGCATAAACAGTTCCCAAAAATTTCTGCTTTCTGGGCAATAGCCTTTGCTGTTCCATTCCTCTTTGCATTCAAATTCGAAGCAATACAATCAATTGTTCATATTTACTTAATTGATTATATCCCATTTATCATTCTGCTTTGGTCACTTTATACAGTTTCTGGGGGCATCTTTATTGGTGGCTCACTTCGTGGTTCTCCAAAAGTAAACTTCATTTTACTACTGATTGGTACCTTGCTGGCATCCTGGATCGGAACAACAGGTGCTGCAATGGTTATGATTCGACCACTTCTGAGAGCCAACTCATGGCGTCGAAATAAAGTGCATATAATTATCTTTTTCATTTTTCTAGTTGCCAATGTTGGTGGAAGTTTAACCCCCCTGGGAGACCCACCACTGTTTTTAGGCTTCTTGCATGGCGTTCCGTTTTTCTGGGTAACTAAAGCTCTCCTTCCCCATATGATTCTGGTTGTTGTTTTATTACTTGGAATATTTGTTGCTGTTGATAATTACTGGTTCAAAAAAGAAGAAAATGTACCAGTCGATAACACAGGTAGCAGTATTAAAATTGAAGGCCTTCATAACCTGTTAATGCTGCTTGGTGTGATGGCTGGGGTATTGTTCTCCGGTTCTGTGAAACTCCCTGAGTTTCATGTAATCGGTCATGTAACAATGGCCTGGCAAAATATTGCCCGAGATCTATTCCTGATTTTGATGGGTCTCTTGTCTCTTAAATTCACCACCAAAGCAATCCGTGAAAAAAATGAATTTTCCTGGTTTCCAATCCAGGAAGTTGCATATCTGTTCGCTGGCATTTTCATGACAATCATCCCTGCTCTTGCCATTCTGCAAGTTGGCTCTGATGGTGCGCTGGCAGGACTGATTGAATTTGTAAGCACACCGTTGCGCTATTTCTGGGTAACTGGTGGGCTTTCGAGTTTCCTTGATAATGCCCCTACCTACCTGGTCTTCTTCAACACTGCTCTTGGCAGTATTAATGAAAGTGAAGTTCCCGGAATGCTTGCTGGTGGCAATATTGACTTCATCATTAAACTGACTGCAATTAGCGCAGGAGCAGTTTTCATGGGTGCGATGACCTATATTGGCAATGCACCAAACTTTATGGTTAAATCAATAGCTGAAGAGGCTGGTATTCCGATGCCAAGCTTTTTTGGATATATGCTGAAATATTCACTACCAATCCTTGTTCCGGTTTTCGTAATCGTTACTCTGGTATTTTTCCTGTAGGAGATTGAAGATGACTACTACAAAAAAACGACCATCATCATTTTACAAAATGGTTTTCTCTGGTCCACACGATTTAGTACATGGATTTCTTTCAGGCATCATGCTTGGTTCTGGCAATCATGGCATACTCTGGTATTGCCTTGAAGAAGAAATTACCGGCCCATCAACTGCACGCAAATTGCTGGACAAAGTTCGAGTCCACGGCGATGACTGTCACCTGATTGTTGATGGCAGCACAAGAACACTTCTGAAACGCAACGCCAAAAAGATGTTCGCAGAAACCGGACTTCAAATAGAAGCTGACAACAAAATAAGCTCTGCAAGATTCAGCTATACTTTTCACGCATTTGCAAAACAGTATGGTGATGAGATTTTATCAACTCTGAAGACAATGCCTCGTGGAGTAAAAAAGATAAACACAGTTACTGAAGAAAATATTCATCCTGAAGCCAAGGGTGTTGAGGCTTATGCCCCGGCTCACCATTATGAAATAAGTGGTTGTGGTGATCTGACTGGAAGAATTGATCTCATAATTGATGCAAGAAATGAACTTGATCAATATCCATTAGTAAAAACTACCTGGATTGAACTAGAGCTGGCTTAATAAAACTAGCCCCTCGCCACATTTGTGACGAGGGGCTTTTTCTTTCAGATTAGTTGATCTTACTTAACCAACATCATCTTCCTGGTATCATTGAAGTCATCAGCACTCAGGCGATAGTAGTATACACCACTAGCTACCTGACGATTGTCGTTGTCACGACCATTCCAAACCACACTGTGGTCTGTTGCTTCCATTTCTTCATTAACCAGAGTTCTAACCAGGCGTCCAGCAATATCGTAAACATCAAGATTAACATGACCACTTACTGGCAATGCGAATTTGATTGTTGTTGATGGGTTGAACGGGTTAGGCATATTTTGCTTCAATGTATAGGCGGTTGGCAAACTACCTACACCTACAGGAGCACCTACTGTTAATGTTACAGGAACTGATAACTGTGGTGTCACTGGATCATTAGTTGCAATCAAAATTGAGCCCAGGTAATCACCAGGTTCAAGCTCCGCAGAATTAAAGTCTACAGCCAAATCAAATGATCCGCCTGCAATCACGGTGCCAATTTCAGGAGTAACGACCATCCATGGAGGTGTGGCTGAAATTTCAATGGCCAATCCGTCATGAATGTAAGGCGCATTGTAAGCAATCATCAGCCCGTCAGTACCATCACCATTCTGCATTCCGACTGTAGCACTCTCCATAGGAGCAAGCATTGATGCATATTGGTAAATAATTGAACCGTCTATATTCAATATTACCTGGAATGTGTATGATGGTCCACCAGCTCCGCCATAAGGTACAAACGCATCATACTGAATGATAAATCTGCCCGGTTCTGCCAGAACATAGCAAGTACCACCATCAGTAGGATTCAAATCATCCCAGAATGGAGCAAGACAGTTTAGCGGAGAAGCTGCATCAGGGAACATGCCATTTGAATATGAAGTTGCAGTGGATGTAAAGCTGATAAACCCGTTAGAGCAAATCAGTACAGAGTTGAATGTCTGACCATAGAAGTCAAAGTCAAATCCCAGAGCAAATGGTCCATTACTGGAATCATCACCAGTATCAAAAGCCATAGTTCCAACGGTAGCATCTACCCAGTCGTAAACAGGTCCACCTGCTTCGTCACTGTCAATCCATGAGTAGCCAAATAGATCTGGTCCACCACTGCCTCTGCCACCAACATTAAGATCTTTTTCACCTTTTGCATGAGGAGTATATTCGTAACTCGCACGATCACCACGTGAAAGTATTGCCTCGGCAGTAAAGTCAAGATCTGATCCACCACTATTAGTAACTGTTAGAACTGCAGAACCATTATTTCCTACGTCAACAGATACATCCATAGGATTTGGTGTTGCACCAACTACAGGGGCTTCTATTGAATTACCGCTCAGATCAATAACCAATGAAGGTGTAACAGGATCGTTGCTGGTAAATGTCAGCGTTCCAGTATGAGCGCCAAGAGTCAGTGGGAAGAATGTAACAATAAGTTCCAGTGACTCGTCTGGCGCAAGAAGAGCAGCAGCTTCACTGGCAGAAAAATCACCCGTTGTTGCAATGCTGGTAATATCAAGTGGAGTACAACCAACATTTGTGACTGTCACTGTCTGTTCTGAAAAATCGAACAGATATGTATCACCAAAGTCGACAACTTCAGTAACATCGATTTCAGGAACACCGCCTGTAACTGTCAGGCTTGCAGGAACGGTAACAACAGGAGTTATAAGATCATTACTGCTTACAACAATGTTTGCATTGTATAGTCCATCACAAAGACCAGTAGCATCAAATGTGACAGTAACATCGTCGGATCCAGCAGGAAGAACTGTTCCACTGGCAGGAGCAACTGAAAGCCAGCTGGTTCCTGAACCAGTTACAACTGCCTGATGGTAAGCTATTGGGTCGCCACTGAATGGATCAGCAGGAACGTCAATGCTTGTTACTGGTGGTACACCTGAGGTGAATCCCCATGCCCAGCCACAAGCTGTAACAAGTTGGCCAAATTCTGTATCGATTGGGAACGGAGTAATACCCTGCTGGTTGTAATAGTTAGAACTAGCAACCCAGTAGGTAGTCAGGATATAGTAATTTCCTGCAGTCAGAGGTACATCAAGAGCACCTGAACTGTACCAACCTTCACCTGGACCTGCACCAGTAATTTGTGCAGAGCTAATCAGGTTATACGTACCGATATCGGCATTACCTTCGTAAACCAGGAACCACATGTCATCAGCTGCAGTTGCGTTCAGATAGAATCTGTGCTCAAGCAGAGTGGTTGAAGTATCACAGTAGAAGAAGTTACCACGGTTTCTGTCTCCACCAGGACCGTATACATTACTTGTATCACCAAAGATTTGTTCGCCACGAGATGTGACATTCAAACCTGATGCTGAACCATGAGATGATGTAGCATCGATGTCAGTTGTATTACCAATAGATATAGTTTGTTCTGTCCAAGGTAGAGATGCGATTGGAACAACTTGTCCACTTGCAACTATGTCATTGTTTTCAATGTCACCAAATTGAACAGTTGATTTTGAAGGACTAGCAATTTCGATGCTGTAGTTCAAATCAATAGGACCGGTATTACTGATAGTCAGTGGATAGTCAGCAGATGATCCAGAGACAAGAGCAACATCAAAGGAAGCTGGAGATACATTAATCACTGGAGAATCTACGCCTGTACAAGTCAATGCAACAGTTACAACAGGATCATCAGGATCATTACTTGCAATTGTCACAGTGTCAACAAATGTACCAACAGTCAATGGCGTGATACTTACAACCAGATCATCTTCTGCCATATAAGGAAGATTCAGTGCTGTTGGCATAACAGAGAAGTCTGTACCTGCAACTGCGCAAGTAAGATCCAGTTGCAGTAGCCCAATATTTTGGACTGTTACAAATGATTGACCTTCTGTACCAATCAGAATATCACCCAGATCAAGTTCAGTAGCACTGAGTGCAATGTCAGGGAATTCACTTGGAATAAATTCCTCTTCAAGACCACTGATATTCAGAATGTACCGGAATTCAGCGACTGGTCCTGAGTAAGTAGTAGGCAGAGCAATAATCCAGTATGTCTCTCCTGGAACTGTATCAATTACAAAAGAACCAGCTACACATGGCTCAAGAGTAACATCATTACCAAGACCGTTAGCACAGTCTACAGGTGCCATTATACTAGCCACCCAGAAAATCTGTTCTGCTTCAGCAGTAACTGAAATCTGAGTACCGCCTGCGATTACTTCGTACCAGTCAGTGTCGCGAGTGTCACTACCAAGGTTTGTATACCAACCTGAGCGAGCCCAAAGGACTGCCTCGCCGTTTACATCACCAAGAATTTGACCAAATACATTAGGGTCACTGTTACAGCCACCGTTTGTTATATCAATATAATCTGGTCCAAGATGAGGTTCACCCTCAAGTGTGTAGGGGTCTGCAGGAGGATCAAGAATACACTCAACAGCAACTGATATATCCAACACATAGTCACCGGCATCTGAGCCGTAGCCATCAACAACGATGTAATAGTCAACGCCAGCAGTTACAGCAAAGGCATCAATTTTTGACTGGTAACCGGTAACACCACAACCTGCATCGTCATTACACGCAAGTTGAGTCATTAAGTCATCATAGACATACACTTTCGTGTCATAAGCTGAGTCGCAGAGACTAATGTCGATAATTTCATCTGCTGCAAGATTAAGGACATAGACAACATCTGGTGATGTTGATCCAGTGTAAGGACATTCTTCATCGTAGTCATTTACATGTCCAAGCGTTGTGCCAGTATCATAGTAAGGTACAGCACCAATTGGAGTTGCTGTTGCCATATCCTCTCCACCTTGCCTGAAGGTATTGGAAGAGTGAGTAATACCGATGTGATCATAGCCTTTTTCAGGGGCCGTTGCGTTGAGAGTTGGTTGCATCCCAGCCGATGCTGTACCAAATGCCAATGCTAAAATTACAAGAATCATCAGGGGCGTTCTCATGCGGGGTCTCTCCTTGGTTTGGGAACAATTTAGCTATCGGGAACACGTCTGCTGATACTATCACATTTTTGCGACAATATGTGTGACTGTTTTTCGATATATTGCTTTTGCATAAAACATATTACGATACTTATATTTTAGCCTAACTGTGTCAGTACCAGCTTGTTGTGATGTTTCATCTTTGTATTTTTGTCAACTGGCTTGTTTTCTACTACTCAATAAACCTAAATAACAAACATTCCGTTACGCAAAAGCCCCCCGCCACATTTGTGACGAGGGGCAATACTATATTCAAAATAATATTAGTTTTATTTAACCAACATCATCCTTTTGCTCTGACGGAAATCGTCAGCTTCAATAAGATAGAAGTAGACACCAGAAGTAACTGGCTCTCCCTTGTTGTTTAATCCAGCCCAGATAACATCGTGGCTACCAGCGCCAACATGTTCGTTGACCAGGTTACGAACAACTCTACCGGCGATATCATAAATCGTCAGTTTAACCATTGAAGGTTG
>JAAESD010000495.1 GCA_024229695.1 bacterium
CAGCTCCAACTACCCAAGCCACATCTGCGGTATTTGGTACAGAGACCAGTTCTACCTTAGACCTAACAAGCTTTTCAGCCCCGTCAGGCGGAGCCGATGGCTATGCGATTTATATCAGTGATACCAACACATTTACTGCCCCAAGTGATGGAGATGAACCAACAGCAGATCTGTCGTGGAATGGATCAGGACAACAAGCAGTTTATTTTGATACCTCAGCTAGTCCCAATATTACAGTTTCAGATTTAGATCCAGGAACACAATATTTCTTTCAAATCTATGCTTATAATGATTGTTCAGGAACGGAGACCTATGAAACCACAGGGCTAAATGCCACAGACACCACCGCCCCTGACATTACCCCACCAACATTTGAAAATGGCACACCGTCTTCCTCTGCAATTCAGCCAACAAAGTTTACTTTTAATGTAGATATTGATGAAGCGGGTACTATTTATTACGTAGTTGTTGATGATGGAGATCCTGCCCCAAGTGCTTCAGAAGTAAAAGCAGGAACAGGTAGTGGAGGCTCAGGTCAATTAAAAAGTGGTAATGCAACAGTAACTAGTAGCCCATTTTTAAAAACTTTTCTACTCACTAGTTTAACTAGCAATAAAGCTTATGATGTTTATGTTGTTGCAGAAGATGATGAATCACCTCCAAATTTACAGACATCACCAACTAAATTAGACTTTACCACTGCAGCATGTCCAGCTCCAACTACCCAAGCCACATCTGCGGTATTTGGTACAGAGACCAGTTCTACC
>JAAESD010000496.1 GCA_024229695.1 bacterium
GCCGGCATTAGTTGTCAGCAAATCAGTATCAATAGTTGCGGCATCAGCCGGGTTCAAAACAATCGCATTTGGTAAATAACCAGCAGCGCGAAGATCACCAATCATCTTGCGAATCAGAACCAGCTTTGCCAGAGTTGTACCGATATCAGCAGCAGCATAACCGTGAGCTGTAAAGTTGCCAGTATCCAGCATTCCTGAGATATTCGGTGCGGTACCATTACCAGCAGCAAGTTGTGTTTCGACTCGACGGTCAACACCGTATGCCATACGGGTATTGATATAAGCTGCGAGTGCTGCATTGTCAGCTGCCAGTTGCTTAGAGATTTTAGTCCAATGCGCGACAGTAGAAACAGGCATGTTCACCAGACTGAAAGTGACATCAGATTCCGCTTTTGCAGCAGCTTCAGCAGCTTCAGCAGCGTTATTAACAAATGTCGCTTCTTTAGTGAACTCAATCGCGTTGCTAGCAGTTGGAACTGTTGGATACAATGTTTCCATGCGAAGTGGATTAAAAGCACCCGGAACAACACCAACTTTTCGATCAGGTGCAACCGTAGTATCGGAACCAACTGAAGTATTCGCTTGGATCTCAAAACGTGCTTTCTGAGTTGATCCACCGACAAATGCTTTGTAATTTTCAGAGTCAATGAATTGACGACCCATCGACATTACACCCTGATCCGATGAACCGTTATAGCCCATTCCATTTTGCTCCAGCATCAACAGACGTTCACCCAACTCGCGTTGAGTATTGCCGATGCCTTCGATTGCTGACTCAGTTTCTTTTGAGACTGTCCCGGCAGTTTTAATTTCCTCAAATGCTTTTGCTTGAAAAGCGTTCAGTTGACTTTCAATCGACTCAATTTTGGCGATTGCGTTTAATAGTTCTTTCATTTTATTTCTCCAGATTAATTAAAGCATTAATGCACTATCAGTCATTGAATTGCCCACTTTGTCCAAAGCTTCACTAAACTTTTTGACTGTTTCGGCATCAGTCCCTTCAGGATCACCCTGAAAGATAACTTTTGCGCGTGAGGTTAATGCTTCAGCCTCTTTTTTAGAAACCCCTGCATCACGCAGGAACTTTTCAAAACTTTTCACATTGTTAATCGCTTCATAATTATGCGATTCAGCCTGTACCGGAAGGGTTGTAAAATATTCTTCGTATGGTTTGATTTTTGCTGCAATGCCAACCTTATCGGTTA
>JAAESD010000497.1 GCA_024229695.1 bacterium
AATTTCAGATCATATTACTTCTGTTAATGTTTTAAACACTGGAGGAGCTGTTACTGTAGTTTCTGCAGCTAAAAACAAATTAGAATTTACTACACAGCCAAGTGCTGCTGTTGTTGCGGGAGTATCTTTAGCAACACAACCAATAGTTACCATTCAAGATCAATACGGAAATACAGCTACCACAGTCAATGACACTATTGTCCTGGAAGCACATACAAACGTTGGATGTTCTGCGCCAAGTGGAACTGGACTTCAAGGTACGATATCAAAAGCAGCAGTGACAGGTGTTACAACATACACAGATGTAAATCATGAAAAGATGGAAACAATTTATTTAAAAGCATCATCTGGTGTATTAAACGTAGATTGTTCAAATGCAATTGCAGTAGATCATGCTGCTGCGGCCGCTCTATCTTTTGCTACTCAGCCTGCGACCACAGGGGTGGCTGATGTTGCCTTAACGACTCAGCCAGAGATTGAAATATTAGATGCCTTTGGAAATTTAGTTAATGATGGAACTCATAATATTACTTTAAGTGCATATACAACACCAGACTGTTCAACAACTGCTTCAGGTGGAACGTTTACACAAACAACCAAAGCTACAGCAAGTGGTTCTGGAACATTTGTTGGTACTAAGCACGATACGATGGAAACTATTTATTTAAAAGCCGATGATGGAGCAGGTTTAACTGATACTTGTTCTAATGCAGTGGCCATCGATCATAGCTCTGCTGCTGCAATCCATATTGCAACTCAGCCTAGTGGGTCTGTTGTCTCAGGTGTTGCTCTTGCTACTCAACCAGTAGTTGAAATTCATGATGCCTTTGGAAATATTGTTGATGATGGATCATTTACTGTAGACGCACTTGCATATACAACAGCTGATTGTTCTACAACTCCTTCGGTGGGAACTCTGAATTTAACAAATCCAACAAGTAGTACAGGTACAGCAGCATACACAAATATTGATCATGAAAAGATGGAAACTATTTATCTTAAACTACAAGATACTAGTGATACTTTAACTTCTGCATGTACGAGTTCAATAACTGTTGATCATGCTGCCGCTGCTGCCCTTGCAATAAACACTCAACCAAGTAGTGCTGTTGTTGCAGGTGTTGCTTTAGCTACTCAACCAGTAGTAAAAGTTCATGATGCATTTGGAAACATCGTTAATGATGGGTCGTATACAATTGA
>JAAESD010000498.1 GCA_024229695.1 bacterium
CTGATCAGCGCCACGGAAATTGAATCCTGAACAATACGCTCTGGACTTTACTTTCCTGCCGCCCAGGTCCAGCTCTTCTGCCCCACCTGATATTTCTTCCCAGACAGTTCTATCATCAGACAAGTCATCACGAAACTGGTCAACATAAGCCATATCAACTGTTGAACCGATCTGCAGATTACCAGAGTCTGTCTGCTCTGCGCCGGTAATTAATTTCATCAAAGTAGTTTTACCTGCACCGTTTGGTCCAACAACTCCAACAATGCCACCTTTTGGCAAATCGAATGAAAAGTTCTCGAATAACAGTTTGTCGCCATACTGTTTTTTAACATTTTCAGCTTTAACAACTACATCACCCAGACGAGGTCCGGCAGGCAGAATAATCTGAGATTTGCTCTGCTGCATCAACCTGTCTTTAGTGACCATGTCTTCGTATTGTGAAATCCTGGCTTTACTCTTTTTGTGACGAGCTTTGGGCGCAGTGTTGATCCACTCCAACTCCCGTTCAATAGTTTTACTTCTGGCTGCATCCTGTTTCTGCTCCAACAACATTTTTTCCTGTTTCTGTTGCAGCCATGAAGAATAGTTGCCTTCCCAAGGCACACCATATCCTCGGTCAAGTTCAAGTACCCAGCCAGTTACATTGTCCAGGAAATAGCGATCGTGAGTTACAATGACAACTGTACCTTCATATTCTCTGAGATGTCTCTCCAACCAGGACACCGATGCAGCATCCAAGTGGTTTGTTGGCTCATCAAGCAAAAGCATATCCGGTTTCTCAAGCAGCAATCTACACAATGCAACTCGCCTGACTTCACCACCGGAAAGTGTTTCCACTGCAGAATCCCCAGGTGGACAACGTAGAGCATCCATTGCGATATCAAGTTGACGCTCAATCTCCCAACCGTTGCACGCATCAATCTTGTCCTGTACTACAGCCATCTGAGCCATCACTTTTTCCATGGCATCAGGTTCCATTGGTTCACACATTTTTGTGGAAAGTTCATTAAACTCATCAAGCATTTTTACAGTCTCGCCAAGACCTTCTTTTACATTCCCAAGCACATCTTTCGATGGATCCAACACAGGTTCCTGCGGTAGAAACCCTACAGAAACACCATCTGCTGCATAAGCTTTGCCTTCATACTCTTCATCCAGCCCAGCCATAATTTTGAGCAGTGAACTTTTACCAGAGCCGTTCAAGCCAACTACACCAATTTTTGCACCAGGCAAAAAGCTTAACCAGATTTCTCGTAAAATCTCTCTATTTGGCGGGACCACTTTACGAATCCCCTGAAGTGTGAATACATACTGTTGTGACATTTTATTCTCCATTGTTTAAGGTCGGCGCACATAGTAGCACTTCACAGCGAAAATGGCACAAAAAAAGGCGCCCTAATTAAAGGACGCCTTTAAAAACCAGTCAGTTTTTTATTTCACCATAACCATTCTGACTGTAGCATCGTGGCTACCAGATTTCAGATTACAGAAATAAACGCCAGCAGAAACAGTTTTTCCACTGTCATCGGTACCGTTCCAAACAACAGAGTTCAGACCAGCTGCTTCAACTACACCATTCTTGAGCGTAGTAATCAAGCTACCGGAAACATCATACAACTTCAGAGTTACTTCGCCAGCTTGTGGCAGTTCATAACTGATTGTTGTTGATGGGTTGAATGGATTTGGATAGCACTGATGTAGCGCAAATCTCGATGGTGTTGGGTCAACAGCACTTGGTGAGCCACTCTGATTTACATTGATCACTTGATCAACTGCAGCAACAGTTACATCAGTTGTTCCTTCACCAGGCCAGTAAACAGTCATTGCATCAACTGTTGTGGCAGTTCCCAGACCGAAGTGAAGAACCAGCGGAGCCTGTGACAAGTAACCTGTACTTGTGGCAACTTCACGAACCATTGTGCGACCACCAGCTGTAACAGTAACTCTGGCACCAACAGCTGATTTATTAACAGTATCGCCAGTCAGTTTAACTTTGAGCCAGTGATTGCCATTATCAACACCGTTCATAAGCATTACATTCTGACCGTTGTCATTTGCTACATAAACATCCAGCTTACCATCGTCATTGAAGTCAGCCCATGCCATACCGTTGGCATTGCCACCAGTTTCATCCCAGCCAAGAGCCATTTCAACGAAAGTGCCGTCATCGTTACGTAGGATTCTGTCATATTGACCATGCTTGGCCATGTATAGATCCAGATCGCCATCGTTGTCAAAGTCACCCCATGCAACACCGTTGGTGTTACCGGTATCGCCTAATGGTGCGCCAATCTGTTGGTTGAATGCACCATTGTGATATTCACAGAATACATCGGCAGCTCCATCGTTGGCAAAATAGAGATCCATATCGCCATCGTTGTCATAGTCACCCCATGCAGCACCAGTTCCGCGACCAATATTTGGCAAAGCGCCACTACCGGTTGCATCGAAGAATCCATATTGAGGATCATTGTCAAAAAGAACATTTGCAGAGAGGTAATTAACAACATACAGGTCCTGATCGCCATCATTATCATAATCTGACCAGACGCCAGTCATTCCTGGTCCAGAGTCAGCAACAGTTGCGCTACCTGACAGGAATATCCATTGGCCGATGCCAGGATCACCATAAGCGTGGAACAGTTTATTATCAGTACCATTGTTAACCAGATATAGATCAAGCAGTCCATCGTGGTCATAATCTACCCACGAAACGCCCATACCTGAGTCAACATTATTCAAGCCGTATGAAGTTACGCTTGAGAAAATGCCATCATTGTTTGTCAGCAGAACATTTGCTGAACCATCTTTGGACAAGTATGCATCCATATCGCCGTCATTATCATAGTCAGCCCATGTTGAAGCACGACCATCACCACCTGTATCAGCCAACAAACCAGTAGCTACATTTGTAAACGAGCCACCGTCATTCTGTAGAAGCATATCAGTATCATCATCGCGTATGACATGGATATCGATGTCACCATCGAGATCGTAATCAATTGCGGACACACCCTGAGCAGAGCCAGCATCACCAAGATCGCCCGTGATGTCAGCAACAAATAGTCCACCGGTATACTGACCGACAAAATCGATTTCGCCATCTTCAACAAGAGTTTGAGTTGAGAAAGCTGGTGTTGGAGATTCCCAATACTCAACGTCCAACCATGTCAATGTATAGTCTCCAGTATCGAAAACATACAATGAAGCATCGCCTGCGCTTGTAATGTCAAATCCTCCAGGTCCAGTCATATTCCATGGAGCTGCCAGTCCGTTTGGATCTGCATCCACAGTTATAATTCCAGCATAGTCAGCTACAGAATATGCAGCCTGCAATACATCATGAGGGTTGGTTTGATCTTGAACAAATACAACCACACGAACATTGTCTACGTTCCAGCTAGGATCCATAGTAAAAGATCTTGATACGGCCTGTGATTCCCCTGGACCAGACAGAGTCAAAGGTTCAGATGCAAGAACAGCACGAGCCAGATTCAAGCAATTGTGAGCCCCATCTTCAACAACTACAAAATTGATAGTGTAATTACCGGATGGTATTGAAGCTGTTGATTGAACAGTTACTGAAACAGAACCTTCATTTCCAAGGAGAGCAAATCCGGCCATAATTGTTACAGGACTGTCAACACCAAGATGTGAGTTAACAATTGGCCTGTAAGTATCGATCATTGAGCCACTGGAAGCACCACCTACAACATCTTCAGTTCCATCGAACATAGCACTTGGAGATCCAGTAAATCCATACCAGCTAAATCTGGAACTACTTTCTGGGATACCAAAGGAACCATTTGTGTACCAAGTAATGCCAACAAATTCATCATTGCTAAACTCATCATCCAAATCAATAAAACCGCTAACTGCGGCAGGACAGTAAGGTCAGCCATCCGAGGAGAACAAGTCTCCAAATACAGCTCTAGGTGCAGCATCAGCTGTGTCTGGGAACAGTCCCATTCCAGCAATCATTGCAAGTAAAAATAGCACAAGGCTTGTGCGTGCGAAAATCTGGGTGCCTCGCATAAAAAAGCTCCTTAAGAAACAGATTGAGTTATTCTTGGCGGGTCCGAACTATTATCATATCATATTCAACGGATTATTGAAACACTTTACAACCCTGGAATTGGAAATAAATGCTTCCTGAACAGATAAAAACGGTAATAATTGGTGGTGGAGCGTCTGGATTGCTGTGTGCAGCAACAATTGGCTCCGACACCCTGCTTTTGGAACACAATGACCAAACCGGCAAGAAAATCAAAATTTCCGGTGGCGGACACTGTAATTTTACCAATTTGGAAGCAGGACCGGATAATTATATCTCTAAAAATAAACACTTTTGCAAATCTGCTCTGGCCAGATTCACACCATGGGATTTTATATCGATGGTTTCTGAAGCTGGTATTTCGTGGGAAGAAAAAGATAATGGTGAGCTTTTCTGTACTGGTCGTGCTTCTGAAATTGTAGCAATGCTGACTGATCGATGTAGAGAAGCAGGCGTTACTATACGCAACGGAGTTTCAGTCAAGAAAGTTATCAAAGGATATTCTGTAATCACTGACAAGGGAATTGTCTGTTGTGATAATGTTGTAATTGCAACTGGCGGTCTCTCCTATCCGGGAATTGGTGCCACTGATATTGGACATCAGATTGCCAGATCATTTGGGCTGAAAATTATTGAACCTAGACCCGCGCTGGTTCCCCTGCATTTTTCTGGAGAATTGCTGGATTTCTGCAAATCTATAAGCGGACTATCAATCCCGGTTACTACCTGCTGTGATTCAAAAGTATTTTCTGGTGATATGCTGTTCACTCATAGAGGTATCAGTGGCCCTGCAATTTTACAAATTTCCAGCTACATGAACAAAGATCTGACTATTGACTTGTTGCCGAGTGGTAATCTTGAGAAATTGTTTGAAGATAATCGGACTTTGTCACCTGCTTCTGTGCTTGTAAAAGTATGGCCAAAAAAACTTGCTCATGCCTGGTGCAAACTTCATGGACTGACTTTATCATGGGCACAGATGTCCAAAGTTGATCAACAAAACCTGATCGGTACAATTAATAACTGGCAAATCAGGCCGGCAAAAACTGGTGGCTATGCAAAGGCAGAAGTAACACGTGGCGGAGTTGATACAAATCAGATAAATTCAAAATCGATGGA
>JAAESD010000499.1 GCA_024229695.1 bacterium
TAGCAGTAGCTTCACCAAGAGCGAAACCAACAGTCACTACTATGTCGCAACCATTATCGGCAAACAACCCGATATTAGTTGCGTAATCCTTAGCAGCCTGAGTCTCAATGTAATCAACATCAGCACCACGTTCGCTGGCTGCACGTTGAACACCTTCCCAAGCGGACTGGTTAAATGACTTGTCATCAACCTGACCAACGTCAGTAACCAAACCAACACACATAGGACCATCAGCGGATGCGATTGCTCCTGTTACTGCGGATTTGCCTGGTGAGTATGTGAATACAACATTGTCTTTACCAGCTGCGATATCGCTGCTGTCATTGTGTTGTACTACAGCAATTCGCTGTGAACCACAATCACCAAAGTCGTCACAAGTAATGTCACCAATGATTCCAGGCCAGCTTGAAACACCTGCCATGAATTCACGAACACCTGCACGGTCAACTACAAGATTGTCACCATCTTTAGATGATGCAGCCTCGATAGCTGAAAGAAGAAGTGTTGTTGCGTCATAAGCGTGTGCCCAGAAAGCAGCAGATGGTGCTTCACCATGCTCTGCTTCGTAAGCAGCCAAGAAACCGTCACCGGTTTGACCGGTAGCAGCATTAGCGTTTCCTTCGAAGTTAAGGTCTGGACCTGACATGAACACGCCCTCAGATTCGGGGATTTCCATGTAGTTGTCCACCAACATTCCGTCAGCGGCCATCAAAGTCGTGTTTTCAAGACCAGCTACTTCACCAACTTGCTGTGAAATGAAGTTACCTTCCGGTGGGAAGATAGGGAAGAACAAAAGATCAGGAGAACCAGCAGCCACCTCAGTGAGAACTGGAACCATGTCAGTGTCGCCCTTATTAACAGCAGTTATTGTCTGCAAATCGCCACCAAGATCGCTAAAGGAATTAGCGAAAGCTGTAGCTAGACCCTCTGTGTAAGGATCACCATCATGGATGGTTGCAGCAGATGTAGCTCCAAGAACTTCATAAGCGAACTTCGCTGCAGCGGCACCCTGATACAAATCGTTGTGAGCGGTTCTGTAATAACCTTCACTCCAATTGTCACCAGCAGTACCAGCCAAGTCAGAAGTCAAAGCTGGGGAAGTGTTAGAACCTGAGATCAACACCATTCCCGCACCCGTGATCAACGGAGCTGCAGCAGTAGCAGCACCAGAACACGAAGTACCCAGAACACCAACCACGCTTTCATCAGCGACGATTGTCTGAGCAGCAGCCTGACCACCATCAGAAGAACAAAGATCATCCAACCATGTACCAGCATTCACACTGAAACCATGAATGTCGCCGTAATCAGCAACAGCCATATCAACAGCACGAGACATAGGTACACCTAAGAACGCAACATCGCCAGAAATGGCGTGCA
>JAAESD010000500.1 GCA_024229695.1 bacterium
GATGTTTTGGAGAAAGACGGCTGAGTTCCAGTCTTTCGCCAACAATGGTTAGCACAAGAAACGATGCCCAGAACTGCAAAAAATGTGGAATTGATGCGATCTGCAACCAGACCACATTTCCAAACAGGCAACTCAGAGCAGCAACTGCCATCGCCGCGTTAAACAGAGTCTGGTGTTTGTATGTAAGTACAATATTTGTCAGCAGGAAGATTGCACTACCAATAGTCAGCAATGGTGCGCCAACCTCTACACCAAGAATCAAAGTTGCAGGAGCGGAAAGTCCCATCAACGCAGGTGCAAGCCAGCACCATTTCCACGGCAATGCGACAGCACGTTCAAGGCCAATTACTGTTCCAAAGAAACCGCCAATAACAAGTGGGCCGTGCATCATAATTGATGGGTTGCCAGGCATTGAGAACACAAGTCCTGTTCTTTGCAAACCAAGTGCAAAACCAACAATCAAAGACATGATTGCAATTACAAGAAACGGGAGCCGACCAACTGCAACTGGAGTTAGCGGTGCTTGAAGTTCTGCCACAGGCTCATCGGAGTCTTCCTGCATCAGATCTTCCGACCATGGGATGTTGAGATCCAGAGTGACATCGATCTCTGCGTTTTCCGGGAAAACTGTCAGCAGGGC
>JAAESD010000501.1 GCA_024229695.1 bacterium
CAAATGGCTGAAGTTACAGCTCTGCAAAATGAAGATGGTACATATCGATTCATGCAGGAGCCATACAGTCCGCTTGAAGTTGAAGGTCGCGATATCTATGTGCGTGAAGGTTGTTATACCTGCCATAGTCAGATGGTCAGACCTTTCCGTCATGAAACTCTGCGTTACGGTGAGTATTCCAGAGTGGAAGAATTTATTTACGATACTCCATTCCAGTGGGGATCAAAAAGGACTGGGCCAGACTTGCATCGTGTTGGTGGCCGATACCCTAATCAATGGCATTACATGCACATGATGAACCCTCGGGACATCTCATCAGGTTCAATTATGCCTGACTATGCTTTTATGAAAGATAAGAGTGTCGATTTCAGCAAGATTGCTGGAAAGATGTCTGTTCTCAGAACAATCGGTGTTCCATACACTGACGAGCAGATAGAAAATGCCGCTGCAGTTGCACTCTCTCAGGGAGAGCTTATTGCAAAGGATCTTTCAGAGGCAAGAATCGAGATTGAGCCAAACAGTGAAATGGCTGCAATAATTGCTTACTTGCAAAGACTTGGCCGAGGCCCGCAGGAGGTGAAGTAACATGTTTCAGGAGTTCTATAACAACAGCAACTTGTTAGCTTGGCCTCTGCTTGGATTAGGTATTTTTGTCACCAGTTTCCTATTGGTGCTTTACTATGTTTTTGCAGTACTCAGCAAAAAGGACAGTAATAAAATGGCAGCTCTTCCGCTTGAGCAGGAGTCAAAAGGAGGGTTCAACAATGACCGATAAATTAAGAGATCACACTTTTGACGGAATCCAGGAATTCGATAATAAATTGCCAAATTGGTGGTTGTTTATTCTCTATGGTTCCATTGTATTGTCGTTGGGATATCGGCTCGTTTTTCACACTTTCAAGATTGTTGATGTCCCTGTTGCTCAATACAACACGGAAATGGCAGCCATTGCCGATGCGCAACTTGCAGCAGCAATGGAAGGTGGCATCACCAATGAAAGTTTGTTGATGATGGTAGATATGCCTGAAAGTATCACTGAGGGTAAGGCACTGTTTGATCAATATTGTGTAGTCTGTCACCTTGATAAAGGACAGGGGCTTGTCGGCCCGAATCTGACCGACAACTACTGGATTCACGGTGCAGAACCTGTTGATATACACAAAATAGTTACAAACGGTGTTCTTGATAAAGGTATGGTAGCGTGGGGCGCTCAACTTGGGCCAAAGAGGGTCAATAAAGTTGTTTCTTACGTACTGACAATGAAGAACACAGACATTGAGGGTAAAGCTCCTGAAGGGGAACAAGTACCGGAGTAAAATGAATCAAACTACTGAAGGTCGTCGTCCCAAGCGGCGACGACCTGACCTGGACACAGTCTATTCAATCAACGCCGATGGCTCTCGAAACTTCATCCAACCAGCAGATGTCCTAGGAAAATGGCAGGTAATCCGTAACTCTGTCAACTTCCTGCTGATGCTTGTTTATATGGGGTTACCTTGGCTGAAGATTGGCGATAAACCATTAGTTCTCTTTAGTCTACCAGACAGACAAGCATGGATTTTTGGTTTCAGTTTCACAAATCAGGACTTCTATCTGATGTTCTTTGTAGTTACTGCTTTCGGTTTCCTGCTGTTCGTCCTGACTGCTCTGCTCGGTAGAGTATGGTGTGGCTATGCCTGTCCTCAGACGGTGTTTATGGAAGGCGTATTCAGGAAGTTTGAAAGACTGATAGAAGGTGGAAGGGTAACAAGGATTCG
>JAAESD010000502.1 GCA_024229695.1 bacterium
GCGTTTGTCAACAGTCCATTGCATACCTGCCATCACTTGAGCATAGGAACCGCTACCACCATCACTTAGCACCTTGACACCAACAAGGTTTGCTTTTGGTGCGACTCCAACATATTCGTAAGTTGGAGCTCCAGTGCCTGTTGTAATCCCTGCACAATGTGTACCATGGCCATTACCATCGTATGGTTCAACCTCACTTCCATTTGTCAAACCAGGGTTATTTACCGCATCATAAAATGCGAGAATTTTAGGGTCATGTGTTGAGTTATCATCATCAAGATCATCAACTCCAGAGTGATTGCCATCAATACCTGTGTCAATTATTGCCATCGTGACTCCTGCACCTGTATATCCCGTATCTTGCCATACAAGGTCAACACCATGTACTTCTTTGACGTCATTCATTTGAATTTCGAGTCGGCCATCAAGTTCTACGAAAACTACCCCCGGTAAGTCCACGATTTCGTTTATTCTTTCCAACTCCACAGTTCCTGCAATCGAATCAATCAACCAAAATCGAAATTGTGTTTCAAAGCCTACTGAATTAGCAAGCATAATCTCATCATTAAAAGTAGGTGTATGGTCAAAATCGACAATAACTGAAAT
Source organism: bacterium (assembly GCA_024229695.1). Classification (GTDB taxonomy): domain Bacteria; phylum Krumholzibacteriota; class Krumholzibacteriia; order LZORAL124-64-63; family LZORAL124-64-63; genus JABIBH01. Next base: position 607 of record JAAESD010000502.1, read on the forward strand.
CCGTCCATTTTCATCAAC
>JAAESD010000503.1 GCA_024229695.1 bacterium
CCGCAAAGAAAAAAACCGAGAAGCAACAAGAGCTGAATTTTGCACCAAAGAAAAAAGCGGCGGCGGTTAAAAAAACTGTTGGTAAGAAAAAAGCAGTTAAACCTGTCAGTGGCTCTACACTAATAAAGTTGATGCAAAAAGAAGCCGGCGTAATCAAGAATCATATACTCAAGGGCAACAAACCTTCCATGAAGTTTCCATTGCGAAGTTTGTCCAATGTGAACTATGACCCGAAAATCGGTTACTTCAAACTTAAAGGCAAAAAGAAGGAAAGAGCCTTGACGGTAAATACCGTTAAGACTTTTGCTCAAACTTTGAAAATGATTTCCCTTTCGCAGGAACTTGTTGTAACCGATGACATGGCTACCAAGCGTGAGGCTTACTATGTAAGCAAAAACTGGGGCGATGCTCGTTTTAAGGAACAACCTGAGAGTGATACCGTGATGGAAGATGTTGAGGCATTTTTCTCAGTTAATCGCGAACAGCTTGGGTTTGTACCTGAAGAAAAAGGTGGCGATGTAGCAGGCAAACTTGTTGTAATTGATTATGATCGTGACTCTGGAGATGAGCTCCGTATTGATTGCACAAAATTTGGTTCTGGCGCCTACTCAGTCCCAATTTCAGTCGAGCAACTCAAATTTGAAACCGATGCAGATTTTATTCTTTGCATTGAAACCGCAGGTATGTTCCAGCGACTTGTAAAACACAATTACTGGAAAACTGCGAACTGTATTCTGGTCTCTCTTGGTGGAGTTCCAACCAGGGCGTGTCGTCGATTTGTACGTCGACTTTCAGATGATATGAATATCCCTGTACATGTATTTGTAGATGGTGACCCTTATGGATTCACTAACATTTACAGAACATTGAAAGTGGGATCAGGTTCTGCAGCTCACTTGAATCAGTACTTCTGTGTACCTCAAGCCAGCTTCCTTGGGATAACTCCGCAAGACATTGAAGATTATGAGCTACCTACTCACCCACTGAAAGAAGTGGATATAAAACGCGCAAAAGATGCCTTGAAAAATGATCCGTTTATTTTGCATCACAAGCCGTGGCAACTGGCGTTGCACAAGATGATTAAAATGGGAGTTCGTGCAGAGCAGCAAGCTCTTGCAAAGCACGGACTGAACTATGTAATTGAAGAATACCTTCCACGGAAATTATCCGATGTGAAAGCATTTCTACCATAAACAAACCGGAGCAAATAATGCGTTCAATTCTTGTAATAAGTCGAACTAATCTCTTCCCTGGATTAAGCCCGCAAGGGTTTTTGCCAACTACTGATATTGATCTTGAAGCACTACAACCAGATATGTTTTTTGCTGAACGCGATTTCATGGAACAATGCTCACACTTCAAACAGATAATTCCTTATCTGGTTTTGCATCGCGGTAGTGGTGATGATGCCAGGATTCTATGCTACCAGCGTAAAGTAAAACATACAGAGGCCAGGCTTGGCGGGCTTTGGTCTGTTGGGTTTGGTGGACATATTGAACCAATCGACAGAGAAGATCCATTAACTCAAGAACATGGACTACTGCGCGCATCGGCACTTCGAGAGCTGGTTGAAGAAACCGGTCTGACTGTTGGTGGTACTGCCTTGAAACTAAGCGGATTCATAAACTCGGACAGCAACGATGTATCAAGTGTTCACTTTGGTGCAGTCTACACAATTTCTCTCGATGAATTACCCGATAGCGAAGATGAGATACTTGCCACAGTTTCAGAGCAAGCTGAACCTCATCAGGCAAAATGGATTTCTGTTGCCGACCTGAAGAATATGACTGGTGAAGGTGCTGCACCTGA